>CAJMXB010000030.1 GCA_905219705.1 Oscillospiraceae bacterium | reverse complement strand
TCCTTCGGGGGCTGGGCGGACTTGGATCGCTTGGGGGCGGACTGCCGGCTTTTCTGCGGCTTGTCAGCCCGCTTTTCCTGCTTGGAAGACGGGCCGGCAGGGCGCTGTCCCCGCTTGGGGGACGTCTCCGGTCGGGCCGGCGGCGTCTGCCGCTTCTGGCCGCTGCCCTTGGGGGCCAGAAGACGGGCGGTGGCGTCCATGACCTCCTCCCCCGCCAGGGCGTCGTGGTAATACCTGGCCTGGATGGCCTGTTCCTCCGCCATCCAGGCGGCGAAGGCGGCGGCCTTCGCCGGGTCATCGGCCATTCCCCCGGGGGCCACGGCGGTAAGGGCCTCGTCCAGAGTCTTGCTGGGCTTGTAGCCNGCGGNTNTCCGCTTNCCGGCNGCGGACGTCTGNGCCGGGGACGTGCGCCGTCCCCCCTGCGGGGGCTGGGACTGCTGAGAACGTGGCGGTGTCACGCTCGCATTGGCTGCGCTTTTCCCGGCGGCTTCCCTACGACTCGGGCTGGTCTTTGCCCCCTTTGGGGGCGTCGCTCGCCCTCGCTCCAGTCCATCCGCCGGGGCGCAGCTATGCTCACGCTTCGCCTTCCGCTCCCGGGCGGCCTGGCGGGCCTCTGCGTCGTCGGCGTTGACGATCTTGCCGTGCTTATCCCGCTTGGGGGCCTCAAAGTTCTCCATGGGGAAGGGATGTCCCTCCACCACGGGGATGGGCTTTTTTAAGAGCTTTTCGATGGGGGCCAGAAGCTCCTTCTCCCCGAACTCGCAGAAGGAGATGGCAGCGCCGCCGTGGCCCGCCCGGCCGGTGCGGCCGATACGGTGGACGTAGGTCTCCGGCACATCGGGCAGGTTATAGTTGAACACATGGGACAGCTCCTCGATATCAATGCCCCGGGCGGCGATGTCGGTGGCCACCAGGGCCTTGACACGCCCTGTCTTAAAGTCCGCCAGCGCCTGCTGGCGGGCGGTCTGGCTCTTGTTGCCATGGATGGCCGCCGAGGCCACCCCCGCCTTTTGCAGATCCCCCGCCACCTTGTTGGCCCCGTGCTTGGTGCGGGTGAAGACGAGGGCGCTTTTCACCTCCGGCTCCTTCACCAGCATGGCCAGCAGCTTGGACTTGTTGCCCCTGTCCACGTAGTAAAGCTTCTGGTCGATGGCCTCCACCGGGGAGGAGACCGGATCCACCGCCACCTTCACCGGGTCGGTGAGGAGCTGATCCACCAGGCCCTGCACCTCCGGGGGCATGGTGGCGGAGAAGAAGAGGGTCTGCTTCTTCTTGGGAAGCCAGGTCAGGATCTTCTTCACGTCGTGGATAAAGCCCATGTCCAGCATCCGGTCGGCCTCGTCCAGCACGAAGATCTCCAGGTTTTCCACGTGGATAAAGCCCTGGTTGTGGAGATCCTCCAGCCGCCCCGGCGTGGCCACCAGGATATCCACCCCGGCCTTCAGCTTATCCACCTGGGGCTGCTGGCNCACTCCGCCGAAGATGACGGCGGAGCGCAGNGAGNGGTTCTTCCCGTAGTGCTCAAAGCTCTCCTGGATCTGGAGGGCCAGCTCCCGGGTGGGGGTGAGGATCAGGGCGCGGATGGGCCGGCCCTTCCCCGGGCGCTGCTTGAGCTGCTGGAGGATGGGGGCGGCGAAGGCGCAGGTCTTTCCTGTGCCGGTCTGGGCACAGCCCAGCACATCCCNGCCTTTAAGGGCGGGGGGAATGGCTTTCTCCTGAATGGGGGAGGGCTTTTCATAGCCCAGCGCCTTCAGGGCGGAGAGGAGCTCAGGGCAGAGCCCCAGGTCTTGAAAGGTCATAAAAACGTTCCTTTTTGTCGATCCTTCCACCCACGGCAAAGCGGGGGCGCACAGCTGTGCGTCCCGGAGCGGAGGAGCGGAAATTTATAGCGGCGTTTCCCGCCGGGCCCCTCCTTCCGCTGGAGGGGGCCAAACACGGCTGCGCCGTGAAACTATCGGTGAATACAGTATACCACGTTTCGGAAAATTTTACAACTGCCGCAGCACAGCCAGCGCCAGCTCCACCGTGTCCTCAACATAAGGCTGGTCGGCGTTCACGGTAAAGTCGGCATATTTCTGGTAGAAGGGCCGGCGGTAGTCGTAAAGCTCCCGCAGAGTCTGGCCCGGAGCCAGGGTCACCCCCCGGGTGGCCAGATTGCCCAGCCGGCGCGCCACCGCCTCGCAGGGCAAGTCCAGGAAAATGACGGGCCCCAGCTCCTTGAGCCGCTTGGCCCCCAGCTCCCGGAGCACGACGGAGCCCCCGGGGGCGATGACGGTATTGCGGCAGTCCAGGGCGGCGATGACCTCCGCCTCGGTGTCCAGAAACTGCTCGTTGCCCAGGCGGTCGAGGATCGTCTGCAGAAGGGCCCCCTCCTGGCGCTGCAGGAGCAGGTCGGTATCCAGGAAGCCGTAGCCCAGCCGCTTGGCCAGAAGAACGCCCACGGTGGACTTCCCCGCCCCCGGCATACCGATGAGACTGACGTTCATGCTCTCTGCCCCCTCGCTTTTTCCCTCTCATCCCGCCCGGTCGGGGGCGGCCACCATTTTGCGGCTATTATACCAAACTCTCCTGCCGTTGGCAAATGTTTTGTGGACAAAAAGGGCGGGCCTCCCTGTTGGGGGAGGCCCGCTCGTTTTAGGAATATAGCCTGTCCAGCTCGCCGATAAGGGCGGCGATGGCCCCCTCTTCACAGACCGGCAGGAGCTTAGCGCCCCAGTCCTTCACCTCCTGGGCACAGTTGGCGGGGGCAAAGGGGACGGCGGAGACGGCAAGCATGGGGATGTCGTTCTGGTTGTCCCCGGCGCAGTAGATGTGCTCCCGTTCCACCCCCAGCCGCCGGGCCAGCTCCAGCACCATGCCCCCCTTGGTGCTTCCCTTGGCGGTCAGCTCCAGCATGTGGGCGTTGGAGAAGATGGCCTCGTACCGCTCCGGCCAGAGGCGGAGGATATCCGCCTGGGCGGGGAGGAGCAGCTCCCTGTCCTGGTGCAGGATCGCTTTGCCCCAGGGCTGGGGCATCTCCAGGATGGGACACTCCACAGCGTCGGTTCGGGCCTTTTTCAGGTGGTGCCGTGTCCACCTGTTTGGGTTCCAGATGTACACCTCTTCCCCGTGGTAGGCCTCCAGGCTCACCGTGGGGTGCCTCTCCACAAGGGCAGCAAGGTCGGCGGCGATGGTGGTGGGANGGGTGGTCTCCAGCACCATCTCGTCCTTTTCAAAGTCATAGAGCTGTGCGCCGTTGGAGAGGATCACCGGAACATTCACCGGGGCCATGGACAGAAAGGGGGAGAAGGTGCGGTGGGCCCGGCCGGTGGAGATGGTGAACAGGCCCCCCTGGGCCTTGAAGTACTCCACCGCTTCCAGATTGGCCCTCGGCAGGACGCCAGACTCGGGAAAGTAGGTGTCGTCAAAGTCGGTGGCCAGCAGTACGCCGCTGAATTTACCGGTACCCAATAGCATCAATCCTCAATTCTGTTTCTTCAGTATCTGTTTGCGAACGGCGGGCACGCTCTGCAGCAGGCCCAGGGCCACCAGATCCACCGCCAGAACCAGCAGGCAGAACACCCCGTTGAACAGGGCGGAATACACCCAGGCGTTGGTCATGGGTAGGCCCAGGAAGGACTCAGGCATGTACATATACCACAAAAGGGCTCCGGACAGGGTCAGGCTGAGCCAGCGGCCCGGCGTGGCGATAATGGGCCCCCACAGCCAGCCCAGCTTCTTCCCCGCAGCGAAGCCGCAGGTGAACACCAGGGTATATGCCACCACGTAGTCCAGCAGCATAGACTGCCAGGAGATGGCAATGCCGCCGCCCAGGAAATACTGGAGTACGCCGTTGACAAAGCAGCAGCTCAGGCTCCACTTGGGGCCCCAGCGCAGGCAGTAGACCAGAATGGGGAGCATGGACAGGTCGATGGATCCGCCCTGGGGAAAGCGGTNGAAGGGCGGGACGAAGTTGTCCAGCGCATAGGCCAGAGCCAGCATCAAAGCGGCCTCCACCATCGCACGGACGCGGTCATGGGACATAGATGTCTTTTCCATAATTTTGCCTNTCTTTACAAAAAGTACCGCAAGCGCAAACCGGGATGGCGCATTGCGGTACGAAAAGGAGACAGAAGACGTCTGCTAAATCGCTTCCTACGCCGGCATTACCCGGATCAGGTTCGAGGGACCGAAAGCGGCATCTACGCTTTACATCTCAGCCGGACTTGCGTCCAGCGCCCCTGTATTCAGTTTGTCCTTACGGCCACTGTTATTCTATAACGCCGGGCTTCGTTTGTCAAGAGAGCGCCCCCCTTCTGTTGACCTTTTCCGCCGGGGGAGATATAATATCCATATCTATCCTGACTCTATTCAAATCCTGCAAGGAGGAAACCCTATGCGAGCGGTGGTGACACGGGTAAAGAACGCCCGGNTGGAGATCGATGGAAAAATAAACGGCAAAACCGACGGCGGCTTTCTGGTTTTGCTGGGCGTGGGCCCCAACGATACCGAGGCTTCCTGCGACAGGCTGGCGGACAAGGTCTGCGGCCTGCGCATATTTGAGGACGAGAANGAGAAAATGAACCTGAACCTGGAGCAGGTGGGCGGCTCTTTGCTGGTCATCAGCCAGTTCACCCTCTTTGCCGACNGCAAGTCCCGGCGGNNCGGCNTNTNCGGGNNGGCCAANCCCGACCTGGCCANCCCCCTCNATGAGCGGTTCATGGCCCAGTGTGAGGCGCGGGGCTTCCATGTGGAGCACGGTGAGTTTGGCGCGGACATGCAGGTCTTCTCCCAGAACGACGGCCCGGTGACCATTCTGCTGGACACAGATACCCTGTGAGGTGAATACAAAATGGATATCAAGCATATTTATATCCCCTCCGTATACACAAACTGCTTCCTTCTGGCAGATGAGAGCAGTGGCGCGGCGGCGGTCATTGATCCCGGGGACGACGTAACAGACAGCGTGCTGCGCCTGTGTACGGACAACGGCTGGCAGCTGCGGTGTGTCTTCCTCACNCACGGGCACTTTGACCACATCGGCGGCGTGTCCGCCCTCCAGCGGGCGCTGCCCGATCTGCCGGCGTATCTTCACCCCGGGGACGNNAACTGCTCCCTTCCCATGCAGAACACCGCCGGGCTCCATAACGTGAAGCTGTGGCGGGACGGGGACGTGGTGCCCCTGGGCGCTCTTCAGGTGGAGGTGCTCTCCACCCCCGGCCACACCAAGGGCTCGGTGTGCNTGCGNTNTCAGGACGCCCTCTTCACCGGGGACACCCTCTTTGCCGGAGAGTGCGGCCGCACCGACCTGCNCGGCGGCAGCTACGAGGAGATGATGGCCTCCCTCAAGCGCCTGGCAGAGCTGGAGGGAGATCTCCGGGTCTTCCCCGGCCACGAGGGCTTCTCCACCCTGGANCAGGAGCGCAGGGGCAACTACTATATGCGCCAGGCCACGGGGGCGGGGCTATGAGGCTTTGGCTCACCTCGGACAACGTGGATTGGGACGCAGAGCGTTACCACTACGCCGCCGAGCAGATGATGCTCACCCTCTTCCCCGGCGAAAAACCGGAATACCCCGACGACCCGCCGCCCCAGAGCCTGGCAAAGGAAAAAAACGCCGTTGTCTTCACCCTTCACCGGGGGAAAAAGCTGACCAACATGTGCGCGCTGGTGTTTCGGGCCAACGGCTGGTACAACGGCGTGGTGCGCTTCCCCAGCGAGAAGCTGGACGAGGCCCCGGAGGAGGTCTACCACACCGTCCAGCGGGCGTTGAAGCAGGCCTTTTATAACGCCGGCAGCGCCCTGCTGGGCCGCGACCTGCCCTGGGGAAGCCTCACCGGCGTACGGCCCACCAAGCTGCCCACCCGCGCCCTCTGGGCCGGGGCCACCCCAAAGCAGGCCCAAAAGGAGCTGGAAAAGACCTATCACGTCTCCCCCCTCCGCGCCCAACTGGCCCTGGACTGCGCCCAACACAGCGTGGCGGCCAAGTCCGCCCTGAGGCCGGAGGAGGTCTCGGTCTATGTGGGCATCCCCTTCTGCCCCAGCCGGTGTGTCTACTGCTCCTTTGTCTCGGCGGCGGTGGACAAGTGCCTTCNGCTGGTGGAGTCCTTTGTGGAGGGGCTGTGCCGGGAGACGGAGGCTCTGGGCAAGGCGCTCAGGGATGCGGGGCGGAGCGTCCGCACGGTCTATGTGGGGGGCGGGACCCCCACCACCCTGTCCCCCCAGCAGCTGGAAAGCGTTTTCTCCGCCATGGAAGCGCACCTGCCCCTGGACGGCTGCACCGAGTTCACCGCGGAGGCGGGCCGGCCGGACACCATTACGCCCGAAAAGCTGGCCGTTCTGGCCCGGCACCGGGTGAACCGGGTGTCGGTAAATCCCCAATCCATGGACGACGCCGTGCTCGCCCAGATGGGCCGCCCCCACACGGGAGACGACATTCGCAGGGCCTATGCGCAGGTGCGCGCCGCCGGGGACTTCGCCGTAAACATGGATCTAATCGCCGGATTGCCGGGGGACGGCCCGGAGGGCTTCGCCGCCTCTCTGGAAGCGGTGCTGGACATGGCCCCGGAGAATGTCACCGTCCACACCCTGGCCCTGAAAAAGGGCTCCCGGCTTATGGAGGAGCACAAGNCCCTCCCCACCGGAGGGNCGGTGGAGGAAATGCTGGACGCCGCCTGGACAGCTCTGCGGGCGGCGGGGTACGAGCCCTACTACCTCTACCGGCAAAAGTACATGTCCGGCTCTTTTGAAAANGTGGGCTGGACGAAGCCCGGCTTTGCAAGCCTCTCCAANTTCGCCAGGATGGAAGAGCTCCACACCATCCTGGCCCTGGGGGGCGGCGGGGTGACCAAGCTGGTGTGGCCCGGCACGGGCAAGCTGGAACGGGTGGTGAACCCCAAGTATCCCCAGGAATACCTGCGGGACATTGACAAGATCTGCCGGGAAAAGGCCGCTTTGACCCCCTTCCTTCTGGAGATGAAAGGAGACTGACCATGGCATATCAGCTGCACGAGATCAACCAGGCCATTCTGGCCGATCCGGAGACCTTCCTTCTGGAGTGCGACAGGGCCTATCAAAAGAAGATCTCCGCCGCCGCGGACGAGATCGAGGCGCGGATGGAGAAAAGTCCCATCGTCCTTCTCTCCGGCCCCTCCGGCTCCGGCAAGACCACCACCGCGCTAAAGCTGGAGGAAGAGCTGGAGCTGCGGGGCATCAGCACCCATACGGTGGCGCTGGACAACTACTTCAAGACCCTGGATCGGAAGACGGCCCCCCGTACCCCGGAGGGGGACATTGACTTTGAGTCCCCCAAGATGCTGGACGCGGCGCTGTTGGACGAGACCTTCACCAAGCTCTCCAGGGGGGAGGAGGTCATCGTCCCCAAGTTCGANTTCGCCCGGCAGATGCGCAANGACGCNCGGGGCCGGCCGCTGAAGCTGGAAAAGAACGAGATCGCCATTTTCGAGGGGATCCACGCCCTGGGCCCCGGCATCGCCGGGCCTCATCCGGAGGCCACCAAGCTCTATATTTCCGCCCGCTCCAATGTGATGGAGGATGGACAGGTGAAGTTCAAGGGCACCTGGATGCGCCTGACGAGACGGGCGGTGCGGGNCTACAACTTCCGGGGCACCGACGTCAGCGAGACCCTGGCCATGTGGGCCAATGTGCGCCGGGGGGAAAAGCTCTACATCTCCCCCTACAAAAACAGCGCCGACATCATCTTTGACTCCTCTCTGCCCTATGAGGTGTCGGTGATGAAGAACTACGCCCTGCCCATCCTGCGGGCGGTGCCCCAGGAGAACGCCCGGCGGGGAGAGCTTTTGGATCTCATTGCCGCCTTTGACGCCTTCGAGGCCATCGACCCCGACCTGGTGGCCAAAAATTCCCTGCTCCGGGAGTTCATCGGCGGGGGAAGCTATCAATATAAGTAACCGGGATATCGGAAAAGGAGACGGATACCATGGCAGAATGTACCCACGATTGTTCCACCTGCGGCGAAAGCTGCGCAGAGCGCACGGAGGAATTTGACTTCCGGGCCAAAGCCAACCCCAACTCCAACGTAAAAAAGGTCATTGCCGTCATGTCCGGCAAGGGCGGCGTGGGCAAGAGCCTCTGCACCGCCTCCCTGGCCGCCGCCGTCCAGAAGCTGGGCAGGCAGGCCGCCGTCCTGGACGCGGACATCACCGGCCCCTCCATCCCCAAGGCCTTCGGCGTCCACGAGCGGGCCATGGGGGACGACCATGGCATTCTCCCGGTCTGCACCCGCACTGGCGTCAAGCTCATGAGCCTCAATCTGCTGGTGGCCAACGAGTCCGACCCCGTGGTCTGGCGGGGCAGCCTCATTGCCGGCACCGTCAAGCAGTTCTGGAGCGACGTGCAGTGGGGGGACGTGGACTGCATGTTCGTGGACATGCCGCCGGGAACGGGGGATGTGCCTCTGACCGTGTTCCAGTCCCTGCCGGTGGATGGCATCATCGTGGTCACCTCCCCCCAGGAGCTGGTGAGCATGATCGTGGAAAAGGCGGTGAAGATGGCGGAGATGATGCAGGTGCCCATCCTGGGCCTTGTGGAGAACTACAGCTACTTCCGCTGCCCCGACTGCGGCAAGCAGCACTTCATCTTCGGGGAGAGCCATATCGAGGAGATCGCCTCTGCCCACGGGCTGAAGGTGCTCTCCCGGCTGCCCATCGACCCNGCCCTGGCAACGGCCTGCGACGCCGGAGATGTGGAGAACCTCTCCCCCAACTATCTGGAGGACGTGGCGAAAGACCTGTAAAAAACGCGCAAAAAGCCCGCTGTCATTTAGACAGCGGGCTTTTTTNTAATGTGTTACCCCTGCAAAAGGGCATCTAACATGGCGTAATCCTCGGCGAAGCGGGGCTCGTCATAGATCTNCTTTGCCTGGTTCAGAAGGGCCTTCGCCTCCTCCGTCCTGCCCTGGGCCTGGGCGGCAAAAATCTCCAACATGGCCAAGCTGCCCCTGTGGACATCGCCCTTTTCCCACTTAGTAAAGAGCTCCCGGTTCTCCCGATAGACCTCCAGGGCCTTTTCCCGCTGACCGGTGTAAAAACAGACCAGACACAGGTTCAACCGGTGGACCAGCATCATCTCTCCCCCCAGCTTTTCCCCGGAGAGCTCCTCCAGAATGGCCAGGGCCTTGTCATACTCCTTCGTCTCACAGTACCCGGCGGTAAGGTTGAGCCGGAACAGGGTCTGGAGAATCTTCCCCTTCCCTTTTTGGCGCAGCTGCTCCACCGCTTCCAAATACTCCTCCGGCCGGTTTTCCTTCAGCAGCTNTGCCGCCTGCGCCATCTTTTTCAGGTAGCACCTGTGGTAGAGAAGGTTGAAGACCACCGCCCCCACCACGACCAATACGGCGACCAACAGATACCATTGCAGGAACTGGTCGTAGTCGACCTCCAAGGCGGCCCGTACAATCGACAAAACGAAACCAAGGGAGAACCCAATAAGCAATATATTTATGATATGCTTCTTCACATTCGCTCCCCCCTTTCACCTTTTGAACTTCTGACTNTCCGCCACCGCTAATTCATCACAACGGTTATTAAATTCGTTATCCGCGTGGCCCTTGACCCAGTGCAGGTTCACCCTGTGGTAGNCGCACAGCTCCAAAAGCCGCTCCCACAGGTCTGGGTTCAGGGCGGGCTTCTTGTCCGGCTTCACCCAGCCCCGGNCNTTCCAACCCTTGGCCCAGCCNTTNTCCAGCGCATCGATGACGTACTTGGAGTCGGAGTAGAGCTCCACCACGCAGGGCTCCTTCAGGGCCTCCAGGGCGGTGATGACCCCGGTGAGCTCCATGCGGTTGTTGGTGGTCTGGGCCTCTCCGCCGGAGAGCTCCTTTTTGAATTTTCCATACTGGAGGATAGCCCCCCAGCCCCCGGGGCCGGGGTTACCGGAGCAGGCCCCGTCGGTGTATATGGTGACTGTTTTCATCGCTCTTTCAGGGTCTCTCCCGCTTATTCTTCGGCAGGAGCCGTCTGCTCGGGGGCAATCTCCTCCCCCTGGAGCTCTTTGGTCTCCTCCTCCGGCTCCTCGTGGTCGGTGCGGGCGATGGAGATGACCTTGACCCCCTCTGGCAGGTTCATCAGCTTCACGCCCTGGGCGCCCCGGCTGTAGCAGTTGATGTCGGCGCAGGCCATGCGGATGATGACGCCGGCGTCATTGATGATGAGCAGGTCATCCTCGTCGCTGACCACCTTCACCCCCACCAGGGGGCCGGTCTTGTCGGTGACCTGGTAGCCCTTCATGCCGTAGCCGCCCCGCTTCTGGGGGCCCTCGCCCCGGATGTACTCGTCCATCTCGGTGCGCTTGCCGTAGCCGTTCTCACTGACGATGAGCACCTGGTGGTCATACTTGGCCCGGGCCGCGCCGATCACGTAGTCGTTGGGCCGCAGGCGGATGCCCATAACGCCGCAGGCATCCCGTCCCATACAGCGCACGTCGCTCTCCTTAAAGCAGATGCTCATGCCCTCGTGGGTGGCCAGAAGGATGNCCTGCTCCCCGTCGNTTTCCCGGACGGCGATGAGCTCGTCGTCGGGATCCAGGGTGATACAGCGGATGCCCGCCTTCCGGGCGGTGAAGATGGAGGAGAGCTGGATGCGCTTTACCGTGCCCTTCCGGGTGACCATCATCAGGTATTTGTCCTCGGGGAACTCCCGCAGGTGGATCATGGCGGTGACCTTCTCCTCCGCTTCCAGGGGCAGCACGTTCACCATGGCGGTACCCTTGGCGGTGCGGCCCGACTCGGGGATCTGGTAGCCCTTCTTCCGGTGTACCTTGCCCATGTTGGTNAAGAAGAGGATATAGTCGTGGGTGGAGGCGGTGAAGACCGTATCCACATAGTCCTCCTCCTTGGTGGCCATGGCGGTGATGCCCTTGCCCCCTCGCTTCTGGGCCCGGTAGGTGGACACGGGCAGGCGCTTGATATAGCCCCCGGCGGTGAGGGTGAAGGCGCAGTCCTCCTCCTCGATGAGATCCTCGATGTCGATCTCGTCCTCCACGTCCTGGATCTCGGTGCGCCGCTCGTCGCCGTACTTGTCGGCCACGGCGGTGAGCTCCTCCTTCAGGATCCCCTTCACCATGCCCTCGTCGGAGAGCACCTGGTTGTAGTAGGTGATGCGCTCCTCCAGTTCCTTGTACTCGTTCTCCAGCTTCTCCCGGTTCAGGCCCTGGAGAGCGATAAGGCGCATATCACAGATGGCCTGGGCCTGGACGTCGTCCAGACCGAAGCGGGTCATCAGGTTCTCCTTGGCGTTGTCGTAGGAGGAACGGATGATCTTGATGACCTCATCAATATTGTCCTGCGCGATGAGCAGACCCTCCAGCAGATGGGCCCGCTCCTGGGCTTTCCGCAGGTCGTACTGCGTCCTGCGGACGATGATCTCCTCCTGGAATTTCAGGTACTCGTCGATGATGTGCCGCAGGGACAGAATTTTCGGCTGGGACTGGTCGTCCACCAGGGCCAGCATATTGATGGCGAAAGAGGACTGGAGCTGGGTCTGGGAGAACAGGCGGTTCAGGACCACCTGGGGGTTGGCGTCCCGCTTGAGCTCGATGACGATCCGCATCCCGTTGCGGTCGGTCTCGTCCCGGATGTCGGAGATGCCCTCCAGGCGCTTGTCCTCCACCTGCTCGGCCATGGACTTGATGAGCATCCGCTTATTCACCTGGTAGGGAAGCTCGGAGACGATGATGCGGATCCGGTCCTTGCCGTACTCCTCAAACTCCGTCCTTGCCCGGACGATGACCTTGCCCCGGCCGGTGGCGTAGGCCGAGCGGATGCCGCTGCGGCCCATGATGATGCCGCTGGTGGGGAAATCGGGACCTTTGACGCACTCCATCAGGTCGGGAAGGGTGACCTCCGGGTCGTCCAGCACCTTGATACAGGCCCCAATGACCTCCCGCAGGTTGTGGGGGGGGATGTTGGTGGCCATACCTACGGCAATGCCGGAGGAGCCGTTTACCAGCAGGTTAGGGAACCGGCAGGGGAGGACCCTCGGCTCCTTCCGGGTCTCGTCAAAGTTGGGGTCCCAGTCCACCGTCTCCTTCTCCAAGTCCCGCAAAATTTCCTCGGAAATTTTGCTCAAACGGGCCTCGGTATACCGGTAGGCTGCCGGGGGGTCGCCGTCCACGCTGCCGAAGTTGCCGTGGCCTTCCACCAGCATGTAGCGCATGGAGAAGTCCTGGGCCAGACGGACCAGGGCGTCGTAGACCGACTGGTCCCCGTGGGGGTGGTACCGGCCCAGCACGTCGCCCACGCAGGTGGCGGACTTCTTGAAGGGCTTGTCGTGGGTCAGGTTGTCCTCGTACATGGCGTATAGGATCCGCCTATGGACGGGCTTCAGGCCGTCCCGCACATCGGGGAGAGCCCGGCCCTTGATGACGCTCATGGCGTACTCGATGTAGCTCTGCTCCATCTCAGGAACCAGAGGGGACTCCTGAATGATCTGATCCGGATAGCGAAATTCCTCCGGGTCCACATGGTTTCTCTGCTTGCTTGCCATTGGTCATTCGCCTCCTTAGTAGTCCAGATTGACGGCGTACTTGGCGTTGCGCTCGATGAACTCTTTTCTCGGCTCCACCTTCTCGCCCATAAGGACGGTGAAGGTCTCGTCGGCGGCCACCGCGTCGTCCAGGGTGATCCGGCGCAGGGTCCGCTTCTCCGGATCCATGGTGGTCTCCCAAAGCTCGTGGGGGTCCATCTCGCCCAGGCCCTTGAACCGGGAGATATCCACCTTGGCGTTGGGGTTGTCGCCGCGAAGTTCGGCGGAGATGGCGTCCCGCTCCTCCTCGGAGAAGGCAAGGCGCACCGTCTTGCCCCGGCTGAGCTTAAAGAGGGGGGGGACGGCGGAGTAGACATAGCCCTCCTCCACCAGGGGCCGCATGAACCGGAAGAAGAAGGTCAGAAGCAGGGTGCGGATGTGGGCGCCGTCCACGTCGGCGTCCGCCATGATAATGATCTTGTGGTAGCGCAGCTTGTTGATGTCAAACTCCTCGCCTATACCGGCGCCCAGTGCTGTAATGACAGGCTGAAGCTTGTCGTTTCCGTAGACCTTGTCCGCCCGGGCCTTCTCCACATTGAGCATCTTTCCCCACAGGGGGAGGATGGCCTGGAACTGGGAGTCCCGGCCCTGGGTGGCCGAGCCGCCGGCGGNGTCGCCCTCCACGATGTAGNTCTCGGTCACCGTGGGGTCGTTGATGTTGCAGTCCCGGAGCTTGTCGGGCATGGCCGCGCCCCCCAGAGCCGTCTTGCGGCGCACCGACTCCCGGGCCTTCCGGGCCGCCTCCCTGGCCCGGTTGGCGGTGAGGGCCTTATCCAGAATGGCCCGGCCGATGGCGGGGTTCTCCTCCAAAAACTCGGTGAGTTTCTCGGTGACGATGGCGTTGACCAGGGTCCGGATCTCGCTGNTGCCCAGCTTGGCCTTGGTCTGGCCCTCGAACNGGGCCTCGGTGAGCTTGACGGAAATGACGCAGCACAGGCCCTCCCGGCAGTCCTCGCCGGAGACCTTGTCCTCGTCCTTCAAAATTTTATACTTTTTGCCGTAGGCGTTGAGGACGTTGGTCAGCGCCCGCTTAAAGCCATCCTCGTGCATGCCGCCCTCGGGAGTGTGGACATTGTTGGCGAAGGACAAAATGGTCTCGTTATAGCTGTCGTTATACTGGAAGGCCAGCTCCGCCATGGCGTCGTCCTTCTGACCGGAGACATAGATGACTCCCTCATGGAGGGCGGTCTTGTTCCGGTTGAGGAAGGTGACAAACTCCCGGATNCCGCCCTCAAAGCNCATAGNCTCGCNNACCGGCTCCTCCCCCCGCTGGTCGGAGATGGNGATGTGGAGCGCGGCGTTGAGGAAGGCCTCCTCCCGCATCCNGGTGTGGAGCACGTCGTAGTCGTACTCGGTGGTGTCGGTGAACATCTCCGGGTCAGGCTTGAAGACCACCTCGGTGCCCGTCTTGTCGGTCTTTCCGATGATGGTCATCTCCTGGGTCATATTGCCCCGGGCGAACTTCACCTCGTAGATATTGCCGTTTTTGTGGACGCGCACCTCCATCCACTCGGACAGGGCGTTGACCACGCTGCCGCCCACGCCGTGGAGGCCACCGGAGACCTTGTAGCNGGCGCCGCCGAACTTACCNCCGGCGGGGAGGACGGTGTAGACCACCTCCAAAGCGGGCCGGCCGGTCTGGGGCTGGATGTCCACAGGCACGCCCCGGCCGTCGTCGGTGACCTTGATCACATCCCCGGGGAGGATGTCCACGGTGATGTGCTTGCAGTAGCCGGCCAGGGCCTCGTCGATGGCGTTGTCCACGATCTCGTAGACCAGGTGGTGCAGGCCGGAGCTGGACGTGGAGCCGATATACATGCCGGGCCGCTTCCGGACGGCCTCAAGGCCTTCCAAAACCTGAATTTCAGACCCGCCGTACTCGTGCCCGGTCTGGGTGACGCTGTCCTGCCACTGTTCTTCCTGCAAACATTACTTCTGTTCCTCGCTCATAGTTACCTCCNGAACTTCNCTTGTTCCNTGGCGAAGNATGGNAAAATCTCCTGTTTCAAGGGACTTTCCCCCNCTTCGCCCTCCTTAGTTCTATCGATGTATTTTTCAAAATCCGCCGCTTTCCATCCGCCCCTTTAGGGTGGCGGCGGAGAGCTGAGAGAGATAAACCAGGCTTTCCCGCCCCTTGCCTTGACAGAGCACAAAGGATCTGGGAATATCCGCCGCGGCATTCACTACCCGGCCCTCCCGCTCCGCCCGCTCTAAAAAAGAGCGGGTCAGGTGGGACCAGGAGGCGTTGTCCAGATCAAAGATCCCGATAATGTCCCGGTACGGCGTTACCACCGACTGGCCCAAATGGAGATACACGGCCTTCCCTCCTATCCATGAACCAGCGTCCCGCCCTTCACCTGGAACCGCTTGCCGTCCCGGGCCAGAGTCCCTGTCTCCTCACAGCAGGTGATGAGCACCTGTCCGCCGTCGATCCGCTCCAGGACAAAGGCTTGCCGCCGGTTGTCCAGCTCAGAGAGCACATCGTCCAGAAGCAGCACCGGCCACTCCCCTGTGTCCTCCTGGAACAGCTCCCGGCAGGCCAGCTTCAGGCTGAGGNCCGNCNTCCGNNTCTGGCCCTGAGAGGCNANNNNCCGGGCNGATNGGCCGTCGATCTCCACTGCCAGGTCGTCCTTGTGGGGGCCGGAGAGGCACTGGCGGGAATCCAGTTCCGCTCTTCTGTGGCTCTGTTGGTGCGCCAGAAGCTGCTCTAAGATGACTTTGGGAGACGCCTCCGGGTCGGTGACGGTGGATACCGTCTCATACCGCAGGGCCAGCTTCTCCCGGCCGCCGGAAAAGTCTGATTGGATGGGGGGCGTCAGGACGGAGAGCCGCTTGACGAAATGGGCCCGGTAGTGGATGAGATAGGCCCCCACCTGAGCCATGCGCAGGTTGAAATCGTCCAAAGTGTCCAAAAGGGAGGGCTTTTCCTCCCAGTCCCGGAGTATGCGGGTCTTCTGCTCATAAAGCCGCTTGTACTCCCCCAGAGCCGCCGCGTACCGGGGCCGAAGCTGACAGATGGCGTCGTCCAAAAAGCGTCTGCGCGCCCCCGCGCCGTCCCGGATGAGGGACAGATCCTCCGGACAGAAGAGAATGGTGTTGAATACCTCCCCCAACTCCCCGGCGGTCTTCAGCTTTACTCCGTTGGAAAACAGCTGCCGCCGCTCCCCCCGGTGGATCCGGGCCTCCAGCGTAAAGTCCCGGCTGTGGGAGAAGACCTCCCCCTTCAAAAAGCCATGGTCTACGCCAAACTGGATCAGCTCCCTGTCGTACCGGGCCCGGTGGCTGCGGCAGGAGGAGAGGTAAGCCGCCGCCTCCAAAAGATTGGTCTTGCCCTGGGCGTTCTCCCCCCAGATCACGTTGACGCCCGGTGAAAATGAGAGCTCGGCGTGGACATAGTTGCGGAAAAAGTCCAGCTCCAGACCTTTTAAGATCATATGACCACCAGCTCCAGGCCGGGAAGCGCCACCTGGTCGCCGGGCCGAAGCTTTTTGCCCCGCATGGTGCATACCTCTCCGTTGACCTTGACCTCGCCGGCCTGAATGGCCCCCTTGGCCTCGCCGCCAGTCTCGGTGACCCCGGCGAATTTCAAAAGGGCTTCCAGCTTGATAAATTCGGTGGTGATCTTCACTTCCGTCTTTTCCATACCGGCCGCCTTACTTGTCCCAGGAGGCGCTCATGCGGACGGGGAGCACCATAAAGAGATAGCTCTCCTCCCCCGCGGCATCTTCGGTGGGGACGATGATGCAGGGGGTGGACGGCGTGCCCATCAGCAGCTTTGCCTGCTCGGTGGGCACCGCCTTCAGCGCCTCCATAAGGAAGCGGNGGTTGAAGNCGANGTGCAAATCGTCGCCGCTGCCCTCCACAGGACATTGGTCGGAGGCGTTGCCGATGGCAGTGACCGAGGAGAGGTAGATCATGCCGTCGCCCACAATGCAGCGCAGGGGATTCTTCGTGTTCTCGTGGAGGATCAGGCTCACCCGGTCGATGGAGGTCATCAGCTGCTTAACATCCACCTTCAGGTTGATGGTGTTTTTCCAGGTGATGGATTGGCGGTAGTTGAGGAATTCTCCCTCCAGCCGGCGGGTCACCAGGAGGGTCGTCCCGATGCGGAAGAGCACATGGCGGGAGCCGGTGGTAATGGAGACCTCCTCCTCCCCGNCGCCGCAGATGCCCCGCACCTCACCCAGGGCCATGCCGGGNACCACGAAGGAGAAGTCCCGGCCGGGGGCCTCGGCCAGCTTTTCCCGGCGCAGCGCTAGCCGCTGTCCATCCACCGATACCACAGTCAGCAGATCCCCTGCCACCTCAAAGAGGGAGCCGGTGAGGATGGGCCGGGCGTCATTCTGAGACACGGCAAATAATGTTCGGTTGATCATATCGGACAGGGTGGCCCGGGGCAGCACCAGGGCGTTCTGAGGCTCCACGGCGGGAAGCTCGGGGAACTCCTCCGGATCAATGCCCTGGATATGGAACTCACTTACCCCGCACTGGATATGGACAGTGAGCCCATCGGTGGAGATGGTGANCATATCGTCAGGCAGCCGGCGGATGATATCGCCAAAAAGCCGGGCGGAGAGCACCAGCGTGCCCGACTCGGAGATGTCCGCGGGCACCACGGTGCGGATGCCGGTTTCCAGATTGAAGCCGGTGAGGCGCAGCTCCTGATCCGCCTCCAGCAGGATCCCCTCCAGGGCGGGGATGGAGCTTTTCGGTGCGGTGGCCCGGGAGGATGTGGCGATAGCCGACTGTAAAAGCGCCTTTTCACAGGAAAATTTCATAAAGACCTCCGTTCTCTCTCTCCACAAAAGAGAAGAGATTTATTTTTGTCGTAGTCTTAGTAGTAGAGCAGAAAAATTGTGCATAANCGGTAAAACGCTTTGGGGGACAAGGGATGGAAATACACATTACAGGGTGTATTCACAGGGCGTTTTCCACCGAAAACCGGGGAGAGAAAAGTTATCCACGAAAGTTCTTACACATTTCCACGAAAAAAGTGTGGAAAAGAGGGTTTTTGAATAGGAGGGGCTTATTCGTATCTTGCGTTAATGTTGGCGTTGATGTCCTTGATGATCTCGCTCATTTCCGGGGAGTTTTTCACCAGGCCCTCCACCCGCTTGAGGGAGTGCATGACGGTGGTGTGATCCCGGCCGCCGAAGACCTGGCCGATCTCCGGCAGGGACAGGCTGGTCAGTCGGCGGGTCTCATACATGGCCACCTGCCGGGCCAGGACGATCTCCTTGGTACGGGTCTGGCCCTTGATGTCGGAGACGGAGATGTTGTAGAACTTTCCCACCTCTTCAATAATCACGTCGGCGGAGGGGAGGAATTCCGTTTTATCCTTGAACATGTCCCGCACCGCCCGGGTGACGGTCTCCGCGTCCACCTGGGCCCCCATCAGCTCCTGGAAGGCCAGGATCTTGTTCACGGTGCCNTCAATCTGCCGGACGTTGGCAGTGATATTGTCGGCAATATAGCTCAGCACCGGATCGGGCAGATCCATGCCCCGCTGGATGGCCTTGTTTTTGATAATGGCCACTCNTGNCTCATAGTCCGGCGGCTGCACGTCGATGGGCAGGCCCCACTCGAACCGGGTGCGCAGCCGGTCGTCCAGCCGCAGCATCTCTCTGGGGGGCCGGTCGGCGGTGAAAACGATCTGCCGCTGGGACTCGTAGAGGGAGTTGAAGGTGTGGAACATCTCCTCCTGGGAGGATTCCCGGCCGGCGATGAACTGCACGTCGTCCATCAAGAACACATCGCAGGAGCGGTACTTATCCCGGAATTCCTGGTTCTTTCCCTCCCGGATGGCGGCGACCAGCTCGTTGGTGAAGGCGTCGCCCTTGATGTAGACGATGCGGTAGTCGGGGTATTTGGCGTGGATGGCGTGGGCGATGGCATAGAGCAGATGGGTCTTGCCCAGGCCGGACTCGCCGTAGATAAACAGAGGGTTGTAGCCCTTTGGCTTGCCGGGCTCGTCCGCCACCGCCTGGGCCGCCGAATAGGCGAACTTGTTGGAGGACCCCACCACGAAGGTGTCGAAGGTGTAGGCCTCCGTTCCCGGAAGGAAGGAGCCGTCNGCCTGCTTGGGCAGGGCGTCCTTCTCCCCCTCCGCCAGGACTGTCACGGAAAACTCGGCGGAGAACAGCTCCCGCAGGGCCTTCTGAATGTTGGGCAGGTAACGGGAGACGATGATATCCCGCTTGAAGGCAGTGGGGGTGTAAAGGGTCAGCTTGTCGGCGGTGAAGGCCAGCGCCTCTGCGTCGTCAAACCAGGTGCTCAGCGTGGTGGAGGTCAGCTNCCCCTCCATCAGGGAGAGAACTTTTTTCCAAATATCAGGGGCGGAATTCATAGGGTCAGCCTCACTCATTTCTCTCTGGATTCTTATTTATAGTTAATCTACACTATTATAGCAAAAATCGCCGCCAAAGGCAACGGAGAAGGGCCCTGGAAATTAAAAATTTTCCACAATTTTTGTGGAAGTTGTGGAAATGAAAAAACAGGGGCACAAAATGTTGGGTCTTCCCGGAAAAGAGAGCGGGAAATCAGAAAAAAGAAGGTTGACAGGGCGATTCTTTATCCAGTATAATACCATTTGCGCCTTTGTAAACCAAAGGACTATCAATGACGACCGCGCCCGGTCTTTTTCCGGGCGTTGTGGTAGGCGGCCGCCCTGCAAGAGGGGCGCACCGCCAGACAGAATACAGGAGGTGTTCCAGCATGAAGCGTACCTATCAGCCCAAGAAACTCCAGCGCAGCAAGGTTCATGGCTTCCGCAAGCGGATGGCCACCGCCAACGGCCGCAAAGTTCTCTCCCGCCGCCGTCGCGCCGGTCGCTCCCGCCTGTCCTACTAAGGTGGGCGCTCAAATCAAATAGGGTGTTTTGTCTGGGGCGGTGGAGCTTTTTCTGCCGCCCCCGCGGTGCATAGGGACAATAAAAGGAGGTGGAACAGATGCGTCAGACCGTGTCCATGAAGGAAAACCATCTGTTTCGCCGGCTCTATGCCAAAGNGAAAAGCGGAGCGGGGGCCTGTCTGGCGGTGTACGTCCGCCGCAACGGGTCTGACCGCAACCGCCTGGGGCTCACGGTGGGCACCAAAGTGGGCAAGGCGGTGTGCCGCAACAAGGTGCGCCGCCGGATCCGGGAGGCGTACCGCATCCATGAGCACCAGATGGCCCCTGGATGGGANANCGTGGNGGTTGCCCGGGTAAGGGCTGCCTTTGCCCCCTACGNCCAGGNGGAGCGGGAACTGCTCCGGCTGCTGGACAAGCTGGGGGTGAGGCGGTCATGAAGGCCGTGCTGCTCGCCTGTATCCGCTTTTACCGCAAGTACATCTCGCCCGCCCGTCCCTCCTGCTGCCGTTTCATCCCCACTTGTTCTGCCTATGCCCTGGAGGCGGTGGAACGATATGGCGCGGTCAAGGGCGGGTATCTGGCNCTGCGCCGGTTGATGNAGTGTCACCCCTTCCACCGGCAGAAGTCCGTGGAGTACGATCCCGTACCCTGACCAAAAAAACGTGGAGGCAATAATGGATATTTGGTATACGCTCATGACGCCCTTCACCTGGCTGCTGCTGTTTTTCTACAGGTTCTTCAGCAGCTACGGCGTGGCGCTCATCCTCTTTGCCCTGGTGGTGAAGCTGATCCTGTTCCCCCTGTCCCTGAAGGGCAAGCGGAGCATGATCCAGATGAACATGCTCTCGGGAAAGATGCAGAAGCTGCAAAAGCAATACGGCAAGGATCCCAACCGCTATAACGCGGAGGTGCAGAAGCTCTACGACAAGGAAGGGGTCAACCCCATGGGCGGCTGCCTGTGGTCTTTGCTGCCCCTGTTCATCCTCTTTCCCCTCTNCGCCATCATNCGCCAGCCCNTNAAGTACATGATGGGCATGACCTACCAGCAGATGGTGGAGGTGGGCAACAACGTCTTGAACTGGGCCAGCGCGGCCAGCCAGAATGGCTGGATCAGAGAGGCCGCCCAGCTGACGGAGGCGACGGTGAAGGCTGGCTACAACCAGCTGTATCTGGCCTCCCTCATCACCCCAGCCAACCTCTCCGCCGTCCAGGCCGCCGCCGGAGAGACTGCGGGCACCATTATGTCGGTGAACTTCGACTTCCTGGGCGTGTCTCTGGCCCANGTGCCNCAGCTGAAGTTCTNGGCCNACGCCGGCGGTCTGCTGACAGGACTGGGCCNGCTGCNCATNCCCCTGGTCTCCGCCGGCACCAGTATCCTGTTCTCCGTCATCTCCACCCGCACCAACAACATGAACGGCGGCCAGCAGAACGAGCAGGCTCAGAAGACCAACCGGATGATGATGCTCGTCACCCCCCTGATGTCCCTGTGGATCGGCTTTTCCATGCCCGCGGCTCTGTCCATCTACCGGATCGCCAACAACATTCTGGGCCTTGTCCAGGAGCTTATCTGCGGCAAGCTTTTGAAGAAGGATTATGAGAAGGCCGCCGAGATGGCCCGCCAGCGGGAGCTGGAGGAGAAGGAAGAGGAGAAGCGGCTGCGCCGGGAGAAAGNGGAGCAGAAGGCCCGGGAGGCCGAAGAGGCCCGGAAGAACAAGGGTAAAAAGAAGGAAAAGACCGACGATGAGGAGAAGATGACGCCCCAGCAGCGGGACGCCAGCCGGGTGGGGATGCGCCAATATGCCCGGNGCCGGGCTTACGACCCCGACCGCTTCGGCGGTGTGACCCCCTACCACGAGGATGTGGCCGCCCAGGTCATCCAGGCGGTGGAGCAGGCTGAGGAAGCGCNCCTGCCNGAGACCGCNGCCNCGGAGACCGAGACTGCGCCCGTTGTGGAGGCGCCCGCCGTGGAAGAGACGCCGGCCCAGGAAGAGGTGTCCGCNCCGGAGGACGACCTGGTGGAGCGGCTGCAGGCGGAGGTGGACGCCGCCGTTGCCGACGACGACCAGGAGCCCAAGGAAGACTGACAAGTTCCCAGTGGGAAGGAGATAGTAACCATGATGAAGTTTATTGAGAGCACCGGCAAAAACGAGGAGGCGGCCATCGCCGCCGCCCTGCGTGAGCTGGGCCTTAGCCGGGATGAGGTCTCCGTAGAGGTGCTGGAGCTGGCAAAGCCTGGCTTTCTGGGCATCGGCGGCACCCCCGCCAAGGTGAAGGTGAGCTACGAGACTCCCGATGAGGAGCCCGCCGTGGCTGTCCCCGCCGCCCCGGAGAGGGGCGATGACCCGGTGGATGAGGCTGTGGAGGAGGATGAGGCCCCCGCCCC
>CAJMXB010000029.1 GCA_905219705.1 Oscillospiraceae bacterium | reverse complement strand
AGATGGGGGGCAGCACATCCTCCAGCACGGCGAACACGTCCTCCTGGCTGGCAAAGGCCATCTCCATGTCCAGCTGGTAGAACTCGCCGGGGGAGCGGTCTCCCCGGGCGTCCTCGTCCCGGAAGCAGGGGGCGATCTGGAAGTACTTGTCGAAGCCGGAGGCCATGAGCAGCTGCTTGGACTGCTGGGGGGCCTGGGGCAGGGCGTAGAACTTGCCGGGGTGCTTCCGGGAGGGCACCAGATAGTCTCTTGCTCCCTCGGGGGAGGAGGCGGTGAGGATGGGGGTGGTGATCTCCATGAATCCGTGGTCGATCATAGAAGCGCGCAGGGCGGCGGTGACCTGGGAGCGGAGGATGATGTTTTTCTTCACCTCGGGGTTGCGCAGGTCAAGATAGCGGTGCTTCAGGCGGATGGCCTCATCGGCCTCCCGGCTGCGGCTGACCTGGAAGGGCAGCTCGTTGTGGCGGCATTTGCCCAGGACGGTGAGGGCGGAGGGCACCACCTCAATGTCGCCGGTGGGCAGCTTGGGATTTTTGCTGTCCCGCTCCCGGACAAGGCCGGTGACCTGGACGGTGGACTCCTTGTTGAGGGCCTTGAAGGCCTTCACCATGTCCTCGGTTTCGCACACCACCTGGGTGACCCCGTAAAAGTCCCGGAGGACAGCGAAGCCCAGGCCCGCGCCCACCTCCCGGAAGTTCTCCAGGAAGCCGGAGAGGGTGACGGTCTGGCCGACCTGTTCCATGCGGAGCTCTCCGCAGTTGTGGGAACGGTAGGCTGTTTTGCACTGATCCATGAAAATCAACTCCAGTTCGTAATGTTTCTTTGGTATATAACGAAATGTATTGTATTTCGGGGGNTTACTGCAGGGTCGCCAGGANGGCGTTGTAAAGGGCGGGGATGTCAATGGCGGCAATGGCGGTCTCGTCCATGGTCACCTGGGCCTGCTGGGCCAGGGTGGTGAGAAGCTGATCCAGCACCTCCTGCCGGAGGGCGGCGATGAGGTCGGGGTGCCCCGCCGGATCCAACCGCCAGATGATGTGGTAGCCGAACTGGGACTGTACCGGCTCCTTGGAGTACTCCCCGATGGCCAGGGCCTGGGTGCCCTTTTCAAACTCGGGGACCATCTCCCCGGAGGAAAAGAGGTAGCCGTCCGGGTTCTGGGCCATGCCGGGATCCTGACCGAAGACCTGGAGCAGGGCGTCAAACTGGTCCAGGGTGGGCACCGCCTCCAGCCCGTCCAGCACCGCCTGGGCGGTGTCCGGGTCGGGGCAGAGGATATGCTTGGCCCGCAGGAGCCCGTACTGCTTGGCATAGGTCTGGAGGGTCTCCTGGGAGGGGTTGGGGGTGAGCTGCTGAGCCAGTTGATCCATGGGGCAGCCCAGCTCCTCGGCCACGGCCTCCGCCAGGGTCTGATAGACCGCCTCGGTCTGGGCGGCGGAGAGGATATAGGGGGCGGGGGCGCCTATGTTATAGGTCTGGTTCCAGTCCAGCCTCTGGCCGGAGCTGGCGGAGNGCTGGTAATCCATGTCGTAGGCGATCATGCAGATCATATGCTCCAGAAGTTCCCGGCTGACGCTCCTGCCGTTCACCGTCATCACNGTGTCCGCCCCCGGGGTGGACACGGTGNGCGCCTCCTGGGGAATGAAGGGCTGACGCAGAGCGGGGTCGGTGATCCGGGCCACCATGGTCGCCACCTCGGCCCGGGTGAGCTCACCGACGGCATGGAAGGTGCCGTACTTGTCCACCCCGGTAANGATGCNGGCGTTGTAGAAGGCCAGCAGGCTTGGGTCGCTGGTGTCGGGCAGGGCGGTGATGGCGTTGATGGGGGCAAGCTCACTGGCGGGGGTCACCGCCGAGAGCAGGTCGAAAAACTCCTGCCGGGTGGCGGTCTTCGTGGGCTCAGGCACGGCCACCGCGTTGGAGGTCAGATAGCTCACATACTGCTGGTACCAGGGCAGCTTCTCCCCGGGGGCGGGAGTGACGCCGGGGATGGCCTGGCCGGTAAAGCTCTCCCGCAGCCGGGCGNCAATGGCGGCGCACTCGGCCACCGTCATGGNGCCCTGAGGGGAGAAGCGATCTGTTCCGGTGCCCTTCATCAGCCCCGTCTCATAGCATTGCCTCACTGCGGAGGAGTNCNAGGCGCTCTCAGAGACGTNNCCAANCCCGGCGTAGGTATTCACCGCCGGAAAGCTTCCCGCGGCCAGGGCGGGGGTGACCAGCAGGGTCAGAGCCAGGGCGAACGACAGCAGCCTNAGGGCCGATTTTTCCCGTGTGCGCAAAAGACCATCTCCCATTTGTAATTTATTTATGCCTCTGCACCCGCGGCGTAGTCGGGCGCCAGAGTTTCTCCCAGCAGATCGATCAGCCGGGAATAGTAGACCTGATAGTCAAAGTCCTTGTAAAGTTCGCCCCCCTGCTCTGCCGTGACCCCCAGAGCCGACAAGGTATCTTCCTTTACGTGTTCCAGGACGGTTTTCCCGTCCCCGGTCTCGGCGTGCCAGTTGAAGCCGTCCCCCAGGGCGGCCTCCCACTGGGCGATACTGTGGTTGACGGCGGTGAGGAACTCCTCGGANGTGACCCCCACCAGCACCACCGCCCCGGAGGACAGGTAGGCCGCCTCCAGGGCCAGCTTCATGCGGTAGTCGGGAGACTGCAAGGGATCGCCGGGGACGAAGGTCTGCCGCAGCTCAGGCCGGGCGATGCGGGAGACCATGGCGGCCGCCTCGGCTCGGGTGAGGGATCGGCCGCCGGCAAAGGTACCCAGCTTGTCCACCCCGGTGAGGATGCCGGCGTTATAGAACTTCAATACCACCTCGCTGTCCTCGTCGGGCAGGAGGGTGATGGAGTTGATGGCGGTCAGCACGTCGGCGTCCTCTGGGATGGCGGCGTTCAAAAGATGGAGGAACTGCCACCGGGAACACTCCTCCTCTATATGGGCCAGAGTGGGGGTGAGGGTGGGGTCGGCGTCGCGCATATAATCGGCATATTTGGCCCACCAGGGCGGAGGGCTGACCACGTATTTCGAGGGGTCTGCCTCCGGAATGGCCTGCCCGGTGAGGGCCTCCCGCATCCGGGCGGCGATGGCGGTGCACNCGGCCACAGNGAGCACCTTCCCCGGCTCAAAGCCCTTGTTGGTGCCCGTCATCAGGCCGGTCTCATAGCACAGCTTGGCGTTGTCGTAAAACCAGTCGGTCGCCGCCACGTCGGCGTAGCCGGGGTAGACGTTAACAGCGGGAAACGTCTCCTCTCCGGCCGCCAGGGTGGGGGTGAGAAGCAGCGCCGCGGAGAGAAAAAGGGCAGTCAGGCGTTTCATAGAAGGAACCTCCAAAATCAGAATGTTTTTTAGACGGACTGAAAGGGGAAAGGTTCCTTATTCTTTGACCGGCGCACCCTGATTTCTGCCCTCCACCCGCTGCCGGAGCCAGCCGGGGGCCTTGGCCAGGGGCACCTGCACCNNATCGCCGGAGGTCNTGTCCTTCAAAGACACCATGCCGCCTGCCACCTCATCCTCTCCCAGGAAAGCCACAAAGGGTACCCCCAGCTTGTCGGCATAGTTCATCTTGGCCTTGAACTTCTTCGGCTCTGTATAGAGCTGGGCCTTGACCCCCACGCCCCGGCAGGCGGTGGCAAAGGCAATGGCGGGGGAGAGGGCTTCGGTCATGGGCAGGATGAGCACATCTGCCGGGGCGGTGGGCAGGTCGCTGTTGAGCAGCCCCTGCTCCTCCAGCACGTAGAACAGCCGGGTCAATCCGATGGAAATACCAACTCCGGGAAGTTGTTTTTCGGTATAATATTCCGCTAAGTTATCATACCGCCCGCCGGAGCACACCGNCCCCACCTCCGGGTGATCCAGCAGTACGGTCTCGTAGACGGTGCCGGTGTAGTAGTCCAGGCCCCGGGCGATGGTCAGGTCGATGGCAAAGTGATCCTGGGGCACCCCAAAGTCCCCCAGATACNTTACCACCGTCTCCAGCTCGGAAAGGCCCGTGTCCAGCATCTCGTTTTTCCCCTGGTAGGCCNGGAGGGCAGCCAGCGGATCGNCGGCCTGGATGACGGNGAGAAGCTCCCCGGCGGTGGGGGGGGGAACGGCAAAGTCCTCTGTGAGGATGGCCTTCATCTTCTCCGGGCCGATCTTCTCCAACTTGTCGATGGTGCGCATCACGTCTCCGGCCTGCTCGGAGAGTCCCAGGGCGGCAAAGAGGCCGTTGAGGATCTTCCGGTTGTTGATGCGGATGCGGAACCTGTTCAGGCCCAGGNCGGTGAAGGTCTGGTAGATGATGGCGGGGATCTCCGCCTCGTTGATGATGTCCAGCTTTCCGTCTCCGATGACGTCGATGTCCGCCTGATAGAACTCCCGGAACCGGCCCCGCTGAGCCCGCTCGCCCCGGTAGACCTTGCCGATCTGATACCGGCGGAAGGGGAAGGACAGCTCGTTGTAGTGCAGGGCCACGTACTTGGCCAGGGGCACCGTCAGGTCAAAGCGGAGGGACAGGTCGCNGTCCCCCTTGGTAAAGCGGTAGATCTGCTTCTCCGTCTCGCCGCCGGCCTTGGCCAAAAGCACCTCGCTGGACTCGATGACGGGGGTGTCCAGGCCGGTGAAGCCGTAGAGGGCGTAAGTCTTTTCCAAGATCTCCCGTATCCGGTCAAACTGTTTCTGCCTGGCGGGGAGCAGCTCCATAAAGCCGGAGAGGGTACGGGGTTTGATCCGTTCCATGGCACATCTTCCTTTCAACAAAAAGGGGCAGGCACTTGTCCCAGACAGGGGACGAAGACGCCTGCCTCCGTAGTATCCATATCCGTTGCGGCGCCCGTGGAGAGCGCCGCAATGATATTACCGCAAGATCCCTGAGATGTCAAGCGTAGAAGGGGGTGGGGCCGGGCTTCACCGCGTCCCGCTAATCCAGGTCGCCCCGGCCAGGCCCATAATGAGCATTTCGGCGGAGGCCACATTGGTGGCAAAGGGGACGTTGTACTGGTCGCACAGCCGNGTGATGTAGTCCAGGTCGGCGTCCAGGNTGTGGGATTGTGGATCGGTGAAGAAGAGCACCATATCGATCTCGTTGTAGGCGATGCGGGCGCCGATCTGCTGACTTCCCCCGTGCTCGTGAGAGAGGTAGAGGGTGATGGGCAGACCGGTGGCCTCGCCCACCACACGGCCGGTGGTGGCGGTGGCGCAGATCTGGTGCTTGGCCAGAATACCGGAATAGGCAATGCAGAATTGCACCATCAATTCCTTTTTTCGGTCATGGCTGAGCAGCGCGATATTCATAATGAATCCCTTCCTTCTTGACAGGAGTAAAAAGACGGGAGCGAAACGCTCCTTTTACCGTATCCGCATTACCGGCACCCGCTGCCCCAAAAGCCGCAGGGCGATGTTTCGGTAACCGATAGCCGCGCCCTTGCTGGCACGGAGGATCAGGGGCATGCCCTGGTTGNCGGCAAGCATCACCTGGCTGTCCTCAGGCACCACGCCCAGCAGGGGCAGTCCGGCGGCGTCCATGGCGTCGTCGATGGTAAACTGCAGCCTTTTCAGCAGCTTGGGCTGTACCCGGTTCACCACCAGATGGATCTGGCCGACCAGGTGCGAAAGCTCCGTCACCGTCCGCTGGGCGTCCCGCAGGGCGGAGGCGTCGGTGGTGGAGACCACGATGGCCCGGTCGCACCCGCACACCGCCAGCCGGAACCCCTCGCCCAGTCCCGCTGGCGCGTCCAGCAGGATGAACTCATATTTCCGCCGGGCAGAGCGCAGAAGGTCGCGCATCTGACTGGCCTGGATGGGATCTCCCAGAGTCAGGGGGGCGGTGAGGAGAAAGAGCCCCGGGATCTCCGGGTGCTCCACCACGGCCTGTTCCAGAGGACACCGGCCCTGGAGCACATCAGTAAAGTCCATGAGGGCCCGGTCGGCCAGGCCCAGGGACAGGTCTAAGTTCCGCAGACCCACGTNCATGTCGATNCATAANNTGNGGTGGCCCAAAGCGGCCAGACAGGAGCCCACCGCGCCNGTNAGAGAGGTCTTTCCCGTCCCCCCCNTGCCNGAGGTGACGGCGATCACAGCANACATTCCAAAACCTCCCTCTATCCAGTTCATTATAGCACGGGATCGAATAGACAAGCAATGTCTTTTTGCAATTTTGCCCCGAGAACACAAGAAAGATTTGTTAAAATTTACAGCGGCGCCTTTTTGATCTTTCCCCAGCTCCGGGGCAGGCCCTTTGGCGTGGGCGCGGCCTTCTCCACCCGCACCAGCCGGTGGGACACCTCCGTGCCGGGGATCTGGTAGTCTATGCTGTCCAAAAGCCTGCCGCCCAGCCGCTTCACGGCGGTTTCCCCCGCGGCGGTCTCCTCGGCGCTGTCCACGCTCTTCATGGCCAGAAACACGCCGCCGGGCTTTNCATAGGGCAGGCACAGCTCGCACAGGGCAGGGAAGGCCGCCACCGCCCGGGAGGCGGCGATATCGAAAGCGTCCCGGTACCCCGGCTCCAGGGCCAGCTCCTCCGCCCGGGCGTGGAGGCACCGAACGCCGTCGAGGGAAAGAGCTTCACAGACCGCCGCCAGNCAGTGTACCCGCTTACCCNGGCTGTCCACCAGGGTGAGGGAGAGGGAGGGCTCCAGGATCTTCAGCACCATGCCGGGAAACCCGGCNCCGGTGCCCACGTCGACGACGGACTTTCCCGCCAGAGACACGCCCGCATGGGTCAGCACTGCCGCCGAGTCCAGGAAATGCAGCTGGGCCACCCCCGCGGGATCGGTGATGGCGGTCAGGTTCATCACCTGGTTCTGCTCCAAAAGAAGCTCTCCGTACCGGCACAGCTTGTCCACCGCCCCCTCGGGGGGCGTGAGGCCCATTTCCCGCAGCCCTTGGGCCAGAAGCGTTTTTATCGCCTCCATCACAGCTGTACCCAAATGGCGCACACGCCCTTTATCAGCCCTGCCAGGGCCAGCAAAAAGGCTGCCCCGGCAATGGCCACGCAGGGCAGAAGGCCGCCCCGGCCCTTGCCCTGGCGGTAGCGCAGGATGGTGGAGGCGCCCAGCCCGCACAGGGCGGGGGAGAGCATCATGCCGCCAATGCCCCGGAGATAGGCGCCGTGGGACAGGGCATAGGTGCTCAGAAGCACCAGAATGACCATGTACACCACGCCCACCCAGGCCCATAGCCGCTGCATGGGGGTGGCGTATTTGACCGGTTCCGGCTGCTGTGTTTGCTGCTCCAGGTCTTTGTCCTCCAAGGCCCTTCGCCTCCTTTTTTCAGAAATGCGATATGCCGCTTATGCCCCGGAGCGCAGCTCCGGCCGCAGAACGCGAGCCAGCACCGCCGCCGCCTGGGCCCGGGTGAGCCGTCCCAGAGGGTGGAAGATGCCCTGCTCATCCACACCGGTAAAGATACCTGCCTGGTAGAGGGCGATAGCGGCCTCTGAATCGGTGTCGGGAGGTATTCGGCCATAGAGGGGAGAGCAGTTCTCTGGGCCGGTGACGGCCCAGATAAAGGCGGCGAGATCTCCCCGGAAGCAGGGCCAGGACAGGAATTCCTCCTGATCCAGCAGGGCCAGCTCCTCCCAGGTGCGGCCCTCCGTGTGGGCCAGATACAGCAGGTATTCGTCTGCCGTCCAGGCGCTTTCCAGGCTGGACAGGGGATCGGCGATGGCCCCCACCGCCGACAGTTCCACCAGATAGAGATTTTCGTCCCGCCACCAGTTGTTTACCATGGAGCGGTAAAAGTCCCCGTTGCTCTCCAGGTAATGGGTGAGGCCCATGAGAAGGGGCCACAGGTCGTCCTCCTCCTGGGCAAAGGCGTAGCCCCGCTCCAGCTCTCCCGACTGCCGCAGGTGCTCCTCGTAGCCCACGCTCTCATGGACAAAGGCCCGTTCCTGGAACCTGTCCCGAAAGGAGGTGTAGTACCCCAGCCCCCGCACGTCGACGGTCAGGGTCAAGTGGGCCTGGGTGCCCACCCGTTCCAGCAGATCATCCCCGAAGCACAGGAACATGGGCTGCCTGGGGGCGCTCATCATAGTGACCTGGATATCGGCAAAATTCCCCACCTGGGCCCCCGTCTCGTCGCCGATGCGCGCCAGGTCGTTGGGATCGGCGGGCAGGGCGTACCGGGGCAGCGCCTCTCCGGCGCTTCGGGCGTGGAGCCGGGCGGCGAGCACCATGGCCTCCGTCAGGGTCAGCTCCCGGTCAGGCGCAAAGCGGCCCCCGCCCACGCCGTCCATGAGCCCCTCCTCCACGCAGACCTCCACATAGGGAGCAAACCAGGCCTCCGGGGACACGTCGGAAAAGCTCTGCTCCTCCGCCCCAAAGGCGGGAAAAAGGCAACAAAAAGTAATAATGAGGGATAAAATTACGAATCGTGTTCGTCTCATGGTCACTGGGCTTTTTCTTTGAGCAGGTCGCGGATCTCGGTGAGCAGGGTCTCCTCCGCGGAGGGCTCGGGGACGGGCTCGGGCGCAGGCTCGGCGCGGGCCTCCTCCTTCTTGCGGTGCATGGAATTGATGCCCTTGATGAGGCAGAACACGGCAAAGGCGATGATGAGGAAGTCCAGGATGGTGGCCAGGAAGCTGCCGTAATTGATAGCCACCGCCGCGGCGATCTCCTCGCCGTTTTCCACCACCGCCTCCTTGAGCACCAGCCGCCAGCCGCTGAAATCCACGCCGCCGGTGAGCATGGAGACGGCGGGCATAATGACGTCGTTGACCAGGGACGTGCTGATTTTGCCAAAGGCGCCGCCGATGATGACGCCCACGGCCATATCCATCACATTGCCCCGGGCGATGAACTCCTTAAATTCGCCCCAAAATCCTTTCTTTTCNGCCATGTCCGGTCTCCTTTTTCTGTTATTTATTCTTGTGATCCCGTCAGGCCCAGCATATAGAGCGCCATGTAGAGCGGGTCGTCCTGGGTGACCTCTTCGGCGGTCAGGGGGAGCTCGGCGCCGTCCGGGCGCAGATGGCCGAAGACCATCTCCCCGCCGCTGCGCCGCAAGAAGCTGGCCTGTCCGTTCTCAAAGGGAGTAAGGAAGTCATATTCCAAGGGGATGACCACGTCTCCCTGAGTGTTNATCATGCCCTTTTNCCCNTTGTAGTGGAGCGGGCTNGCATAGTCTCCGGCACTGCCGACCACCACAAGGCCCTCCTCGTCAGGGGAGTTGTAGATACGGGGATAGAGGCAGGGGAGCACCACATTTCCCTCCGCATCCAAAATTCCCTTGTTGCCCTTTTGATCCGTGACAATGACAGCGCCATCCTCTTCCACGACCAGGTAGGCGTACTGGGCGGGAATACGCACCGTTCCCGCAGCGTCCTTCAACCCATAAAGGCCATTTTCCTCAAAGGGAACAAAGACGGCGTCGGACGCTATAGAAAACGGCTGTCGCAGGGATGGGGCTATCACCCGTGCCAGCANNGCTGCCGCCTCGGCTCGGGTCAGGCTGCCCTCGCCGTTGAAGATACCCTTTTCATCCACGCCTGTAAGGATGCCCGCCTGATAAAGCCGCAGGACTGCCGGCTCATTGGTGTCCGGGAGGGCTGAAATTTCGTTGATGGCGTCCATGGAGCCGGCGGCACGGTCTATGGCCTGCGCGAAGGCCAGTCGCTGTGTGGCGCCAAATCCATCGTACTGACAGTAAATGGTTCCGTCTTCGTCAATAAAGAACCACAGCAGAGCTTCAAGGCCTTCCGGATCCTCTAAAGATACATAGGTATAAACGGTATCGCGCCACCAAGATTCGATATGGACGCTCCATTCCGCNGGGGCCGTTTTCAAGGTTCCTGCCCCGCCCTGTCGTAAATCATAAAGCCGCAGGGCCAAGGTAAGACACTCCGGGTCGGTCAGTTCCCGATGAGGGTCAAACCGTCCTTCTCCCGTACCATTCATCAGCCCCTCCTCCACGCAGATCTCCACATAGGGGGCAAACCAGTCCTCAGGGGAGACGTCGGAAAATCCGGCGCTCTCTGTGGCCAAAGCAGGGGAGAGACAACAAAGAGTAATTGCAAAAGAAAAAACTACAGAAAGGACTCGCTCCATCTGAAGAACCCTCCGTTCCAAAGTAAAGGGTCGCGGCTGGGCGAAAGAAATATTCGGGGACGAAAGAAAACAGCTCGCCCTCTGTAAGGTAAAAACGCTTTACAGAATATATTCTTACTGTTTGGGGGTAAGCACCTTGGTGCCGCCCATATAGGGCCAGAGCACCTCGGGGATCTTCACGCTGCCGTCCGGCTGCAGGTTGTTCTCCAGCAGGGCGATGAGCATCCGGGGAGGGGCCACGCAGGTATTGTTGAGGGTGTGGGCCAGCTGGATCTTACCGTCGGCGTCCTTGTAGCGGATCTTCAGCCTCCGGGCCTGGGCGTCGCCCAGGTTGGAGCAGGAGCAGACCTCAAAGTACTTCTGCTGCCGGGGGCTCCAGGCCTCGATGTCGCAGGACTTCACCTTCAGGTCGGCCAGGTCGCCGGAGCAGCACTCCAGCTGCCGCACGGGGATATCAAAGTTGCGGAAAAGCTCCACGGAGTACCGNCACAGCTTCTCATACCAGTCGCAGCTCTCCTCAGGCTTGCAGACCACGATCATCTCCTGCTTTTCAAACTGGTGGATGCGGTACACGCCCCGCTCCTCGATGCCGTGGGAGCCCTTCTCCTTGCGGAAGCAGGGGGAGNAGGAGGTGAGGGTCTGGGGCAGCTTGGCCTCGGGGATGATCTGGTCGATGAACCGGCCGATCATGGAGTGCTCAGAGGTACCGATGAGGTAGAGGTCTTCCCCCTCGATCTTATACATCATGGCGTCCATATCGGTCTGGCTCATGACCCCCTCCACCACGTTGCCGTGGATCATGAAGGGGGGGATGCAGTAGGTGAAGCCCTTGGAGATCATAAAGTCCCGACCGTAGGCCANAACCGCCTCATGAAGCCGGGCAATGTCCCCCAGCAGGTAGTAGAACCCGGCGCCGGACACCCGGCCGGCGGCGTCCATGTCGATGCCGTCAAAGCGCTCCATGATCTCGGTGTGGTAGGGGATGTCAAACGCGGGTACCACGGCCTCTCCGAACCGCTCCACCTCCACGTTGGCGGAGTCGTCGGGGCCGATGGGCACAGAGGGGTCGATGATGTTGGGGATCTGGAGCATGATGCGGCGGATCTTTTCCGCCAGCTCGGTCTCCTTGGCCTCCAGGGCGGAGAGGGTGTCGGCGTCAGCGGAGACCTCCGCCTTCAGGGCTTCGGCCTGCTGAAGCAGAGACTCGTCCCCGGACTTTTTGGCCTGGCCCATGAGCACGCCTACCTGCTTGGACTTTTGGTTCCGGGCGGTGCGCAGATCCTGGGCGGCCTGGATGGTCTCCCGGTTTTCCTTGTCCAGGGCGATGACCTCATCCACCAGGGGGAGCTTGGCGTCCTGAAATTTCTTCTTGATATTTTCCTTTACCGCGTCTGGATTTTCCCGAACAAATTTGATGTCCAGCATTGTTAACACCTCATTTTAAATTTCCCTCAATACAGGGCATTGTAGATTTCATTGTATCGTTCCAGGGGAGAGTAGCGGTCGTTGTCGGTGGCCTTTGTGCTGGGCAGGAAGCTCTCAAGACCTACGTCCTTCAGCTCCTGGATCAGCTGGCGGCAGAGGTTATAGCGCTGACGGACATAGGCTTCGTCGATCTGCCAGAAGTAGTCCATGGCCTTCATTCCCGCCTCCTGGGCGTCAGCGTAGCGCTCTGCCGCATCAATGGTCTCCTTAGCGTCGGTCAACTGGCTCTCCAGCTGCGCGAGCTGCTCCTTCAGAGCCTGGTTTTCCTCCCGCAACGCATCATTGCTGGCGATGAGATCCTGGATGGACTGCACCGCCGAGGCGGACTGCTTTAGGGCGTCGGTGGTCTCGGTGTTGCTGCGCTGCTGCTGAAAATAGGCCCAGAGCAGCAGCAGAAAGGCCACGGCGAAGAGAATGACCAGATAGCCCATCACCGGGGATCGCCGGGACTGGCGGGATCGCCGGGGGCGGGGCTGCTGTGTAGCTTCCGATTCCTGTCGGCTCAACCCACGGCCCCTCCCTTCGGGCCGGCCTTGACCTGCTCCAAAAGATCCAGCAGGGCGTTCAGGTCGTCCTCATCGTAGTATTCGAACTCCAGCCGGCCCTTTTTGGCCCCCTGGTGGATGGCCACCTTCCGGCCGAAGCGGCTGGACAGCTCCTTCTCCACGGAGTCCCGGTAAATTTTATGCGGGTCGGCGTCCTTGGCCTTTTTGGGAGTCTCTTCCGCGGCCTCCTCCCGGAGCATTCGCCGCACGGCCTCCTCCACCTGCCGCACGGACAGATCCTCGTCCACCGCCCGCTGGGCCAGATTTCTCTGCTGGGAGGAGGAGGGGGCGCCGAGAAGGGCCCGGGCGTGACCGGCGGAGAGCCGGCCCTGCTCCAAAAGCTCCTGCACCGGATCGGGCAGGGAGAGCAGCCGGGTGGCGTTGGCGATGGCGGGCCGGGATTTGCCCACCCGCTGGGCCACTTCTTCCTGGCTCATGCCGAAGTCCTTCATCAAAACCTTGTAGCCGTTGGCCTCCTCAATGGGGTTCAAGTCCTGCCGCTGGAGATTCTCGATCAGGCCCAGCTCCATGACCTTCCGGTCGTCGGCCTCGATGACCACGGCCGGGACTTCCTTCAGCCCCGCCAGCTTGGCCGCCCGCCACCGCCGCTCACCGGCAATGATCTGATAATAGCCGGAGGCCAGGCGGCGGACGGTGAGAGGCTGGATAATGCCGTGGACGCGGATGGAGTCGCTGAGATCGGCCAGAGCCTCGTCATCAAAATATTTCCGGGGCTGATTCAGCCCGGGTTGTACCTGAGAGATGGGGAGGAACAGGGAACCCTGACCCTCTTTTGCATCCTGAAGGACGGCGTCCCCCAGCAGAGCGCCAAGGCCCTTGCCCAGGCCCTTATTGTCAATTTTCTTTGCGGCCATAAAATGCTTCCTTTCTGTTTCACGTGAAACATTACTTATTTCTTCCGATGACCTCGTCGGCCAGCAGGGAATAGGCCTCGGTTCCCCTGGAGTAGGGGTCGTAGGCGTCGATGGGCTTGCCGTGGCTGGNGGCCTCGCTGAGGCGCACCGTCCGGGGGATGACCGTGGCGTAGACCTGGCCGGGGAAGTGGCGCTTGACCTCCTCCGCCACCTGCATGGAGAGATTGGTGCGGCTGTCGTACATGGTGAGAAGTACGCCCTCCATGCCGATCTTGGGGTTCAGGGAACGTTTGACGATGCGCACGGTGCTCAACAGGTCGGAGAGACCCTCCAGCGCGTAGTATTCGCACTGTACCGGCACCAGTACGGTGTCGGCGGCGCACAGGGCGTTGAGGGTAAGCAGCTCCAGGGAAGGGGGGCAGTCGATAAGGATGAAGTCATAGTCCGCCGCCACGCTGTCCAGGGCCTTGNACAGNAGATGTNCNCGGTCGNGTATANCGATCATCTNGATGCCCGCTCCCGCCAGGGACTTGTTGACCGGCAGGACGTCGCAGTAGGGGGTGGTGGTGATGGCCTTCCGGCACTCCACACCATCGATAAGCACCTCATAAACGCTGGGGGTGGCAGTGGNCTTGTCCACCCCCACGCCGGAGGTGGCGTTGGCCTGGGNGTCAAAGTCGCACAGCAGGACGCGCTGGCCCTTGCTGTGGAGGGCGGAGGCCAGATTTACGCAGGTAGTGGTCTTGCCGACGCCGCCCTTTTGATTGACGATCGCAATTCGTTTCGCCATATGTGAAAGCCTCTCTTGTCAAAATTGAAGTGGTAAAATCTATTATACTCAGAAAACCGGCGCTTTTCAATAGGGGAAGAGAGAAAAAGACAAAAAAGAAGTCTTCCATGTTTCACGTGAAACATGGAAGACTTTTCAGAGAGATCGAATTTATCCGGCGGCGGCCTGGCGGGGGATGCGGATGGTGAGAAGGATGGCCTCCTCGGTGTCCTGCCGCTGGCAGTCCGCNCGCACCCCNGCGGACTGCATCATGCTCAGACCGTGGGTCACNGTGTTGAGGAAAAGGCGCACATCCTTTAATATAAAGGTAGGCTTTGCCTTGCGGGGAGCAGGGGAGAGAAGTGCCTCCACATATTCCTCGGTTTTGGCCACGGTCAGGTCATGGGACACCACATAATGGGCCGCAGCCTCCTGCGCCTCTGCGGGAAGGCGGAGAAGGGCCCGGGCGNGGCGTTCGGTATGGCCGGAGCGGCGGAGAAGCTTTACGGCCTCGGGAGAGAGCTTCAGCAGCCGCAGCTTGTTGGCCACCGCCGACTGGGACTTGCCGATCTGCCGGGCCACCGCCTCCTGGCTCAGGCCGGTAGCGTCGATAAGGGCCTGGAGGGCCTGAGCCTCCTCCCAGAAGTCCAGATCCCGCCGCTGGACATTTTCAATGAGCGCCAGCAGGGAGGACTCCTGGGGGTCTACGTTGACGACGATACAGGGTACCTCACTGAGCCCGGCCAGCCGGGCAGCCCGAAGCCGGCGCTCCCCGGAAATGAGCTCGTAGCCGTTGGCGCAGCGGCGGACGGAGAGAGGCTGGAGGATACCGTGCTGGGCAATGCTCTCGGAGAGCTCCTCCTGACCCTGCTGGGAAAAGTGCTGCCGGGGCTGGTTGGGGTTGGGGGCCAGAATGGAAATTGGCAGGGAGAGTACCTTGTTGCTTTCGAAAAGCCCCTTCTNACGTAAGAATTGCATGAAAAACCCTTCTTTCCCAATGGTTTGGTCTGGATAACCAGATTTTACCATTTCCAGACAGGGAAAGAAGGGGAATACCGTCGGGGAGGAAAAATTTTCCTTTTCTTCGGCAGGTGACATTTGTAGACACAAGGACAGGAAAAAGAGGGAGCCCCTGCGATTCAAGGACTTCCGCCGGAAACTGATGGGGAGGGTGGGGTCAGGCCCGGAGGAAGCCNTTTCCGAAGATCTCGCTGGAGTTGGTGATGAGCATAAAGGCGTGGGGGTCGTTCTGCCGGAGGAAGTTCCGCAGGAGCACCGCCTGATGGCGGGAGAGAGCGGTGAGGATCACGTACTGCTCCTGGTGCGTGTAGGCGCCCTGTGCCTTCCAAACCGTGGCTCCGCGGCCCAGAGCCTCGTTGATATAGTGGCAGATCGGGTCGGGTGTGTGGGTCACCACGGTGAAGGACTTTCTGCGGTTGAGGGATTCGATGACACCGTCGATCAGAGTGGAATGGATGGCCAGCCCCAGAAGGGAGAAAAGGCCGGTCTCGATGCCGAAAACAAACAAAGAGCTGCCGGCGATGAAAACGTCACAGAGCAAAAGGGCCCGACCCACGTCCAGGCCGGAGTACTTTTTCAGGATCAGAGCCAGGATATCGCTGCCGCCGGTGGAGGCCCCAATATTAAAGAGAATGGCGGAGCCCATAGCGGGAAGACCTACGCCGAAGAGGAGCTCCAGCAGCTTTTGATCGGTCAGGGGGCGGGCCATAGGGAGAAGCCAGCTGAAAATCTGGATGAGAACGGTGTAGAAAAGGGAACAGTAGACGGTCTTGAAGCCAAAGGACTTGTCCAACATGAGAAAACCCAAAATGAGATAGAGGATGGTAATAATGGAGTTGATGGTACTGGTGGAGAGAAATGAGGCGGGGATAAGATGGCCGAGCAGAACGGAAAGACCGGAGACGCCGCCGGTGGAGAAGTGGTTGGGGAATTTGAAAAAGTAGACCCCCATGGATACCAGGGCGGCCCCCAGGGACATAAGAAGAAACTCGATCATGCTCTGTTTGGTGAGCTTCATGGCAAAAGCCTCTTTCCTTTTTGGCGATTTCAGCGCTGGGAGAAAACAGACCAGACATTATAATCGGGAACGTCGGGATAGTCGGGGATGATGCCAAGGCGCCAGACGGACACGCCGGTGACGCCGAACAAACGGGCCAGCTGGAGCTTATCCGCCACGCTGCGGGTATTTTCGTACCAGAGTTTATAGTGCCCGCCGTCCTCGATGGTATATTCAATATAGGGGTTGTGGCTGCTCTCGTCCCAGGAGTAGACTGTGTCGGGCTGGACGATGCGCTTGGAGATAGTGGAGGGGGTGGGATGGTAGAAGGTGGTGTCCAGCAGAAGGCCGTTTTCATCCACGTGGAAGCCGGTGGTGTTGAAGGAGATGGCCAGGGCCAGCTTGGATCTGTCCTGAACGCCGGTGTCCGGGTCGGTGACGTGCTCGAGGGCGGTATAGATCTGATCCNGGGGCGTCACGGGGCAGTAGGTATTGGATGTGCCCAAATAGTAATCAGGGATGGAGGCCCACTGGTAGTCATGGGCCATGAGGATCACCTTGTCGCAGACCTCTCCCAGCGCACGGTAGTCAAAGCCGCCAAACCAGGTGTCGGGCTGGACGCAGACGTAGAGGGGCTTATGGTCGGGAAGGGCGGCGCGCAGGTCGGCCATAAAAGCGGAAAAAGCCTCCCGGTGTTCGGTGCGCAGGCCCTCGAAGTCGATGGTGAGGCCNGCATNGGGCTNAGTGGCGGCCACCAGGGCCTCCACCGCCTGGGCCTGGGCAGAGGCTGCGACTACGCCGGCGAAGGTGGNGGCGGAGGAAAAGACGTTGAGGTTGTAAGGAATATCCCGCGCATCCCAGTAGGCGGTGACCTCGTCGGCGCCTGTGGGCCGGGCCCAGTCATTGCCGCTGGTGGCTTCGCTGTTGACCAGAGGGGCGCCCGCCTCGGTCAGCTCCAGCCGGGCCCAGCCCACGCTGAGGTGATCCAGCNCGTCGGTGAGGGAGAGCTGGGAGTAGGAGGAGGTGGCGTAAAAGGCGTGGAGCCAGTCGGTCTGGGAGTAGTACCGCTCATAACAGCGCACCAGCATGGCGGCCACCTGCTCCCGGGGAGCGGAGAAGGTGGGGAGGAACTGGAGCTGGCCCTTCTGCTCCGCGCCGGTGAGGATGCCCAGATCGTAGGCGATGGCGGCGTAGCCCTTGTCCTCCGTGACGTCGGGGAAGGGGAGCTCGACATTGCGCAGGGACTGGGCCAGGGAGTCGTACCCCAGGGCCTGCACCAGCATTTTGGCCATTTNNATGNGGGAGATGTAGTCGTCGGNGAAGAAGAGGCCCCCGTGGGCCTCCACCCCGTGATCGGCGGCGGCGTCCACATAGCCCTGGGCCCAGTGGCCATCGCAGTCCCGGTGGAAGNACTGGTCGTAGTCCGTCTCCTCCCAGGAGAACATCCGGCACAGCACGGTGACGAACTGGGCCCGGGTCATGTTCTCTCCCACGCCGAAGCGGCCGTCGGGATAGCCCTCCATCAGGCCGTACCGGGCNGCTTTTTCGATAGCCTCAGCCGCCCAGGTGGCGGAGGTATCGATGTAGGCCCGAGCGGGCGGGGCGCAGGTAAAGGCCAGCGCGGCGGAGAGGAGGAGGGGCGTCAGTTTGTGTTTGAGAGACATAGGAGCCTCCTTTCGGAAGGCGGAGGAAAACTCCGCATTTTCTTTAGAAAAGGACAGAACGGCAGCGGCTATTATCATTTCCGGAAGAATAACAGCCATTTTTGGCTATTATAGCAGGTTTCCGCCGATGATACAACAGCGGGGGGATTGCTTTTTTATGACGAATTTTGTACAATAGAACAATTGAAACGGAGGAGGGACGGGCATGAAGCTGCTGGAGGAGCGCATCCGAAGGGACGGAAAGATCCGGGAGGATGGCGCGGTATTGAAGGTGGACAGCTTTCTCAACCACCAGATCGATGTGGGGCTCTACAACGAGATCGGGAAGGAATTTTTCCGCCTGTTTGCCGACGAGAGGGTCACGAAGATCCTGACCATCGAGGCCAGCGGCATCGGCATCGCCTGCATTGCCGGGCAGTATTTCGATGTGCCCGTCCTCTTTGCCAAGAAGAGCAAGAGCAAAAATATCGACGGCGGCGTCTACACCGCCAGGGTGGAGTCCTTCACCCACGGCAAGGTCTACGATGTAATGGTGGCCAAGGAGTTCCTGCGGCCGGAAGACCGGGTGCTCATCATCGACGACTTTCTGGCCAACGGAGCCGCGCTGGATGGCCTTATTCAGATCGTCCGGGAGGCGGGGGCTACCGTGGTGGGGGCCGGCATCTGCATTGAGAAGGCGTTCCAGAGCGGTGGAGAGCGCATCCGGGCCAAGGGCGTCCGGGTGGAGGCCCTGGCGAGGATCAAAAGCATGGGCGAGGACGGAGTGGAGTTCTGCTAAAAACGATAACAAAAGGGGATACTTCGTATATTTTATACAGAAACATATCAAAACAGGCCCTCTGCCGGATCGGCAGAGGGCCTGTTTTTGTGTGCGGGAGATGAAACTCAGGCGGCCTTGTTCACGCTGGCCCTGATGACAAAGAGGGTGGCGATCATGAGGATGACGGCCACAGGCAGGGCGATAAAGATATTGGGAACAAAGCCGGCGATGATGAAGCTGACAAAGCTCACCGCCGCCACGGTGATGGCGTAGGGCAGCTGGGTGGACACGTGGGTCACGTGGTCGCACTGGGCGCCGGCGGAGGCCATGATGGTGGTGTCGGAGATGGGGGAGCAGTGGTCGCCGCACACCGCGCCCGCCAGGCAGGCGGAGATGCCCACGGTGAGCAGGGTAGAGCCAGTGGGGAAGATGGCGGTGACGATGGGGATCAGGATGCCGAAGGTGCCCCAGCTGGTGCCCGAGGCGAAGGCCAGGAAGCAGGCCACCACAAAGATCACGGCGGGCAGCAGGCTGTAGAGGTGCTGGGAGGCGCCCTTCATGGCGGCCTCCACANACTCGGCGGCCCCCAGGTAACCGGTCATGGTCTTCAGGCTCACCGCCAGGGTGAGGATGGTGATGGGAGGCACCATNGCGATGAAGCCCTTGGGGATGCAGGCCATGGCCGCCTTAANGGTCNTCAGCCGGCGGGCCACCACATAGACGATGNTGAGCACCAGGGCGATGAGGGCGCCCCAGGGCAGGGACACGAAGGCGTCGGTGTCGCCAAAGGCGGCAATGAAGTCGCCGGCGTTATCGCCCCAGAAGCCGCCCACGTAGATCATGCCGATGATACAGAAGACAATGAGCACCACCACCGGGAGNATCAGATCCATGACCCTGCCCTTGGGGTTGCCCTCAGAGTTGTCCTCGGTGGGTAGCGCGCCCAGCTCGCCGGTACGCTGGGCGGTGAGCTCGTGCTGGCGCATGGGGCCGTAGTCCAGCTTCATCAGGGCCATGCCCACGATAAACACGAAGGTGAGCAGGGAGTAGAAGTTGAAGGGGATGGCCTGGACAAAGAGTTGGATGCCGCTGACACCGGTGTCCAGATCGGCGGCCACGCCGGAGACGGCGGCGGCCCAGGAGGACACGGGGGCGATCATGCACACAGGGGCGGCGGTGGCGTCGATGAGGTAGGCCAGCTTGGCCCGGGAGATNTTGTNNCCATCGGTNACAGGGCGCNTNACGGAGCCCACGGTAAGGCAGTTGNAATAGTCGTCAATAAAGATCAGGATGCCCAGCACGAAGGTGGAGAGCATGGCCCCCACCCGGGTCTTGATGTTCTTCTCCGCCCAGCGGCCAAAGGCGGCGGAGCCGCCGGCGGCGTTGACCAGAGCCACGATGGCCCCCAGTATGACCAGGAACAGGAAGATGCCGGCGTTATCGGCGATGGCGGTGATGAGACCGTCGTTGATGATGGCGTCCATGGTCTCCACAGGGGCAAAATTGCAGTGGAGCAGGGCGCCCACCACGATGCCGATGAACAGGGAGGAGTAGGCCTCCTTTGTGATGAGGGCCAGCACGATGGCGATCACCGGGGGCAGGAAGGCCCAGAGGGTGTTGTAGAANCGGCTGACGGCCTCGACGTCTTCTCCCACGGCCAGCACGGGAGTGATGAGGGTGACGCAGAGGATAAGCAGCACCGCCATCAGAGACAGAAGTCTTTTTCTCGTTCTCATTTGACCAGATCCTTTCTCTTGCGCCCGAACAATAAAAAGCGGGCGCTTTTCTATGAAAAGCGCCCGCAAACAACAACATGTCCAGGGATAAACTCTCCNCGGCCAGCCTCGTNAGCGCTNCACATACATGTGACAGTCCGGCGGGTATTCCCCGACGGCCCAGGCAAGGAGCCGGCAGACACCAANCTCCCCCTTCGGCGGCGCTCCCTTTCCCTCCCGGCGGCTGTCTGGCCTTGCGGAGAGGTACTGATGAGAACCGCGCCTCTATCAGGTTTCGATTTGTGCGTTACGCTATCACNGTTTTTTNCNTCTGNCAAGGGGGAATTTTTCGGCNTCCCTGTTCAAGCGCCGCATTGCCGACAAGGNATCCCGCCGAAATCCCTTGGCAAAACAGCAAAGGCGGCCGGCCTGGAGGCGAGAGGGAGGTCAGGCGGCGGAGAGGTGCTCAAAGAGGATCTTCGCGCCGATGAAGACCAGCACCACGCCGCCCAGCAGGGTGGCCCGGCGCTGGAACAGCCGGCCCAGGCGGCGGCCCAGCAGGCCGCCCAGCATGGCCAGGGCGAAGGCCACCACGCCGATAATAGCCGCGGAGAGGAGGATGTTGACACTCTCGTCAAAGGCCAGGGTGACCCCCACGGCCAGGGCGTCGATGCTGGTGGCCAGGGCCAGAAGGAACAGCCGCCGGTGGGAAAGGTCGGTGACCGCCGCCTCCTCGCCGCCGGAGAGGGCCTCCCGGATCATGCTGCCGCCGATGAAAGCCAGAAGGCCGAAGGCGATCCAATGGTCGATGAACTCGATATAGGTCTTGACGCTGGAGCCCAAAAACCAGCCGGCGAGGGGCATGACGAACTGAAACACACCGCACCAGGCCCCGATGCGGGCGGCCTGCCTGGGCCCGAAGCCGGGCACGGCAATGCCGGTGGAGANGGAAACGGCAAAGGCGTCCATGGCCAGGCTCAAGGCGATGAGGAGGGTTTGAAGCATGGTGATCTCTCCTTTGGAAAAGATGGGGAAAAGTATGTTGGGGGACAATAATACCATATTTCGGGGTGGGGGACAATAGAAGAAAACGCGGGCCGGTTTTATCATGGGCCAAAATACAACACGGGCCAGACGCCTGCTCCTGACGTCTGGCCCGTGTTGCAAGGAAAGAGGATACAATGAAATGAAAAGAAACTGTCTCTTGCGAGTATTATAATACCCAAGAGTTGTGAACAGTCAAACCAAAATCTGTTACAAAAGAATTAAATCTAAAAAATTTTTTGTCATCTTCCTGTAAAAAAGCGGATTTTCTGCCCCGAGGGCCCCGGGATACAAAAAGACAGCGGTAAAAACCGCTGTCTCTTTGCAAAGGATTGGAGGATAGAATGAAAAAAGATGTTTGCCTCTTTACAGGTAATACTTTACCCTGAGATTGTTAAAANGTAAACGCTAATTTGTTACAAAAGTATTAAATATACAAAGGACGGGCCTATTTTTCCCGGACTTTTGTAAAAAACGCCCGGAGAAGCCGGCCGCACTCCTCCTGGCAGGGGCCCTGGTAGAGGCGGGGGCGGTGGCCGAAGTCCTCCTCAAAGAGGNTGAGAACCGAGCCGCAGGCGCCCATGCGCTCGTCCTTGGCGCCGTAGTAGACCCTGGGGATGCGGGCGTTCAGAATGGCCCCGGCGCACATGGGGCAGGGCTCCAGGGTGACATAGAGGGTGGCCTGGTGGAGCCGCCAGCCCCCCAGGGTGCGGCAGGCCATATGAATGGCCTCCAGCTCGGCGTGGCCCAGGGCGTCGCCCTCGGCCTCCCGGCGGTTGCGCCCCTCGCCCACGATGCGGCCGTCAGACCAGACGATAACGCAGCCCACAGGCACCTCGTCCTCCGCCAGGGCCTCCCGGGCCAGTTCCAGGGCCCGGGCCATATAGCGTTCGTGCTCCATCAGGCTTCTCCCTCCTTTGCGTACTGCTCCACCAGCGCCCGGGCCAGCTTCAGGGGATCCTCTCCCTTGCGAAGGCGCAGGGTGAGGGCGGGCTTTTCTCCGGGAGAGAAGAGGACGCGCCCCTTCCAGCGCTCTGAGCCGCACAGGTTGGAGACCTGCCGCAGTTGGAACCGGGAGAGGAAGAAGATCAGGCCGCTGCCCTTCTGCACCAGCTCGGAGACGCCGCAGCGGGCGGCGTCAGAGCGGAGAAGGGCCACGGCGATGAGGTNGTTCACCGGCCGGGGCGGGTCGCCGTAGCGGTCGATGAGCTCGTCGGTGAGGTCGTCGGCGTCGGCTTCCGTGCGGATGAGGGCGATGCGGCGGTAGAGATCCATCCGTTGCTCCGGGGAGGGGACGTACCGGTCGGGGATGGAGGCGGTCACCGTCAGGTCGGCGGAGCACTCGGCGGGAATATCNGCCGTNTCGCCCCGCTCGGTGAGCACCGCCTCCTCCAACAGCTGGAGGTACATGTCGTAGCCCACGCTCATCATAAAGCCGGACTGCTCCGGCCCCAGCACGTTGNCCGCACCCCGGATCTCCAGATCCCGCATGGCGATCTTAAAGCCGGAGCCGAACTCGGCGAACTCCCGGATGGCCCCCAGCCGTTTGGCGGCCACCTCGGTGAGCACCTTGCCCCGGCGGTAGGTCAGGTAGGCGAAGGCCCGGCGGGAGGAGCGGCCCACCCGGCCCCGGATCTGGTGGAGCTGGGCGAGGCCCATGGCGTCGGCGTTTTCGATAATGAGGGTGTTGACATTGGGAATGTCGATGCCGGTCTCAATGATGGTGGTGCACACCAGCACGTCCACCTCCCCCTGGGAGAAGCGGGTCATCACGTCGTTCAGCTCCTCCTGGGTCATCTTGCCGTGGGCGGTGGCTACCGCGGCGTCCTCCCCCAGCAGCTCCTGGATGCGGGCGGCGGTGCGCTCGATGGTCTCCACCCGGTTGTGGAGGTAGTAGACCTGGCCGCCCCGCTCCAGCTCCCGGCGCATGGCGTCGGCAAGCACTGACCAGTCATGTTCCATGACGTAGGTCTGCACCGGTTGACGATCCTGGGGGGGCTCCTCCAGGGTGGACATGTCCCGGATGCCGGACAGGGCCATGTTCAGGGTGCGGGGGATGGGGG
>CAJMXB010000028.1 GCA_905219705.1 Oscillospiraceae bacterium | reverse complement strand
GAGAGACAGCTATTGAATCTCCACACATAAGGGAGAATTTTCCCGCACGGGGATAACCAATTAATGGATATGTGGTTGCTATTCGTCGAAGGAAATCACTAATGACGTCATTATGCATTTCCGTGATTTTATCGGCTTCTTTAATATGTAGTTTAAATGTAGAGGTACGAGTATTGCTATATTTCTTGACTGTTTCCCCAAAGCAGAGCCAAAAGTACCTCCTCGTTTTTGCATTTGGCTCCTTGAGAATGGAGATTCTAATTAAACTTAAATCATTAATAATATCTGTGCGAAACCATTTTTCAATATTGCTAAATGTGTGGATGGGCCAAGTGCCATTTTTACGAAGCCGATTAATCCGATGCTCAAGACGCATATTAGCAGCACAAATAACCTTAGGATCATATTTCTCAAGTTTTGCCAATGTAATAATGTGTGCGTAGGGGTTGATGTCAATCCCATGAACGTTTAACCCAAGCGACTGTCCCTCAACAAGGGTAACTCCAGAACCATGGAATGGGTCGAGCAAAGTTCTATAATGAGGATTTTCCTGCAAAAGAACTTTAAGTAGTTCATGTTGCATAGGGGCTACCATGGTGGCAGGATAATGTGCGATACTATGAATATCATCTTTCTTGGCATCCTTGAAATCCCAATATTCCGCAGTGTGGACGCTGAATTTAGTTGCTACACTCATGAAACCACCCCGTATCGTCATAAAATCCCACTTTTCTGCATTATATCACAAAGTTTTAAAAATAGAAAGAAAAAGATTTACTGTTGCCGCGTTTGAAAATAGGTTGGGAGCATGCCTGCAATCAGGACAAATACTAACTGTAGTGTCGAATAAATACAAGAAGTCCACAACGTGCATTAGGTATCCTGATATAAACAAAAAAGCCTTCTGAAATCAACGATTCCAGAAGGCTTTTGGTCCGAGCGACTGGAGTCGAACCAGCCTCGACTTGGTCCCAAACCAAGTGCCTAACCGATAGGCTACGCCCGGATATTCGGTTGATAGAGGGGGAGGAGAAGTGCTCTGTCTGTGGGCGGCTATGTGGTCAAAGGGGAATTTGGAGCGGGGATTTGAAATTGAACTTTTCAATAAATGTTACTGGCCCAGCGGCTTCCGGGCTTGCGGGCCAAAGAGGTTGGATGCCGCATCCATCCTCCCAAACCACCCGTGCTACCAACTGCACCACACCCGGATATTGAATTTTTGATTCCTGCTGACTGTGGGCGGCTATGTGGTCAAAGGGGAATTTGGAGCGGGGATTTGAAACTGAACTTTTCGATATGTGCTACTGTCCCGGCGACTTCCGGGCTTGCGGGCCAAAGCGGTTGGATGCCGCACCCATCTTCCCAAACCACCCGTGCTACCAACTGCACCACACCCGGATATTCAGAAAGATGAAGTTANTATAAGATAAAATCCCGGCTATTGCAAGATTTTCTTGCCTGTGGTATGCTTAAAACCAAATCACATCACAAAAGCGAGGAAATCACTATGCGGATGCGGAAAAAGCCCAACCTGATCCCACGGCTGGAGGCCTGCGGCCCGCTGGTCATCACCGATCCCAAGGAACACCGGGGCCACTGGCGTATGCTGCTGCCCGGCTGCCGGGAGGTGCGCGTGGAGTTGGGCTGCGGCAAGGGCCGCTTTACAGTGGGAACTGCCCAGGCCGAACCAGATGTGCTCCTGGTGGCTATCGAACGGGTACCCGATGCCATGGTCATCGCCGCCGAGCGGGCCAGAGAGATGGAACTCCACAATGTCTTCTTTATTGACGCCGACGCCGCCGATCTGGAGGCCTATTTTGCCCCCGGCGAGGTGGGGCGGGTGTACATCAACTTCTGCGATCCCTGGCCCGGAGCCCGGTACGCAAAGCGGCGGCTGACCCACCCAGGCTTCCTGCTCAAAGACCGCAGGGTGCTCGCCCCCGGCGGGGAGATCCACTTCAAGACCGACAATCACGACCTGTTCGAGTGGTCACTGTTCCAGTTCCCCAAGGCGGGCTTTGTTCTGTCCGAGGTGACCCGTGACCTTCACGGCCAGGGGCCTACGGGCGTGATGACCGATTACGAGGAGAAGTTCTATCAGCTGGGCACTCCCATCAACCGCTGTGTGGGGACGATGGGGGAGCTGCCGGAACAAAAAGAGGAACCCAAAGAAGAGGAATGACGCACCAACCGCGCCCCACCGCATAAGATGTATCAGAGCCGGGCAGGGAAGACCCGCCGGTCTCAAATTCTCTTTATGGGAGGTACTTCTATATGGGGTGCTGCAATAATGGTTGGGGCGGCGGTGGCTGCCTGTGGATCATCCTGATCCTCATCATCATTTGCTGCTGCTGCGGCGGTGGCAACAGCTGCGGCTGCGGCTGTGGCTGCAATAACGGCTGTGGCTGCAATAACGGCTGCTGCTGAGAAACCAGCGTAAATAAGAAGCCGGGCGGAACCGTATTTGGTTCCGCCCGGCGCTTTTTTTGACTTTTCAGCCCTTTTTATTCCGGCTCACCGAATATCCGTTGAGGATCTGGGAGGGATGTTCCTCGTCCGCCTGGGCGTGCTCAATGGTCACGCTGTCGCCCACGTTCAGGATCACCGCGATATTGCTGTCGGCGGCAGAGACGGAGTAAAAGATCTCTTCCCCCGCAAGGCGGATGAAGTAATAGGTGTTGCCGTCCAGCACCGCCGAGCGCAGCTCCTCAATAACGCCGGAGGCAGAGGTCTGGGGAAGGGCGTCAGGTACCACTACGCCCCGGTCGCTGAGCAGACGGACATACTCGGTCTCGGCGGCGGTGACGGTGGCGCCGGTGGCTACAATGTCATACCGGGCCACGTTGACCATGGCATAGGTCTTGACCAGATTGGCTGCATCCTTCAGGGGAATAAAATAGGTGGGTTCCCCGGAGATGTTGAGCAGGATGGGGAAGGTGGAGCGATAGCCCAGATCCTGCACCACGCCCTCAGCGGAGGCCCGGGCGGCCTCCTCAGTGGNGCCGGGGGCGGTGTAGAACTTGGTGTCCTTGGTGCGCAGGTTGCACAGCAGGAAGCCCAGGTTGGACTGGTCGGCATTGGCAGAGGTGACGCCGGTGTACATATACACATCGTCGTTCATGGCGATATAGTTGTAGCCCGAGGTGGTCTGAGTCACGTCCCGCTGGCCGAAGATGNAGTTGATGAAGCCGTGAACCAGGGTGCCGTGGTAGTCATACTGCTGCATCACCAGGGTGGGGGCATAGAGGTTGTCCACCCAGGTGGGTACGTCGGNGCTGTCATAGTAGGTGCACTCGCCGGTGATGGCGTTCATCAGCACAGCCCCCTGGATATCGGTGCCGCCAAACAGGCCGATGGTCTTTACCAGCCGGGGGGCGATCCACCAGGGATCGCCGTTCTCGTCGATCTCAAATTCCGGCTGGGCGAACATCATGGTGGGGAAATTGAAGCGCAGGTGGCGCATCACATTGCGGTTGAGCGGCTCGGAGAAGGAATACTTCATCCNNTCGCNGAGCCGTGNGACGGNNGCCTCCTGNGTGACCATATCCACCACCACATAGGCGGGCAGACCCTGGGTGCGGTTGGTAAACCACTTGATGATGTCGGCGTAACCGATGGGGGCCACCCGGACGGGCCGGCCCTGGTAGTTGATCTGGGTGGAGTCGTTGGAATACTCAAATTNGCTGACCATGTCAGAGAGCGTACCCATCTGCCGATCCCCCAGATATTGAGCGGAGTCCCGATCCAAGGTGGGNATCNCGCCANAGGAGATCTGGGACACATCGGAGACGAAGTCGCCGGAGGGGGCGTCCAGCAGATCCCGATAGGCACTGGCCCTGAAAATGGGCTGGGAGATGAGCTGCCCCACCAGGAATACCACTACCAGCACGAGAAGCAGNACGCCAATGGGCAGGCATTGGGACTTGATGAAGTGCACATACGCCCTAAAACCCCCGTTCCCCTTGGCCTGGAAGCCGGAGGTGACCAGAGCGCAGAGGATATACACCACGCACAGCAGAAAAATAAAGGAGAAAAACTCCGGGTTTTGGAGATTGACAGCGGGCAGAGTCAGGTAGAAATAGATCCCGCCCAGCACCAGGGTCACCAACAGATTGGTGAGGATGCGGCCCGGCTTGCTCTTGGGGCCCCGGCCCTTTTTGGCAGTGACTTCGTTTTCCATAACGATCACGCTCCTTTTGAGGTATCATAGCACAAACGGTAAATTTTAGCAATGGACAAGACTCTTGAAGGGATGAACAGTTTGTAAATTGTGGGCCCCATTGTATGGAAAAGAGGCCCCGCCGTTGGGGCGGGGCCTCCTGAAAAAGAACGGCTTACCAGAGGAACCAGCCGCGGTCGCCTCTGGCTNCCTTCACATCCAAAGCGCCGGAGAGCATGACGGCGGCCTGGGAACGGGTGAGGGGCTCAGAGAGGGTGGCGGAGGCGGGGAGCATCCCGCAGCTGTTCAGGTTAGATACAGCCTGGGCACACCAGGCGGGGGCATCTGCCATGGTGCTGCTCACGTCATTGACGTGGAGCGCCCGATCCAGCACCACCGCGGCCTCGGCGGCGGTGATGGGCTCCCCGGCCTGGAAGATCACCCGGCCCTGCTCGTCAAAGGAGCCCCGCACCACACCGGAGCGGAGGGCGGAGGAGACATAGGGCTTACACCATACCGCCATGNCCTCATCGTCGGCAAAGCCGGTGAGGGTCACATCCTTCAGCGCCTCCATACCGGATACGGAGAGCGCCAGGGCGGTGAACTGGGCCCGGGACATGGTCTGCTCCGGATGGAAGAAATACTGTCCGTCCATAGCTTNGCCGACCAGCAGCCCGGCCTCGGCCAGGCGCACGGCCTCCCGGTGGCCCTCCACCCCGGTCATGTCGGAGTAAGTGACCTTGCTCTTCTGCTTTTCGATCTTGATGGAGACGGTGGCGGGCTGGGAGGTATTGCCCAGGGCATCTACCGCCACATAGGTGAAGGCGTCCTTGCCGGTCTTGTTTTCATAGGGGGTGTAGGTGAACTGGGCGGAGCCGTCCTCAGCTTGGGTCACGGCCCCTCGGGCGGGCTTGCTGACCAGCTGGAAGGTGAGCAGATCCCCCTCCGGGTCAACGCCGGCGAAGGTGCCCTGAACCTCTACGTTCTTGTAGGTGCAGAGACTCAGCTCCTCAGCTACCGGGGGCTCGTTGGGGGCGGAGAGGAGATAGAGCCCCACCGTCACGTCCTCGCCGGCGCTGCCGTCAGTGAAGACGGGGGCAAAGGTGAAGCTGGTGGCGGAGAGCATGGGGGTGGACAGAGGGCTGAACTGGAGCCCGGCCATGGCACTCATGGCCACCTCACTGCCCTCGGGGACGACCTGGCCGCCAATGGTGAGGATACCGGCGGCGGGATCGGGCAGGGAGGTGAGGACGATGGAGCGCAGCTCTCCGTCTCCGGTGACCCGGAAGTCCTCAGGCGAGAAGGTGATGGGCTCTGCCGCGGGGCCGTTTTTGGAGAAGGTGGCCACGGCGGCGGGCTCGCTGTCTCCGCCGAAAAGGGCGGAGGCGGCGGGCAGAGCGAAGGACATGGCTCCGGCACAGACAAGGGCCAGAAGACGACGGGCGAGACGATGCTTATACATGAAAAAACCTCCTTGTATCGGTCTGACACCAAAATTGGGGTATTGGTAGTCTTCGCGAAATACAAGGAGGCTATTCCTGATTTGTTTGAAAAAGGTTTTGCGCTCAAAGCTGACTGCGGTCTCTCAGCCAGCTGGGCAGCGAGCGGGTCTTGATGGAGGACACCGCCCCCATGGCGGCGAACATGGTGATCAGAGAGGTGCCTCCCGCACTGACAAAGGGCAGGGTGATGCCCACCACCGGGAAAAGGTAGAGGCACATCCCCACATTGATACATACCTGGGCCGCCAGCATGCCCGCCATACCCGTTGCCATGAGGGCGGATTGATAGCTGCTGGCCTGCCGTGCCACCCACAGGCAGCGGATGATGATGGCCGCCAGCAGGGCCAGAAGCACCAGGCAGCCCACCAGCCCCAGCTCCTCGCCGCACACGGCGAAGATCTCGTCGTCCATCCGGGCGGGGAGGGAGGTGCGGTAGGGGCTCTGGGTCTGGATCCCCTTCAGATACCCCTGGCCCCAAAGTCCCCCGGAGCCGATGGCCATAATGGAACGGGTCTGCTGCCAGCCGGTGTCCATCGTCTGGTCATAGAGGGTGGCCTCGTTGCCGGTGAGGTGGTCGATGACGATGGAGATGCGCCGGAAGTGGACGTCGCTTGCCAGGTGGGGCCAGAGGATGACGGCGGCGACGGCGATAAGGGCAAAGGCCAGCACGAACCAGCGCAGTTTCACCCCCGCCGCCCAGGCCATAACTACGAAGATCAGGCAATAGATCAGGGCCATGCCAAAGTCCCCTGAAGCCACGGCGATGATACCGCACATGAAAAGAGTATGCCCTGCGGTGAGGAAGATAGAGGTGGGCTTGGAGATGCCCCGCTCCCGGAGCTTGCTGAACTGAAGGGCCAGCAGGAGGATGAAAAATACTTTTGAGATCTCCGCGGGCTGGATGGTGGTGGGGAAGTGGGGGATCTGGAGCCAGCTGCGGTTGCCGTTATACTCCACCCCCCAGGGGGTGAGCGTGGTGAGGATAAAGAGGAAGGAGAAGGGGAAGAGAAACTTCCACGCCCGCTGGGTAAAAAGCTCAAAGTCCACTGAGGACAGCAGGATGTAGATGACCACGCCCAGCAGGATGCCGACGACCTGGACGACGGCGCTGCGGCTGCTTTTGGTGTAGCGGGTGGCGGAGTAGACCAGCGCCACGCCGAAAAAGCTTAGGATCAGGCACAGAAACAGCAGAAGCTTATCGCCTCTTTCCCGGAATTCCCGCAGGGAATCGGTGAGCCAGGACAACACTGCCACCTCCTTTTGAAGAAATCTTTCCCGGATAGTATACCATTTCTTGACCGGTTATGCTATACTACAATATTAGAATTTAGAAAAACATCACAAAGGGGAGTGAAGGCGTGGAATACCATACCCACAGCGAGGGAGAGACCGAGGCGGTGGGAGAGGCGTTGGCCCGGACGCTGGAACCGGGGGCGGTCATCGCCTTCACCGGCGACCTGGGTGCGGGCAAGACCGCCTTCACCCGCGGTCTGGCCCGCGGCCTGGGACTTACCGGCCGGGTCACCAGCCCCACCTTCACCATTGTCAATGAGTACGAGGGGGGACGGCTGCCCCTGTTTCACTTCGACATGTACCGCCTGGAGTCCTCCGACGAGCTGTTTGACATCGGTTGGGAGGATTATCTCCGCCGGGGGGGCGTCTGCGCTGTGGAGTGGAGCGAGAAGGTCTCCGGCGCGCTGACCGGCGCCCTGCGGGTAGACATCCGCCGGGGAGAAGGGGACAGCGAGCGGGTCATTATCATACAAGGAAGCAGACAAGGGGACGGTTCTTCTCTCCCCTTGGGACAGCAAGAACCGTCCCCTTGTCTGCCGGGTAAGGAGGCGTAGCGATGAAGATCNTAGCCCTGGAATCCTCTGCTGTGGCCTGCTCAGTATGCCTTGCCGAGGATGACCGCCTCATTGCCCAGTCCTATGAGAACAGCGGCCTGACCCACTCCAAGACGCTTCTGCCCATGGCCCAGGAGCTGCTGAAAAACTGCGGGGCGGGGCTGGAGGACGTAGACGTCTTCGCCGTGGCTGCCGGCCCCGGTTCCTTTACCGGCCTTCGCATCGGGGTCTCCGCCTGCAAGGGCCTGGCCTGGGCGCTGGACAAGCCCTGCGCCGGGGTCTCCACCCTGGAGGCTATGGCCTGGGGCCTGGCCCTCTGGCCGGGAGAGCTTTGCTGCGTGATGGACGCCCGGAGAAGCCAGGTCTATAACGCCCGGTTTGCCTCCGATGGGGAGACCGTCGTCCGCTTGACCCCCGACCGGGCCATCTCTCTGGAGGAGCTCTCGACGGAGCTGAGAGAGAGTACGCGGCCTGTCCTTCTGGTGGGGGACGGCGCGGCCCTGTGTTATGAGGCTTTGACACAGATGGGCCTGGAAGTCCGTATGCCGCCTCCCAACCTGCGCTTCCAGAGCGCCTGGGGCGTGGCCCGGGCCGCCCTGCGGCAGGCGCAGGCGGGGGAACTGACCACCGCCAATCAACTGACGCCCAACTACCACCGCCTCTCACAGGCTGAACGGGAGCGGTTGGAGCGAGAAAAATCAAACAATACGATGGAAGGGGAATGACAGCGATGTACGAAGGAAACAGCAAAGTCCATATCATGGATCACCCTCTGGTGGCCCATAAGCTGACCATCATGCGCAAGAAGGAGACCAGCGTCAAGGATTTCCGGGAGCTGGTGGGGGAGGTGGGCATGCTCATCACCTATGAGGCCACCCGTGACCTGCCCCTGACCACCAAGGAGATCGAGACCCCCATCTGTAAGACCATGCAGCCCGCTCTGGCGGGTAAGAAGATCGCCGTGGTGCCCATACTCCGGGCCGGCCTGGGCCTGGTGGACGGCGTTTTGAAGATGATCCCCTCCGCCCGTGTGGGACATATCGGCATGTTCCGGGACGAGGAGACGCTGGAGCCCCATGTCTATTTCTGCAAAATGCCCAAGGACATCGCTGACCGGGACATTATGATCGTGGATCCCATGCTGGCCACCGGCGGCAGTGCCTGTGCCGCCATCGAGGAGATGAAGAAGCGGGGCTGCAAGAACATCAAGCTCATGGTTCTGGTGGCGGCCCCCGCCGGTATCGACGCCGTTCAGGCCGCTCACCCCGACGTGGAGATCTACGCCGGCGCGGTGGATGAGAAGCTTAACGAAGTCGGTTACATCGTTCCCGGTCTGGGGGATGCGGGTGACCGTATCTTTGGCACGAAATAAACGTATTTTCCGGCAAAAGGAGGTCATTTTATGCCTGCCGACCTTCAAAAGCTCCAAAATGGGAGCGACGTCCGGGGTGTGGCCATGGCGATCCCCGGCGGGGGCGCGGTGACCCTCACCGAAGCCGCCTGTGAGCGCATCGCCGCCGCTTTTGTGATAGGGCTGGCGGAAAAGATGGGGAAGGCGCCCGCCTCGCTCCGTATCGGTGTGGGCCACGACTCTCGGCTGACGGCCCAGAGGCTGAAAGCCGCCGCCCTTCGGGGGATCGAAGGCCAGGGAGCCAGGGCCTTTGACTGCGGCCTTGCCTCCACCCCCGCCATGTTCATGGGCACGGTCTTTCCTGAGACGGCCCTGGACGGCTCTGTCATGCTCACCGCCAGCCACCTGCCCATGGAGCGAAACGGCATGAAGTTCTTTACGCGGCAGGGTGGGTTTGATAGGGACGACGTCAGGGCGCTTCTGACCCTGGCCGAGGCGCTGCCCACAGAATCAGGCGGCGCCAGTACAGCGGAAAAGCTGGCGCTGATGAACCGCTACTGTGCCCACCTTCGGGACAAGATCGTCGCCGGGGCGGGAAAGGGAGCGCGGCCCCTGTCCGGGCTCCATATCGTAGTGGATACAGGCAACGGCGCGGGGGGGTTCTTTGTCCGGGAGGTGTTGGAGCCCCTGGGCTGTGACTGCTCTGGAAGCCAGTTTTTGGAGCCGGACGGCCATTTCCCCAACCACATCCCCAACCCGGAGGACGCCGCCGCCATGGCCGCCATCCAAAGGGCGGTGCTGGACAGTGGCGCGCACCTGGGTCTTATCTTTGACACCGATGTGGATCGGATGTCCGCCGTCCTCCCAGACGGCACAGAGGTGAACCGGGACGCCATCATCGCCCTGGCCGCCGCCATTCTGGCGCCCGACCACCCGGGCGGTACCATTGTCACCGACTCTGTTACCTCCGACCGGCTCACCGCCTTTTTGGAGGGAGAGCTGGGCCTTGTCCACCACCGGTTCAAGCGGGGCTATAAGAATGTCATCAATGAGATGCTCCGCCTGGAAGGGGAGGGAGTGGACTGCCCCCTGGCCATGGAGACCTCCGGCCATGGGGCGCTGATGGAAAACTATGCGCTGGACGACGGGGCCTACCTGGCGGTAAAGCTGGTGGTGGCGCTGACCCGGCGGGGGAGCCTGTCCGCCCTTCTGGAAAAGCTCCCGCCGGGAGTGGAGGAGACGGAACGCCGCATCCCCGTGGCGGGGGAGGATTTCAAGGAGAAGGGCGGGCTCGCCCTGGAGACCTTCCGCCAGAGGGCGCAGGCGCGGGGGATCGTGCTTGCCCCTACCTGCGAGGGCGTCCGCCTCACTCTGCCCCAGGGCTGGATGCTCCTGCGGCAGTCCCTCCACGACCCCCTTTTGCCCCTGAACGCGGAAGGGAACGCCCACGGCGGCTGTCAGGCGCNTCTGGCCATAGCGAAGGAACTGCTCCAGGGCCTCCNAGGCTTGGATCTGTCCGTTTTAGACGAATACGATANGAAAGGTGATCTTATGGACGCAAAAGAACTCCATTCTCTGACCCTGACGGCGGCGAAAGTCCGCTCTCTGGCGCTGGATGCGGTGTATACCGCCGCCTCGGGCCACATCGGCGGCTCGTTGTNGGTGGCGGACATCCTCACTGTCCTCTATTTCCACACGATGAAGGTGGACGCGGCCGATCCCAAGGCGCCCGGCCGTGACCGGCTGGTGCTCTCCAAGGGCCACACCAGCCCCGCCCTCTATGCCGCCCTGGCGCTGAAGGGCTTCTTCCCCCAGGAAGACCTGAAGCTCTTCCGCTCGATCAAGGGCCACCTCTCCGGCCACCCGGACATGGTTCACGTCAAGGGCGTGGATATGTCCACCGGCTCTCTCGGCCAGGGGATCTCCGCCGCCGTGGGTATGGCCTTGGCGGGGAAGATGGACAAGGCCGACTACCGGGTCTACGCTGTTCTGGGCGACGGCGAGCTGGAGGAGGGACAGGTGTGGGAGGCCCTTATGGCAGCCTACAAGTTCCGGCTGGACAATCTCTGCGCCATCGTGGACATCAATGGCCTCCAGATCGATGGCTCCACTGAGGACGTGATGCCCACCGAGCCCTTGGATAAAAAATTTGAGTCCTTCAACTGGAACGTGATNAAGGTGGATGGCCACGATATCGGAGCTGTGGCCGCCGCCCTGGACAAGGCCGCCACGGTGAAGGATATGCCCACTGTCATCCTGGCCAAGACGNTAAAGGGCANGGGGATCTCCNTCATGGAGAACAANGCCGGCTGGCACGGGAAGGCCCCCAATGCGGAACAGTATGAAGTGGCGCACGCTGAGCTGGCCGCGCTGATCGAGAAGCTGGAAAGGGAGGGGAAGTAACATGGGAGAGAAGATCGCAACAAGAGCCGCCTACGGCAAGGCCCTGGTGGCCCTTGCGGAGGAATATCCCGACCTGGTGGTGCTGGACGCCGACCTGNCCACCGCCACCATGNCCAACGGGTTTGGCAAAGCCTATCCCGAGCGGTTTTTCGATGTGGGCATTGCGGAATGTGATATGGTGGGCATCGCCGCGGGCCTGGCTGCCTGCGGCAAGAAGCCCTTTGCCAACTCCTTCGCCATGTTCATCGCCGGCCGGGCCTTTGAGCAGGTGCGCAACAGCGTGGCTTACCCCCATCTGAATGTGAAGATCGTGGGTTCCCACGGCGGCCTGTCTGTGGGCGAGGACGGCGCCACCCACCAGTGCTGTGAGGATTTTGCCACCATGCGCAGCCTTCCCGGTATGGTGGTATGCTGCCCCTGCGACGGGGCAGAGATGACCGCCGCCGTCAAAGCGCTGCTGGACTACGACGGCCCCGCCTACCTCCGGCTGGGCCGGCTGGCGGTGGATACCGTCACCGACACTATCCCCGGTTACAGGTTCGAGCTGGGCAAGGGCGTCACGCTCCGGGAGGGCAGTGATGTGACCGTCATTGCCGTGGGACTTATGGTGCAGAAGGCTCTGGCCGCCGCCGAGCTGCTCGGCGCCGAGGGCGTCAGCGTCCGGGTCATTGATATGCACACCGTGAAGCCTCTGGACACTGAGCTGGTGATCAAAGCGGCCCAAGAGACAGGCTGCATCGTCACCACCGAGGAGCACNATATCGTCGGCGGCCTGGGCGAGGCGGTCTGCGCCTGCGTCAGTGAGCGCTGCCCCGTGCCTGTACTGCGTCACGGTGTGGCGGACGCCTTCGGCCGCTCCGGCAAGGCCGAGCAGGTGCTGGAGCACTACGGCCTTACCGCGGAGGGCATTGCGGAGAAAGTCCGTCAGGCCCTGAAACTGAAAAAGGGGTAATTGATTTGTCCATCAAACTCATCGCCATGGATATGGATGGCACCCTTCTGGACGCCGACCACGTCACGGTTCCGGCCCGGAATGTGGCCGCCCTCCGGGCCGCCGCCGACAGGGGCGTGAAGCTGGCTTTGGCCAGCGGCCGCACCTGGAGCCTTCTCACCGGGGCGGCGGAGCAGCTGGGGGTGCTGGACTACGCCCTGGTGGCCAACGGCGCCGCTGTTCGGGATATAGCCGCCGGGAAGAGCATCTATCAGCGACCTATGCCCAACGCCCAGGCGCTGAAGATCATCGACTTTCTCCACGCCGAGAATATCCCCTTCGAGGTCTACTGCGACGGGCAGAACTATGTTCGGGCCGGAGATAAGCTTTTGGTGCGGGAGAACAACATCAGTNCCTATACTGCGTTTTNTGAGAGCAGAACATGCTTTNCCGANGCTCTGGCTCCGGCTCTGGCCGGCCGGGACGTGGAGAAATTCAACCTCTTCTATGTAGCCCGGGAAAAGCGGGAGCGGGTAGAGGCGTGGGTGAAGGCTACCGGCCCGGTGGAGATCTCCAACGGTTTTGAGCTGAATATGGAATTTGCCGCCGGAGGGGTGAGTAAGGGCGCCGCCCTCCAGGCTCTGGCTGCCCATTTGGGCCTGGGAGCGGAGGAGATCATGGTCTTCGGCGATGCGGGCAACNACCTGGAGNTGCTCTCNTGGGCGGGCTATTCCTTCGCCATGGAAAACGGTACGGAGGAGGCCAGGGCCGCCGCCCGGTATCTGGCGCCCGCCAACGTGGACGCGGGGGTGGGACAGATGGTAGAGCAGTATGTCTTAGGACAATAGGAGAAAGAAAAGAGCGACGTCCGAATGGACGCCGCTCTTTTCTTTTAGGCTTTAGTCGCCGACGGATACGGAGAGTGCGTATTTCCCCTCCAGCAGCGGGATCAGCAGGGCACGGACGCTGTTCTCTGCCTGGACTTCCGCCTGTCCCAGCAGTCCCCGCTCCAGGGCCTTCCGCTCCATTTCTGCCTTCTGGTCGGCCTGGAAAGAGGCGAAGTCCTCCACGGTAAAAGGGTTGAAGATAGAGGTTTTCTCGTCAAAGATCCGGATACTTTCCTCATGGATCTCATGGGACAGGACTCGGGCGGAGGGGAGGGAGACCGAGACCGTATTCCCGAGAACCTTCACCTCGGCCCGGGAAAGGTCCACCCCCGCCTTGATNTCCCCGTCATAGGAGAGGATAAAGCTCTTGGTGGTAAAGGGAATGGTGACTCCGTAGAAGTCGCTGCTGCTGGAAAACTGGCCCATATTGGTATATTGATAGCTGGCCGTGGCCAGCTCACTGATCAGAGCCAGCCGGCTCTCCACCACCACCGCGTCCAGTTGGGCGTTCTGCTGGCTGTCCCGCAGGACCTTCTGTCCCATAAAGAAACCGGCAGCGCCCACCGCAATGGAGAGAAGAAGGCCCCAGAGGATGTACTTCAGGACTTTTCCGGGCCGGGTCCGGGTCTGGGTATCGCTCATTTCCATCGCTCCTTTCTGTGTGGACCCATGATAGCCCAAGTCGGGGGGGAAAAGCAAGGGGAACCTTTCTGTCTGGCGAAGCGTCTAAAAAATAGTCTTTCCCGGTGACAAAACCGGGTCTAACTTTGAGTTACCGGTGAAAGGAGGTCTAGCCATGGAGAAAGAGCCGCTGCGTACGGGCGGCGAGTTGGAGGAGATCATCCGCCGTTACCAAAGCATGGTGTACGGCTTGGCCCTAGCCCGGACCGGGTCCCCCGCCGACGCCGATGACGTATTTCAGGAGACTTTTTTGGCCTATTACCGGGCGGGAAAAGTCTTCCGAGAGGAGGAGCACCGCAAGGCATGGCTTCTCCGCACCACCCTGAACCTGAGCCGCCGGGTGACCCAGTCCACCTACCGAAGGAAGGTGGTACCCCTGGAGGAGGGGGAGGGGGTGGCTCTGCCCTTCCGGGAGCCTGAGGAGAACCGGGTCTGGCAGGCCCTCCAGAGCTTGGGGGAGGACTATCGCCTGCCCCTGTATCTGTTTTACTTTGAGGAGCTGCCCACGGACCGGATCGCCAAGATCCTGACCCTTCGTCCCGGCACGGTGCGGATGCGCCTCAGCCGGGGCCGGGACCAGCTCCGGGAGTTGCTGAAAGGAGACTACTTTGATGAAGAATGAAATTTTCGCCTCCATGCGGGAGCAATTGGTTCCCGGGAAGGCGGCCCAAGCTGCCCTCCAGGTCCGACTTGAGGAGACATCCCATAAGAAGAAAGAGGTCCCTATGAAAAAATATCTCGCCGCAGTGGCCTGCGTCGCCCTGCTCCTGTGCGCCTACCCGGCCTACAACGCCCTGAAGCCGCAGTCCCCCAAGCTCCACAGCTATATCACGGTGGAGGGCAGCGACCCCGCTGTGATGAAAACATACCGGCAGGAGTCGGTGGACGTGGGGGGAGGGGACCAGGACCAGATCATGGCCCCGGAGGAGGTGGTGGAAGCCATGGAAGCGGCGGGCTTCTCCACCGAGGATATCGACCAGTACCAGGCCCTGGGCTATGAGATGACCTGGGCCAAGTGGTGGAAATTTGTGGATGAGCAAAAGAACAGCGAGGAGGCCGAGTCCTTCAATCTGGCCANCCTGGAGGAGTTCTCCCGGCAGGAGCTCTCCGTCAATACCGGGGTGCTGGACGACCCGGTGGATGACCTTCCCGCCCAGCTGNGGGCCGATGGCTACCAGCTGCTGATGGCCCACTTCGGGGAGACCCTGCCCGACTGGTATGGCGGGGCCTATCTGGACGAGCACGGGACCCTCATGGTCCTGCTGGTGGAGAGCCGGGACCCGGGGGACAAGTCCCTGGAACTGGAGGTGCTGGATGCAGTAGGGAATATCCCCATGGGCTTTACCAATGCCAAATACTGCCGCAATGAGTTGGACCGGATAAACGACGAACTGCTTCACATTATGGATGGCACGGGAATATTTTCCTCCTTCGGTATCTATGACGACCAGAACCGCATCATTTTGGACGTATCCGAGCCCCTGCCGGAGGACATTCTGACCGCCATCGCCGAGATCGATCCCGATGATGACGCCATCCTGATCCGGGTGGTGGAGGGAAAGACAGCCATTACCGATGAGTGGGTAAAGGGCCCCGAGCCCATCCCCGAGCCTGTCGTAGAGCCCGCCCAGCCCGGCGGGGTGACGGTTCCCGATGTGGATGCCGTGGACCCGGAGGAGGGGGAGGACCCAACACCCCACTTCGCCACGGAAGCCCCCAATGACACTCCCGTCCCCGACGAGGACCTGGAGGCCATCGAGCCCTACTATGACGGTGGGATCAGCGACCTCCCCGCCAAGCGCCCTGGGAAGGTAGAGTCCGCCCACCATGACCTTCTGCCCCGGGAAGAGGAATAAGAGGAAAGGACAGGCGGAGAACCGCCTGTCCTTTTCTTAAGATATCACTTCTTGTTGTATGTATCACACCACTCCCGGACACAGCACTTGTCGCAGTAGGGCTTGGTCCGGGCGGTACACACGGCCCGCCCGTGGAGCACCAGCCGGTGGCAGAAATCGTTGGATTCCTCGCCGGGAAGCACCTTGCGCAGCTGCTGCTCCACCTTGCCCGGATCCTTGGTGCCATCGGTGAGGCCCAGCCGCCCGGATATGCGGATGCAGTGGGTGTCGGCGATGACCACCCCGGGGGTGTTGTATACGTCCCCTAAAATGAGGTTGGCCGTCTTCCGCCCCACGCCGGGCAGCTTCAAAAGCTCCTCCATGGTGTCGGGAACCCGTCCGCCATAGTCCCGCAGGAGCATTTGCGCCGAACCCACAATGTCCTTGGCCTTGGCCCGGAAGAACCCGCAGGAGTGGATCAGCTCCTCCACCTCCCGCACCTCTGCGTCAGCGAAGCTTTCCAAGGTGGGGAAGCGGGCAAAGAGGGCGGGGGTGACCTGGTTGACCCGCTCATCGGTGCACTGGGCGGACAGCCGCACCGAGAACAAAAGCTCGTAGGGCTTGGGATATTGAAGGGAGCAGATGCCCTCCGGATACTCCTTTTTTAATGCCTCGACAATAAGGGCGGCGCGTTCTTTTTTTCTCATGACCTGATCTCCCCTTGAAAAATCGGTGAAAATATTGTATCATAGAAAATCGAAAAATGCGACAGGAAAATACCACAAGGGGGAAAGAATTATGCTGAAAGAGATGATGGACTACATCGCCGCCCGGGATCCCGAGCTTGGAGAGGCTGTAAAGGCTGAGTACGCCCGACAGCAGCGCAACATCGAGCTGATCGCCTCGGAGAACTTCACCAGTCCGGCGGTGATGCTGGCCCAGGGCAGCGTGCTGACCAATAAGTACGCCGAGGGCTATCCCGGCAAGCGCTACTATGGCGGCTGCCAGTGTGTGGACGTGGCGGAGGAGCTGGCCCGAACCCGGGCGAAGGCGCTTTTCGGCGCCGACCATGCAAATGTCCAGCCCCACTCCGGTGCCCAGGCCAACTATGCCGTCTACGCCGNCCTGTGTACCCCCGGCGATACGGTGCTGGGCATGGATCTCAGCAATGGCGGCCACCTGACCCACGGCTCCCCCGTAAACTTCTCCGGCAAGAACTACCGCATGGTCTTCTACGGCGTGGGAGAGGACGGCCGCATCGACTACGACAAGGTTCGCCAGATCGCCAAAAAGGAAAAGCCTAAAATGATCATCGCCGGGGCCTCCGCCTATCCCCGGATCATCGACTTCAAGACCTTTGCCGACATCGCCCACGAGGTGGGGGCGTATCTCTTTGTGGATATGGCCCATATCGCCGGTTTGGTGGCGGCGGGGCTCCATCCGAATCCCGTGCCCTACGCCGATGTGGTCTCCACCACCACCCACAAGACCCTTCGGGGGCCCCGGGGCGGTATGATCCTCTGCAAGGAGGAGCACGCCAAGAAGATCGACTCCGCCATCTTCCCCGGCAGCCAGGGCGGCCCGCTGGAGCACGTCATCGCCGCCAAGGCCGTCGCCCTCGGGGAGGCGCTGAAGCCGGAGTTCAAGACCTACCAGGAGCAGATCGTGAAAAACGCCTCCGCCCTGGCCAACGCCCTGCTCTCTGAGGGATTCGACCTGGTTTCCGGGGGCACCGACAACCACCTGATGCTGCTGGATCTGCGGCGCATGGGACTCACCGGTAAGGAGCTGGAGCGGCGGCTGGATGAAGTGCATATCACCGCCAACAAAAACGCCGTTCCCAACGACCCGGAGAAGCCCTTTGTCACCAGCGGCGTGCGCCTGGGTACGCCTGCCGTCACCAGCCGAGGCTTTCAGGAGCCGGAGATGGCGGTCATTGCCCAGTGCATCGCCTTGGCCGCCAAGGACTTTGGCGCCAAGGCCGACGAGATCCGCGCCATGGTGGCCGCCCTCACCGCCAAGTACCCTCTTTACGAGGGCTGAGCGGGGAAAAACCACCTTTACAATCTATCGAACGTATGTTAGAATGGGGAGGAAATTTTCCTCCCCATTCCTGCCTTTGGAGGTGACAGCCATGGCATACCGCCCCTTGGCGGACGAAATACGCCCTGAAACGTTGGATGAAGTGGTAGGCCAGAAGCATATCCTGGGGCAGGGAGGTCTTCTCCGGCGGATCATCGAGACCGGAGATATCCCCAACCTCATCTTCTACGGCCCCTCCGGTACGGGGANGNCCACGGTAGCCAACATCATCGCCAAACGCACCAACCGGGCCCTGCGGCGGCTCAACGCCACCACTGCGTCCCTGTCTGATGTGAAGGAGATCATCGGCCAGGTGGGCACTCTCCTGGCCCCTGAGGGGGAGCTGCTGTACCTGGATGAGATCCAGTACTTCAATAAAAAACAGCAGCAATCTCTTCTGGAGGTCATTNAACGGGGAGATGTGACCCTGATCGCCTCCACCACGGAAAATCCGTACTTCTACGTCTACAATGCCGTCCTATCCCGTTCCAGTGTTTTTGAGTTCAAGCCCCTCACCGCCGACGATTTGAAGCCCGCTGTGGAGCGGGGCTTTCGCCTGATGTCGGAGCGGCTGGGCGCCAAGGCCAAGCTGGAGGAAGGGGTGATAGACCACCTGGCGGTGGCCTGCGGCGGAGATTGCCGCAAAGCCATGAACGCCGTGGAGCTGCTGATGAACTCCGCGCCCAGGAAGGGAAAGACCCTCACCGTCACCTTGCCCGACGCTCAGACGGTGGCCCAGCGCTCCGCCATGCGTTACGACAGGGAGGGGGACGACCACTACGATATCGCCTCCGCCCTTATGAAGTCTCTTCGGGGTTCCGACCCGGACGCCGCCCTCCATTACCTGGCCCGGCTTTTGGAGGCGGGGGATATGATCACCGCCATCCGGCGGCTGCTCTGCTCAGCCNGCGAGGATGTGGGCATGGCCTACCCCCAGGCGGTGGCTATCGTGAAGGCCTGTGTGGACAGCGCGCTGCAGCTGGGCCTTCCCGAGGCGCAGCTTCCCTTGGCCCAGGCTGCTATTTTACTGGCCACAGCGCCCAAGTCCAATTCGGTGGTGGAGGCCATCGGCGCCGCCCGGGCGGACGTGAAGGCGGGGAAGATCGGGGACTATCCCCGCCATCTGCAGAATGTCCACGCAGACTCGGCGGGGATGGAGCGGGAGCAGGGCTATCTCTACCCCCACAGCTTCCCCGGCCACTGGGTGGCCCAGCAGTACCTGCCGGATCAGCTTGTGGGGACGCGGTACTACTTCTATGGCGATAACAAGACGGAGCAGGCCGCCAAGCAGTATTGGGACAAGATCAAGGGGGAGGAAGGCTGAGTCAGGCCGCATCCCCGGGAGAAAAAAGCGAGAGGAGCGCGTCAAATGAAGCAGCAAAGAAGCGTTGGTATGTGTATCGTCCTGTCCATCATCACCTGCGGTATCTATGGTCTCTATTGGGTGTACTGCATCCACAATGATGTTCAGGAGGTCAGCGGCTATCCCATGGGCGTGGACGGAGGCATGGTCATCCTGCTGACGATCATTACCTGTGGGATCTATGGCCTATATTGGAACTATAAGATGGGCCAGATCCTGGATGAGGCCCGGGGCACTCCCGGCGGCACCCAGGGGATCCTCTACCTGGTGCTCGGCCTTTTCGGGCTGGACATCATCTCCCTTGCCCTTATGCAGAGCGAGCTGAACAAATTCCAGGGCTATGGCGGCCTCTGAGGCACGGCTGAGGCGCCTGCTGGCCTGGCTGGCGGCGCTTCTGCTTTTGGGCCTGGGGTATGCCTGGGCAATGGCGCGCCTGGGGGTGGGACTGCCCTGCCCCTTTTACCGCTTGACAGGCTTGCTCTGCCCCGGCTGCGGGGTGTCCCGGCTGTGCATTGCCCTTCTCCGGGGAGACTGGGCCGGGGCTTGGGCGGCCAATCCCGCCCTCTGTCTGGCGTTGCCGCCGGTGGCCGTGCTGCTGGCCTGGCGGGGGATAGGCTATGTGAAGGGGAGAGGGCCCGCCCGTTGGGAGGATCGAGCCTGGCTGACCCTGGCCATCCTGCTGGTGATCTTCGGCGTAGTCCGCAATTTGTGAAAAAACAGGCCCGGAAGCGTTTGGATGCTTCCGGGCCTGTTTGTCATTGGAACACAGTCTCGCCGCCGGCTTTCAGGCATCCCGCCGGGGCGTACTGCCAGCGCTCCAGCCGCCCCTGGGTGATAAAATACCGGGGCGGCTCCGGGAGCGGTTTGTCGGGGAGAGGGTCGATGACTAGCAGCTTCAGCTTCATCCGCTCCGGCAGGATGGACTTGATGTAGACCGACGCCCGGCCGCCCTCCCGCAGCCCCTCCTTACATTCCGCCAGGCCCGAGAGGTTGGCAGTCAGCTCCACAAAGGCGCCGTAATCCTTGATGCCCCGCACATATCCCGGCACTGTCATCCCCGGGCGGAACAGGGCGGCGTTTTCCTCCCAGGTGCCCAGCAGCTCTCGGTGGGTGAGGAGCACCCTGCGCTGGGCTTCGTCAACGCCCAGCACCGCGGCGTAGATCTCCTGACCCAGGGTCAGCCGCTGATTTGCGTGGGCGATACGGGAGACGGAGAGCCGCTCTACTCCGATCATGGAGGGGACGCCGCACCCGATGTCCACGAAGGCGCCAAAGGGTTCCAGATGGGTCACTGTGGCGGGGACGACCAGCCCCGGCTCCCAGGTCTCCAAAACGTGCGCCATCGCCAGCTCCTGGGCCCGCCGCCGGGAGAGGAGGAGGCCGGGCTCCGCTTTGGAAGTCTCCACGGCCTGAACTGTAAAGGAAATCGCCTTCCCGACCTTGGATAAAATGGCGATATCACGGGTCGTGCCCTCAGCAATTCCTAGGGCCGCCTCTTCCCGGGGAATACGGCCTGTGAAGGGGCCGACCCTTACTAAAAGATCATGATTTTCGTCACTGAGAAGGGCGATCCCCTCCAGGATCGTCTCTTCCTCCATGGCCTGGCGCAGGCCCTGCAGCGTCCCGCAAAGAGCCTTGTTCTCCTCTGTCTCCAGCAGCCGGCCCTCCGGGAGAAATCGCCTCGTCAATTTCACCAAATCCTTTCCGCTGTTGCCCTGTAATTTTCTGGATGAGATATGATATGCAAAGGGACAAGAGNAATTGACAGGGAGAAAAAGGGCACCTATAATGAGGATAACTGAACAAAAAGGGGAGAAGCGGTCATGGATATCCGTGTGGGCGACCGACTGGAACTGAAAAAACCCCATCCCTGTGGAAGCCGGGAATGGCAGGTGCTCCGCGTGGGTATGGATTTCAAGCTTCGCTGCGTCCAGTGCGGGCACGAGCTTATGATCCCCCGGGCCAAGGCGGAAAAGAAAGTGAAGAAGATCATACGGACGGAGGCGGAAGGATGAAAGAATTGTGGAGTGAGCGCTGCCGGGGCCTGACCCCCTATATTCCCGGTGAGCAGCCCAAGGACGGCGGGCACTATATCAAGCTCAACACCAACGAGAATCCCTATCCCCCTTCGCCTATGGCGGTAAAGGCCATTCGGGAGGCTGCCGGCGACGGCTCTCTGCGCCTCTATCCCGACCCCACCTGCACCCAGCTGCGCCGGGCCATTGCCCAGTCTTTGGACGTCAGGCCGGAGCAGGTCTTTGTGGGCAATGGTTCCGATNAGGTGCTCTCCCTGGCCTTCCCGGCCTTTTTCGATCCTGACCGCCCCATCCGCTTTGCCGATGTGACCTACTCCTTCTATCCCGTCTTCGCGGACTTCTACGGCATCCCCTATGAGGAGATCCCCCNGGACGAGAACTTCTCTCTCCCTGTGGAGCCCTTCCTGGCCCCCTGCGGCGGCGTCGTCCTGGCCAACCCCAACGCCCCCACGGGCCGGGAGCTGGATGAGACCGCCCTGCGCGCCATCATTGAAGCCCACAGTGACCGGGTGGTGCTAGTGGATGAGGCCTACATAGATTTTGGCGCCTACTCCGCCGTGAAGCTGGTCAGCCGCTATCCCAACCTGCTGGTGGTGCGTACCCTCTCCAAGGGCCGCTCGCTGGCCGGNCTCCGGGTGGGCTTCGCCATTGGCGGCGAGGGACTTATCGCCGCGCTCAATACGGTGAAGGATTCCTTCAATTCCTATCCCGTAGACCGGCTGGCCCAGGCCGGGGCCATCGGCGCGATAGAGGATGTGGCCTACTTTNAGTGCACCGCAAACAAGATCATCACCACCCGCGCGTATACTGCCAATGAACTGGAACGCATGGGCTTCCACGTGTGCGATTCGGCGGCCAATTTCCTTTTTGTCAGCCATGACAAGGTGCCCGCCAAGAAGCTGCTGGACGGCCTTCGGGAGAGGGGGATCCTGGTGCGCTGGTGGAACAAGCCCCGAATTTCCAATTACCTTCGTATCACCATTGGCACCGATGAGGAGATGAAAACCCTCTGTGCCGTTTTGCGGGAGCTTTTGCGGGAAGACCTGTCATAAACCGGCGCCGATTCCATTCAAGTTCCCCGGAGCGCAGCGCTCCGGGGAATTTTTGCGTCTTCGGGAAAAAACATTTGTAAAAATTCTGCGTCTCCCCCTATGCAAAATTGGAAATCTATATTAAAATAGGAGCGATGAACCACACCAATATCAAAGGGGGCGCGGATATGGCAAAACCGGCATATCACAGAGTTCTGCTGAAGATCAGCGGGGAGGCCCTGGCAGGGGAAGTGGGCCGCGGGCTGGACTTCGACGTCATCGGCCGGGTCAGTCAGGTCATCAAAAAATGTATTGCCCAAGGCGTTCAGGTGGGCGTCGTGGTGGGCGGCGGCAACTTCTGGCGCGGCCTGAAGGACGGCGGCGACCGGATGGAGCGCACCCGGGCCGACCACATGGGTATGCTGGCCACCACCCTTAACTGCCTGGCCGTGGCCGATGTGCTGGAACAGAACGGCGTGGAGGTGCGGGTGCAGACCGCCATCGAGATGCGCTCCATTGCCGAGCCCTACATCCGCTCCCGGGCCATTCGGCACCTGGAGAAGGGGCGGGTGGTCATCTTCGGCTGCGGTACCGGCAATCCCTTCTTCTCCACAGATACCGCCGCAGTGCTTCGGGCGGCTGAGATCGACGCCGACGTGATCCTTCTGGCCAAGAACATCGACGGTGTTTACTCCGCCGATCCCAAGAAGGACGCCGCCGCGGTGAAGTTTGAGGCCATCACTTACGACGAGGTGCTCTCCAGGCACCTGCAGGTCATGGATTCTACTGCCACCAGCCTCTCTATGGACAACAAGATCCCCGTCCTTCTCTTCGCCCTGAAAGACCCGGAGAATATCTACCGGGCGGTGATGGGAGAAAAGATCGGCACTGTCATTCGGGAGTAAAAGCACCCATAAAGTACAATGATCGGATTAAGGAAAGGAAGGCTTATCATGCAGGAATTCAATCAGGAATATGACGCCAAAATGCAAAAGACCATGGATGTGGTCATGAGCGACTTCGCCTCCGTCCGGGCCGGCCGGGCCAATGCTGCGGTGCTGGACAAGATCGCCGTGGACTATTACGGTACGCCCACCCCCATCCAGCAGGTG
>CAJMXB010000027.1 GCA_905219705.1 Oscillospiraceae bacterium | reverse complement strand
GGGATATTCTGGTGGGGGAGGGCCTGTGCGACCTGCTGGTCTTCCGCGAGCTGGGGCCCTACCTGCTGCAGAATTTTACTGAGGCAGGCCGGGCCAGGCTGCGGGTGAAGGAGATCCCCTTGGATGAACTTTTCCTCCCCACCCCGCAGATCAAGACCATCCACGACACGGTGAACACCCTGCGGCTGGACGCGGTGATGGCCTCCGGCTTCTCCCTGGGCCGGAGCAAGGCCGCCGCCCTCATCACCGGGGGGCGGGTGGAGCTGAACCACCGGCCCTGTATGAAAAGCGATAAGACGGTGGAACAGGGGGACGTGATGACCTGCCGGGGCCTGGGCAAGTGCGTGGTGGCCGAGGTGGGAGGCCTGTCCAAAAAAGGACGGGTCATTCTGACTCTGGAGCGATATCTGTAAGGGGGAATTTCCTTTGATCACAGACGAAAAGGTAGCCCGGATCAACGCCCTGGCCCGGAAGGCCCGGACAGAGGGCCTCACCGAGGCGGAAAAGACCGAGCAGGCCGCTCTGCGCCGGGAATACGTGGAGGCGGTGAAACAGAGCCTCCAGGCCAATTTGGACAACACGTTTATCCAGACCCCCGACGGCAAACGCCGCAGGCTGGAAAGAAAAGGAGACGGGGACTGATGAAAAATCAAAACGAGGCGTTTCTCCACCTGATGGACGCTCTGCCCGCCGACGTGGCCCGGCGAAAGGCCATGGGGGATATCCAGGGGGCCCTGCGGCTCATCGAGGGCTATCTGGCCCAGGACTGCCAGCGGGAGCTCTTTCCCCGGCTGGAGGCGGAAAAAATGCGGCTGGAGCGGCTGAAGGACAGCTATCCCTACGACCGTGCCACCGCCCTGGCCATGGTGCGTGAGGAGTGGCCCGGCTGCACCGAGGAACAGTTCGACGCCCTGGTGGATGGCCGCCGGATGGATTGGCGGATGGTGGACGGCCAGATGCACTTCCACTNCGGCTTCCTGAACTCCACCCGCCTCTATCCCGAGGAGGCCCCCGGCCTGAAGCCGGAGGTGGAAGATCACACCAAGCGCAACGAGATGCTCGCCCGGATGGAGAAGGAGGGGGGGCTCTCCGCCCGCATCACCCTGAAGGCCTCCATTCGCGCCGCCGTCCCCTCGGCGGGAAAACGGGTGCAGGCCTGGCTGCCCTTCCCGGCGGACTGCCCCCAGCAAAGCGAGATCCAGCTTCTGGAGGCCACCCCGGGCTATGTCCTGGCCCCGGCGGACGCCCCCGCCCGCACCATCTATTGGGAGAGTACTGGCCGGGACAGCTTTGAGGTGACCTACCGCTACCGCCACAAGGCGTCCTTCGTCGATCCTTACGCGCTGAAATGGGACAGCGTCCAGCCCGTCTTTGACACCGAAGAGGCCCTGCCCCACATCGCCTTTACCCCCTACCTTCAGGCGCTGGCCCGCCGCCTNACCCAGGGGAAGGAGGGCCCCNTCCAGAAGGCGGGGGCCATTTACGACTATGTCACCGGGCATGTGGATTACCGCTATCAGCCCGCGTACATCCAGCTGGACGACATCGCCGACAGCTGTGCCAAGGAGCTGCGGGGTGACTGCGGGGTGATGGCGCTGCTCTTCATCACCCTGTGCCGCATCGCCGGGGTGCCCGCCCGGTGGCAGAGCGGTCTCCACGTCACCCCCGACGGGGCGGGCGCCCACGATTGGGCCATGTTCTACGTTGCCCCCTATGGCTGGCTCTACGCCGACCCCTCCTTTNGCTCCNGNNGACGGCGAANCGGGGAACCGGAACGGACAAAGCACTATTTCGGCAATTTGGATCCCTGCCGCATGGTGGCCAACAGCCTCTTCCAGGCCCCCCTCACCCCGCCTGACCTGGCCTGGCGGCACGACCCCTATGACAATCAGTTGGGGGAGATGGCCTTCGNCNNCGTGGGCATGGACGGTCACGGTATGGAGCGGGACGTGAAGGTGGTCGATTTCACCTTTGAATAAGCTCCAACCGGCAAAAAGTAAAAACGGAGCGTATTTCCGAGTTTTGGAAATACGCTCCGTTTTCTTTTTAGCTCTCCTTGGGCTTGCTGCCTCCGCCGCCCCGCNGTCTTCTCCGGCGGCTGCGGCTCTGTCCCTGGCCCTGGGGCTTGGGCTCCTTGGCAGCCGCCTCCTGTTTGGACTTGTCCTCCCCGGCGGGCCCGCCCTGCTTCGGCTTAGGCTCCTGCCTGGGTCTGGCGCCTTGGCGGGGACGGCGTTCCCGCCGCTCTGTGTCCAGATCGGCCAGGACGTCGTTGATGCTGCCGGTCAGATCCCGCTCCTGCTTGCCTGTCAGCCGGGGGGTCACCTTGCGCAGCTTCTCCAGCTCCTCCTTGGGGGGCGCCACATAGCCCTCCGGGCGCCGGCCCTTTCCGTTGCGGATCACGTTGATCTCTTCCCCGATATAGGTCTGGGGGGTCTCGGGAGCCTCCTCCAGGCGCACCTTTACCGTCTCCCGCAGGAAATTCACGGCGCTCACCGTACCCGCCCCGTCGGGGGTCTCCACAAAGGACTCGTTCTTGGGCAGACGCTTCACCGCGTCCTCATAGGCGTCCTGCTCGTATTTCAGGCAGCACATCAGCCGCCCACAGGCGCCGGAGATCTTGGCCGGGTTCAGGCTCAGGCCCTGGGTCTTAGCCATCTTGATGCTGACGGGCTGGAACTGCTCCAAAAAGGCGTTGCAGNAGAAGGGCCGGCCGCAGATGCCCAGGCCGCCCAGAAGCTTGGACTCGTCCCGGACGNCNATCTGCCGCAGCTNGATGCGGGANTNGAAGGTGGCGGCNAGATCCTTCACCAGAGCCCGGAAATCCACCCGGCCCTCGCTGGTGAAGAAGAAGAGGAGCTTGTTGCCGTCAAAGGAGCACTCGCACCGGGCCAGCTTCATGTCCAAGCCGTGCTCGGCGATCTTCTCCTGGCAGACCTGAAGGGCGGTCTTCTCCCGCTCCCNGTTGCGCTCCAGGGCGNCCAGATCCCGCTCGTTGGCCGGCCGGATCACGGGGCGCAGGGGCTGCACCACCTGGTCGTCGCTCACCTGGGTGTTGGCCCGGGAGCAGGTTCCGAACTCAAGGCCCTTGGCGGTCTCGATGATGACCTGATCTCCCACGTGCACCTGGATGCCCTTGGGGTCGAAGTAGTATTCTTTTCCGCCGGACTTGAACCGGACGGAGATGATCTCAGTCATGAAAATGGCCTCCCAACAGGAAAGATGGATGGGGATATCAAGGGGAGCTGAGCCGGGCGCAGAGAGCCCCGGCGAGGTGGGCGGAGCTGACGTTGAACTGGGCGCCTGTGCGCAGGTCTTCCACCGCGTCGACGGCGGAGAGAAGCTTCTTGGCCGGGAGCCTGGCCGCCTGAGCCAGTGCGGCGGCGTCCCTGCCGCCGGAGAGGGCCCGGCCTCCTCTCTGGAGGGCCAGGGCATCCCGCAGAAGGAGCACAGCGCGCTCCAAAAGTCCCTTCATGCTCTCCCTGTNNCACTTTTCCAGGGTGACGCACCACTCTGCCAGGGTCAGCTCATCTCCCTTGGCGAGCAGCTCCAGCAGGGTGCGGCCGGCGGTCTGGACGGCGTCGTCCCCGCCCCCCTCCAGCTCCTCCACCGCCCGGCCCAGGACGCCGCCGCAGGCGGCGGCACTGCGGCGCACCTCCTCCGGGGGCTTGTCCGGATAACGGCGGAGCAGGTGATCCTCCGCCTCCCGTACAGAGACGGGGGCGAGCGCCAACGTCTCGCACCGGGAGCGGATGGTGGGCAGCACCGCGCCGGGGTTTTCGGTCAGCAGAAGAAAGGCGGCGTAGGCGGGCCCCTCCTCCAAAAGCTTCAAAAGGGCGTTTTGAGCCGCGGCGNTCATGGCCTGGGCATTGGGAAGGATATAGACCTTCCGTACTCCCTCGTTGGGGCGGACATAGGCGTCGGCGCGAAGGGCGCGGGCCTGGTTCACCGTAAGGCCCTTATCCCCCTCTCCGGCCAGGATCACATCAGGATGGATGCCGCCCAGGGCCTTCTTGCAGCCGGGGCAGACGCCGCAGGGGGCCTCCGGGCCGGTACAGACCATGGCCGCGGCCAGGAGCCGGGCCAGCGTCCGTTTCCCGNCGCCGGCAGGGCCGCTGATGNGATNAGCATGGCTCAGNCCCCGNCCCTTNATTCGGGCGGAGAGCTGCTCTTTCAGGGGGGCGTTGCCCGCCAGGGTATCCAAAAGCATCTCAGACCCGCTCAAAGCGCTCGATGTCCACCACGAAAATGGTGGCTCCGCCCACAGTGACCTCCACCGGTACAGAGGGGCAGTAACCATAGTTCCTCTCCATGGTGGAGGGGANCATCTGCTTGCGGGAGTGGGAGTGCTCTTTAATGATGTCGATGACCTCCTGCACCTTCTCGGCGTCCACGCCTACCAGAATGGTCACGTTGCCCGCCATAAGAAAACCGCCGGTGGTGGCCAGCTTGGTGGAGGAAAAGCCCCTCCGGGTCAGGTTTTGGGTCACGGCCCCGGCGTCGTCCCGGTTGATGATAGCAAGGATGAGTTTCATAGTATCCCTCCTGCAAACACATATACACNTTATTTATTATATCGCAACTACGGAAAATAGGCAACAAAAAAGAGACGGGAATTGCTTCCCGTCTCTTTTTCATTTCAAATTTAAGGCAGATAGTTGTAGGGGTTCACCGTCTCGCCGTTCTCCTTGACCTGGAAGTGGCAATGGTTGCCGGTGGCCCGGCCGGTAGAGCCCACCTTGGCAATGACCTGCCCCTTATAGACCCGCTCGCCGGTGCTGACGCACAGGCTGGAGCAGTGGGCGTAGATGGTCTGCAGGCCGTTTTCGTGGTCGATGACCACGTAGTTGCCGTAGCTCCAGTAGCTGCCTGTGCCCGTGCCGGCAAAGGTCACCCTGCCGCCGTCGGCGGCGGCGATGGACGCGCCGTAGGAGCCGGCGATGTCCAACCCGGTGTGGAAGGAGTAGGAGCCGAAAATATACCGGGAGCCGTAGGAGGAATTGATCCGTCCATACAGCGGCCACTGGAACTGGCCGGTGGCCATGGTCTTGGGCCGGGGCTTGGTGCCCACCGCCACCACCTGGGTAACGGGCTGGACATGGACGTCGGCACTGTTGATCGTCCTGCTCTGCTCCACGCCGTTGAGGTAGCTCACATCGGCATTGTAGGTGGCCCAGCCCTCCACACCGGGGGTCAGGACTTTGGAGTAGCCCTGATAAATGGTGTCGTCGGGAACCTCTTCCACCGCAAAGGCCACAGGGCCGTCGTAGGTCACGTTGTCCAGCGTCCGCACAGAGAGGAAGGGGACGGCCTGGCTGATGGTAAGGGTCTGGTCGATCCACAGCTTATTGATGTCCACGCCGGGATTGAGCAGCTGAAGCTCCTCCACCGTCATGCCGTGGCTGTTGGCGATGCCGGAGAAGGTGTCCCCCGGCTGCACGTTGTAGTCCACCCGCTCCATACTGTTGGCGGTGAGGGTCTCCCNCAGGGNGGATATCNCNCGCAGGGCGGTGGTGGCGGTGTACTCCCTTGTCACCACCACCGGCTCCACAAACTCGGCGGAGACGGTATTTTCCGTGACGTAAGGGGCCTTGATGGACTCCAGCATAGNGGTGAGGGCCTGGTGGTTGTCGGCGGCGCCCAGCATCTTGCCNTTCACCGTCAGCACCGAGGTCTTCATCACCTCACCGATCTGGTCGAAGAGGTAGGTCTCCACACTGGACACCGCCATCAGCTCATCCTTGGGCGCCAGCTGGAATTCGAACTCCAGGTTTTGTTCCAGAGTGTACTCCCGGCCCAAAATACTTCCCGCCCGAGCCTCCACCCGGTCAACGGCGTTCTCCACGCTCTCGGGAGAGCTCACCACGCCCAGATCCACTCCGTCCACCGACACCCTGTAAGCGGGGCAGTAGACGTGGCTGGCGATGCCGGCAGTGGCCACGGAGAGGGNCACGGTGAGGAAGACGGCCACATGCAGCGGGGAGCGCCNCTGGAGGGCATCGGGAAATGCAAACTTGGGGAGGGTCAGGCTGGGCAGACGCCAGCTGTGGGCCTCCCTGGTCTNCGCCGGGGCAGGTGCGGGCGCCGTATGGGGGTACCGCAGGATCTCATCCACGGGAGAAAACCTTCTTTCCTTCGGTCTGTTCTGGGGAATTTCCCTCCCTATGTTACAGGTATATTACCAGTCAGTTACGAGAGGGAAACAAATGGTTACAAATGGTTACAAATGGTTACAAAGCAATCATACTCGCTTTTTGCCCATTCGTCAAGGGTTTTCCCGGTTTTCGGTGATTTTTGACAAGGGAAGCGCCTTTTTATTCTACATATAGTGGTAGCGCCCCGCCCTATAAAACGAAATAAGCCGCGTCTTTTGACAAATCTGTAATCAAACTGTAACAAAACCCCATCAAAAAAGAGGCCCGGGAACACCCGGGCCTCTTTTTTCTCTTCCGTTCAAATGGACTCCTTCCCGCGCCGCCGGAGCTCAGTACCGCCGCAGCACGGCCACCACGCGGCCCAGCAGGGCGCAGCCCTCGCCGTCGATGGGCTCATACTCCGGATTCTCCGGCATGAGCCACAGGTGGCCCCGCTCCANNCGGTAGGTTTTCACCGTNGCCTCGTCCTCAAAGAGTGCCACTACAATGTCCCCGTTGCGGAAGTTTTCCTGCCGGTGGACGATGACCAAGTCGTCAGNGAGGATGCCCGCGTAGAGCATAGACTCGCCCCGCACCCGCAGGGCAAAGTGCTCCCCGGTGCGTCCGNCGGNGTCGAAGGTCNGGTACTCNTCCACATTTTCCNCCGCCAGGATGGGACTGCCGGCGGCCACGNTGCCCACCAGGGGCACCTGATCCCGCTGGCCGTCCAGCTCCTCCGCCACAGCCTGGTGGGGCAGACTGATGGCCCGGGTCTTGCCGTCGGCCTTGTGGATATAGCCCTCCGCCTCCAGCTTTNTCATGNGGAAGTGGACGGTGGAGGGACTTTTCAGCTGCACGGCGGCGCCGATCTCCCGCACCGAGGGCGGATAGCCGTGCTCCTTGGTATATTGAAGGATAAAGTCGTAGATCTCTGCCTGTTTGGGCGTCAAGGGGGCGGGCATGGCGATCCCTCCTTCATTTGATAGTTGTATCATAGCACACCCGCCTCCCCTTTGTCAAACAATTGTTCTAAATTTGTTTACAAATTTCTCTTGACTTTCCCCATGGAAAGGAGTATACTCCCAAACTATCAGCATGCGAACGGTAAACATACGAACGGTTTTTCGGGAGATGGTGGCATGTATCAAAATAATGAGCCCAGCGCCCTGTTCCACGGGCTTCACCACGCCCACAAGCGGCGGGTGGCGGAGGAGCAGGCGGCCCGGGGCATCGGGGACTTGGGGGCGCCCATGCTGCTTTTGAGCCTCTTCGCCGCCGAGGCGGCGGGGGAGCAGTGGTCTCAGCGGGATGTGGCCCGAACCCTGCGGGTCTCTCCCGCCACGGTGGCGGTGTCGTTGAAGACCCTGGAGCGGGACAGCTACGTGGAGCGCAGCGCCGACGTCCGGGACGCCCGGCGCAACCTGATCGCTCTCACCGACAAGGGCCGAAGAGCGGTGGAGTTGTGCGGCGAGAGCTTCCAGGCGGTGGATCAGCGGATGCTGGTCGGGTTTTCCCCGGAGGAAAAAGCTCAGCTCACCGGGTTTTTGACCCGGATGATCGACAATTTAGGCGGGGTGGAACCTCCTCCCTTCTGCCCGCCGGAAAAGGAAGGTGAGGACAGATGCTGAAACGGCTCAGTGTGTACATTGGAGAATATAAGCAATGGGTGATCCTGGCCCCCACATTGGTGATCCTGGAGGTGCTGTGCGAGATCGTCATGCCCCGTCTTATGGCCGCCATCGTGGACGTGGGCATTGCCAACGGGGATATGGACTACATCCTGAAAACAGGGGCCGCCATGCTGGCCCTGGCAGTGGCGGGCATGGTGTTCGGCGTGGTGTCCGCCAAGGCCTCCTCCATCGCCGGGCAGGGCTTCGGCGCCAACCTGCGCAACGCCATGTTCCAAAAGATCCAGGACTTTTCCTTCGCCGATATCGACCGGTTTTCCTCGGCCTCCCTCATCACCCGGATGACCAACGACGTCAACGCGGTTCAGATGACCATGACCATGGGGATGCGCATCATCACCCGGGCGCCTGTGATGCTCATTGCNGCCCTCTTTATGGCCTTTTCCATCAACGCCTCCCTGGCGCTGGTGCTGGTGGTGGTCATCCCCCTGATGATGCTGGCTATCGGGCTTATCATGAAGGTGTGCAACCACCTCTTCGAGGTGACGCAGCGGAAGATCGACAACCTGAATAACGCCGTCCAGGAAAACCTGGTGGCCGTTCGGGTGGTGAAGGCCTTCGTCCGCTCGGCTTACGAGAAGACCAAGTTTCAAAAGGCCAATGATGAGCTGACCGAGGCAGGCATCAACGTGGCCATNCGCATCGTGATGATCATGCCGGTAATAACCNNGTNCNTGAACGCGGCCACCCTGGCGGTGCTCTACCTGGGCGGGAACCAGGTGATGGACGGAACCATGCTCTACGGCGATCTGAGCTCCTTTATCAACTACATCTTTCAGATCCTCATGAGCGTAATGATGGTGGCCATGAGCCTTCTCCAGCTGGCCCGGGCCATGGCCTGCAGCCACCGGATCATCGAGGTTTTGGATACCCAGCCCGACATCCAGGACCGGCCGGAGAGCTGCGGGATCCAGCTGCCCACGGCCCAGGGCCGGGTGGAGTTCCGGGACGTGTCCTTTAAGTACCGGGCCGGAGGCTCGGGAGACGACGTGCTGGAGCATCTGAGCTTTACGGCGGAGCCGGGGCAGTTTGTGGCCATCGTAGGGGGCACGGGGACGGGCAAGTCCTCCCTGGTGAACCTGATCCCCCGGTTCTACGACGTGACCGGGGGCCAGGTGCTGGTAGACGGCATGGACGTGCGGGACTACCCCATCGAGGCGCTGCGCGGCCGCATCGGCATGGTGCTGCAAAATAACGTGCTCTTTTCCGGCACCATCCGGGAAAATCTGCTCTGGGGTAAGAAGGACGCCACGGAGGAGGAACTGATCCAGGCGGCCAGGGACGCCCAGGCTTACGACTTCATCATGGCTCTGCCCGACGGATTTGACACGCTGCTGGATCAGGGGGGCACCAATGTCTCCGGAGGACAGAAGCAGCGATTGTGTATCGCCCGGGCCATGCTGCGCAAGCNCGCCATCCTTATTTTGGACGACTCCACCTCCGCGGTGGACTCCGCCACCGAGGCGGCCATCCGGGAGTCCTTCGCCAAAAACCTGATGGGAACCACGGNCATTATCATCGCCCAGCGCATCTCCTCGGTGCAGTATGCCGATAAGATCCTGGTGCTGGACGACGGAGCCATTGTGGGAGAGGGCACNCACGACGNGCTGANGGNCGGCNACGCNGTCTACCAGGAGATCTACAACTCCCAACAGGAAGGGGTGAGCGAATAATGCCGGGGCCTCATGGAAGAGGGGGCTTTTCCAAGCCCAAAGACACGAAAAAGACCATTAAGCGGCTCATGGGTTATCTGTCCCAGAGCAAGCTGCCCCTGATGGGCGTGCTGGTCTGCCTGCTTTTGTCCGTGTGCACCAACATCGGCGGATCTTACTATATGCGGCCCATCATCAACAACCTGGTGGACGGAGTCTACGCCGGGCCGGGAGACCTGCTCAAGGCGCTGCTCCCCCTGCTTGGCATCTATCTGGTGGGCGTTGCGGCCTCCTATTTGCAGATGGCCACCATGGCCCGGCTGGCCCAGAAGGGGGTCAACCGGCTGCGNAAGNATCTGTTCGACGCCCNCCAGGATCTGCCCATCTCCTTCTATGACCGGCACACCCACGGCGAGCTCATGAGCCGGTTCACCAACGATGCGGACAACGTACAGATGTCCCTGGAACAGTCGGTGGTGTCCCTGTTCTCCTCCGCCCTCATGTTCGTGGGCGTGGTGGGGATGATGATCTACATCAGCCCCCTGCTGTTCCTTATCACGGCGGTCATTTTGGGCGCCACCTTTTCCGTGTTCAAGTTCATGGGCAGCAAGTCCCGCCGGTACTACCGGGAGCAGCAGGCCAACCTGGGCAAGGTCAACGGCAACATTCAGGAGATGATCGAGGGGCTGAAGGTGGTGAAGGCTTTCACCTACGAGGAGAAGGCCAAGGCCAACTTCGCCAAGCTCAACGACGACTACCGCCAGGCGGCCTCCAAGGCCAACTTCTACTCCTCCGCCGTTATGCCCGCCGCCATGAACCTGAACAACGCGGGCTACGCCCTTACCGCCGCGGTGGGGGGCCTGCTGGCCATCTTCGGCGGCTTCGACCTGGGCGGATTTTCCACCTACCTGAACTATTCCCGGCAAGTGAGCCAGCCCATGANCNAGATCTCCCAGCAGCTGACCACCATCCTCTCCGCTCTGGCGGGGGCTGAGCGCATCTTCGAGGTCATGGATACCCAGCCGGAGGAGGACAAGGCCCAGGTGACCCTGGTGGCCGTCCACAAGGACGCGGACGGCGCCCTGCGTCTGGCGGAGGACGGGGCGCGCACCGGCTGCTGGGCCTGGTGGGTGCCGGAGAACGGGCGGATGACCCTGACGGCCTGCAAAAAAGATGAAAACGACGCGCTTACCGAGTGCGCCGAGACAGAGCCCGGCCACCTGTGGGCCTGGAAGTACCCGGAGGGAGACCCGGCAGAGGGCCTCCACCGCATCCGGGGCGCAGTGACCCGGGGGGAGGGCTATGTGCTCACCGAGCTNACCGGTGCGGTGCGGTTCCAGAACGTGGACTTCTCCTACGTGCCGGGAAAGCAGATCCTCCACGATGTGTCGGTGTACGCCAACCCGGGGCAAAAGATCGCCTTTGTGGGCTCCACCGGAGCGGGCAAGACCACCATCACCAACCTCATCAACCGGTTCTATGAGATCCAGGACGGGGTCATCACCTACTGCGGCATCGACGTCAAGGAGATCAAAAAAGACGACCTGCGCCGGTCTCTGGGGGCGGTGCTTCAGGACACTCACCTCTTTACCGGCACGGTGATGGAGAACATCCGCTACGGCCGGCTGGAGGCCAGCGACGAGGAGTGTNTCGCCGCGGCCAAGACCGCCGGGGCCCACTCCTTCATCCGGCGGCTGCCCGAGGGGTATCAGACCATGGTCACCGGGGACGGGGCCAACCTCAGCCAGGGCCAGCGGCAGCTGCTGGCCATCGCCCGGTGTGCCGTGGCCGATCCCCCGGTGATGATCCTGGACGAGGCTACCTCCTCCATCGACACCCGCACCGAGGCGCTCATCCAGAAGGGCATGGACGCACTGATGGAGAACCGGACGGTGTTCGTCATCGCCCACCGGCTGTCCACCGTGCGCAACTCCGACTGCATCGTGGTCATCGAGCACGGGCGNATCCAGGAGAAGGGCNGCCACGCCGNGCTTCTGGCCGGGCAGGGCCGCTACTACCAGCTCTACACCGGCCAGTTCCAGCTGGACTGAGGCTGAAGCAGAAGGAAGGGGCCGCGCCAAAGGCGCGGCCCCTTCCTTCTGCTCTTATCCATTGTTGCCCATTTGGGTATCTACATCGGTCAAATACTCCGGCCGTACCGCCGGAACATAATAAGAGGCATAGGTCTTCAGTCCCTCGGGCACCCTATCCGTCAGGGGCGGGATCTCCACCCAGAACCGGTAGTAGGGCATCCACACCGGATCATCTGCCCCGTTGGAGTNGATCAGCTCNACCCCCCGCAGGGCCTCCTCACCGGGAAACGGCTCCGGCTCCATGCTGTGATAGTCTCCAGAGAGCAAGGCCCTCCGGGCCTCCTCCTCCGTGCGCAGCGGGTAGTCTCCCAGCTTTTCCCCCACCAAGGTTTCATCGTGGATCCGAATGATCCAAAGTCCGCCGTCGCTGTCAGGGGAGAAACTGGCCGTACGCAGGCTGTAATTCACCAGATCCTCCGNGACGTCCCCAGCGGCATCGTAGAGACTGTACCAGGTAATGGGCCTCCCATCAAAGGTGTAGTCCACCGAGACGGCGGCCCGGGGTTCTTCGAAGTCCAGCAGAGCGGCGTACCGCTCTGCCAGATAGGCCAGGGTCTCCCCGGCCTGGTCAGGGCCGGTGTCAGAGAAGGTGAAGGAATAGCCCTCCGGCAGGGCCACCGAGGGTGCAAAAATGACCTCAATGGTTCCATTGCCGCAAGAGGTCACGGTCAGCCCCCCATCGGTTTGCCCNTCCAGGCGTACGANAGTTCCCTCCGGAACANCGGGATCCCCATACACACCGGCCCTTTCCTCCTCCACATCCACGATCTTCACGCCCAAGGCCTGGGCGGCCTTTTCCATCCGGGCCGCCATCTCCCCCTCCGCCAATCCCCAGGGGGTACCGGAGGAGGTGTGGGTGGGGTGATCCCACACAGGCAGAGTCTCCGGCACGTCCACATCTCTTCCGGGGGAATCCGGGTACAGCTCACTCAGGTCATAGGCCATCAGGGCATAGGAACCGCCCGCGCCAGCCGTTGGGCCAACATTGGGCAGCAGAGGCAGGGGGTCAGGCGTCCCCGGGGAAACAGGCTCTCCCTTGGGCAAAAAAGCCAGCGCCAGCGCCGCGGCGCAGGCCAGGGCCGCAGCCCCCATCCAGGGGCTCCTTCGTCCCCGCCCGTCGCTGTGTGCCAAATCATCGTCGGGGGCCTGGCCCACCGCTTCAAACAGTTCTTCACGGGTCATAGATATCCCTCCTCGGTCNGGTGGTCTTTCAGCTTTTTTCGGACGCGCATAAGCCGCATGGAGACCTTCTCCCGGCTCATGCCGTATCGCCGGGCGATGGCGGCGGCGCTCTCCACGTAAAAATACCGCCGCAGGAAGAGATCCCGATCCAGGGCGGGGCGCGCCGCCAAAAACCGTTGCATGCTTTCGGCGATTTCGGCGGCCGCCACGGTTCCCTCCACCTCATCCTGACCAGGAACGCACTCGCCCAGCTCTTCCAGCGCCAGAGGCAGCTCTCCGCCGCCCCGCCTTTGGGCAGAGCCCTTTCGCCAGCGGTCAAAGGCCAGGTTTCGGGTAATGCGGGCCAGAAAGAGCNTCAGCCTTTGAGGCCTCTGGGGCGGCATGGCATTCCACGCCTTCAGCCAGGTGTCATTGACACACTCCTCTGTATCCCGGGAATCGTGAAGGATGTTGTCCGCCACAGCGGCGCAGTAGGGGCCATATTTGGCCGCAGTCTCCCCAACCGCCCGCTNATCCCTGGCCCAGTACAGGTCGATGATGTCCCGGTCGTCCATTTGGTCTCCTCCNTGAAAAAGCCTTTTCACNNACAGAAGACGAAAAAAGAGGGGGACTGTAACAGCCCGTCCCTCTCTTTTCCCTTTTTTAGAACCGGGAGAACACAAACCGGCCGGACTCGGTCAGGTCATCCTCCGTCCAGCTCCCCGCCGGGGCCGTCCCCGGCTTGAGGGCGGCGGAGGTCTCGTTTTTGTCGCACAGCGACCAGTTGCACCAGCTGACGCCCCGCTCGGCCAAAAAGTCCAGCCACACCTTGCTCTCCTCCAAAAACACTCNGCCGCTGCCGTCGNCCCGNCTNNCNCCCCACTCGNAGACGAAGACGGGAAGGCCCGCCGCCATTGCCGCGNCGATGCGTTGGCGCAGCTCCTGGCCGTGAGTGCCGGCGTAGAAGTGGAGGGTGTACATCAGGTTTTCCCCCGCCACCGGGTCGGCGGCGGCCTGGTGGATGTCCTGGCTCCAGGTGGGGGAGCCGATGAGGATAACGCTTTTGGGGGCCTGGGCCCGGATGGCGGAGGCCAGCCGCTGGGCGTAGGGCTTTACGTTTCCCGCCCAGGTCACGTTCCCGTTGGGCTCGTTGCAGATTTCATACAGCACGTTGGGCGTGTCCTTGTACCGCTCCGCCGCCGCGGCGAAAAAGCTCTCCGCCGCCGCCACATTGGCCATGGGGTCTCCGTCGGAGAGGATGTGCCAGTCCAGAATGGCGTACAGATCGGCTTGGATGGCGGCGTCCACCGCGGCGAAGGCCCGCTCCATCATGGCCTCCGGCTGGCTGAGATAGCCCCCCTCCCCCGTATACATGGCCACCCGGAACACGTTGGCCCCATAGGCCGCCGTGTTGGCCATGGCCTGGGCGGAGGCAGACTGGCCGTACCACTGCAGGCCGTGGGAGCTCATGCCGTGGAGGNCAATGGGCTNCCCCCGCGCATTGCACAGCTGGGTTCCAACGACCTGGAGCCAGCCGTTCTCCGTCACGCCCCCTTTGGCGGAGGGAACCGCGGGGACGGAAGGCCTCTCCGTCTCCGCGGGAGGCTGGGGCGTTACGCCTCCCGCGGCAGACAGGGCCCGCTGAAAGAGGGCGCAGGCCTCCGCCCGGGTGAGGCCGTCCAGAGGGCGAAGGTTCCCCGCCCCGTCCCCGGTGACCACTCCGGCGGCGCAGGCGGCCAGGGTGGTGTCATAATAGCGGCCGTTGAGGGCGGAAAAATCCTTGATCCTGCTGGATTCCGCAGTATAGTCATACCCTTTGCCGGGCAGAAGGGCCTTCATCAACACCTTTACCGCCAGCTGGCGGGAAATGGGCTTATCCCAGCCCTCCCCGGTGGGGGGCAGCTCGTCCCAGTCGTACCAGCCTGCCCCAAGGGCCGTCTCCATGCTCNCGGCGGCCCAGNGGCCGCACTGGCCCCGGGCAGGCTCCAGCCCGGCGCACCGGGCGGCGATGGTGACAAATTCTGCGGCGGAANTGGCGTCCTCCGGGTGGAAGCTCCCATCGGGGAGGCCCTTTAAGATCCCCTGGGCCGCCATCTCCTCCACCACGGAGGCGTACCAGGCCCCGGCGGACACGTCGGGGAAGGAGGTCCCCGCCGCCGTGCCGCAGCTCAGCGCCAAGGCCAAAAAAAGGGCCGCCAGGGCCCGTCCCATCCGTTTCATCTCATCATCCCTTTCTATATTGAAAATTATAGCATTTCCTCCCTTTCCCCGCAAGGCGGGGCAAAAATAAGGGGCGCTTGATTACTCAAGCGTCCCCTTGGCGTTTATTTCTTTTTCTCCCTCGTCCCCAGCCACAGGAAGGCCAGGAGCTGCAGAGAGATAGTTCCCATCATCCCACCGTGCAGAGCCAGCGGGTAGTGCTCCAGGGCCGAGCTGACAAGGCACCACAAGGCCAACGCCGCTGCCCAAAGGGCATCCACCAGTATGACCTGCCTTCGGGAGATGGGCAACCGCGTCTCCTTCGTGTGGGCAGCGCGGCTGATCGCCGGCCCCATGGGAAGGGTCAAAATGGCGTTGGGCAGTCTGCCCGGCAGCAGTACCGAGATCCAAAAGCTCTCCCAGGCAGGGGGCAGCGGATGGGGCGCCTGGCGGTACCAGTCCCACACCTCCGAAGGCGGCCGCTTATAGAAAACAAAGGGGGCCACATACACGTTGCGGCAGAACAGAAAGCCCCCAACACCAGGGCCTGCACCACCAGGGCCCAGACCAGCCAGAATTTGATCTCCCTCTCTCGCATCCTGTCTCACCACCCATATCCCGGTCATTCTTCCCCAGGTTCAGGCTTTCCCCAAAAACACATACACAGGAAAAAGGATACTGCGAGCATAGCTCCTGAGATCAGCTCCATATAAAAGGCGTACCGATCCACACAATATCTTGTAAACAGAAGGCCCACGACCTGAAGGGAAGCCACGAGAAGCAGCAATTTGACTTTTTCCCTGCGCGCAAGGTGGAACACACGCTTTTTGGAGAAGAACAATACGGGCTTTCTCTATCATCGGGGTCTTTCGGCGCAAATATCCAATAAACCCTCTCTTCAGTCGTCTTTCCCCAAGGGGCGGTTCTTCTGTGCAAAAAATGCCGAGCGCACAACACAAACGAACCGCCCCTCCGTGCTCTTATTTATTCTTTCTTATTCCGAAAAAAGAGGCAAGCAGAAGGAGCAAAAAAAGCAAACTAAGCGTGATTCCAAAATTCCTGGGAACGTTAAAAAACAATGTGGATAATTGTAAAAGCAAGTTTCCCNGGCAGGCAANTACAAATAAATATTCCGAAAATTTCTTGTTACTCATACAACGTACCAGTCATATATGTCAAAAGTATAGGCATTAAATAAAAGCGGAAATACATAAAATCCAAATTCACGAGACTTCCCTGTAAAAGCACTCTTTTCATAGAAAATTTCAGTTGTGTATGTTTCACTTTTTCCATCTACAGTAACTTCATATTTGCTTCCAACAAATTCATATGTGTTTGATGCATTAGAAGTATCATTGACCTTCCAGCGGTTTGTAGTTTCGACAGCGTCAATATATTTGTCGGGGATAAAAAATGAACCAACTCCCGCCGCACTGCCCAAACTTGCAATAATGCCTGCGGCAACTGAACTGGCTACAGAGACAGGAAGTGCTCCTATTGTAGCGATTACTGAAACAAGCGCTAACATATCTTTATATTGGCCAGCCACGTTAAATCGAGCATGTGGGTTACCACTGCTGTTAAAGTACACAGTTGCCCCACAAATATCAGAATTGTAGCCATAGGTGTATCGAATTCGTCCAAGATACGTATAGTTCACTGACGCCCTCAAGGTTTGACCGGCAGGTAATACGGCAGGATAGCGAAAAACATCAGAACTCATATCTATGTAATTTTCATATGTTACTTTTTCTAGAGACCTGTCAATATACGAAGTTGCTGTGTGCGTAGAACCAACAAAAGCATTTAACTCAGCATCTCCATTGCTGTAGTCTTCTCCAACCAAAATATAGGGATTCTCTGTATTATCAAAAATAACCGCAAATTTGTTTGAATGTATAGAGACAGTATCTGCTGTGGTTGCATCAATAATTTCCATATCTGAAATATCATCAAAATATTTACCTATAATATTTTTTGCTCTTTCGAGGGTTAAATCTTCATAATCTGCCGCAAACGCCGGGACTGCCAGGCCCATACACATGGCCAGGATTAGGAACATGCTTACCAAACGTTTTTTCATAATTATACCTCTCTTCTGCATGTCGTGTTGATTGATACCTTCGTATATGCGTTTGGGAGCTCCCTTTAAATATATTCTATACCTCTATCGCGTATTTGTCAATATTATACAATAAAATCCCAAAAATAAAATGATATTTCATTCATATTTACTTCACTATAGGAAATAGCTGTAGCCATGATGGGAGGCCGCCCCTTGTCCTCAGGTGTTTTCCCCTTGACAGAACGGGGAAAAGCGGATAAAATCACAAAAGTGAAACGCAATGATGAGGACAAGTAACCCCCCAGCCCGCCCAGAGAGCCGCCGTTTTGGTGAAAGNCNGAGGGNAGGAGGGGCGAACCGATCACCTCAGAGCGACGGGACTGAACTGAGAGGATAAGCCCCGGCGGGTGTGCCCGTTACAGCGCAAGCGAGCGGCCGTGCTCCGGCACGGCAATGAGAGTGGTACCGCAGAGGTCAGCGCCTTTGTCTCTTGAAACCAGGAGACGAAGGCGTTTTTGCTTTCTGTCATCAAAAAATTTTTTAGCATATAGGAGGATCGCCATGGACTACAACAACACCATTCATCTTCCCCAGACGGACTTTCCCATGCGGGCGGGCCTGCCCAAGCGGGAGCCGGAGATGCTCTCCGCCATGGAGACCAAGGGTCTCTACCACAAGATGGTAAAGCGCAACGAGGGCAAGCCCCGTTTCGTCCTCCACGACGGCCCCCCCTACGCCAACGNCAACATCCACATCGGCACCGCCATGAACNAGATCTTGANGGATATCATCGTGAAATCCCGAAACATNACGGGCTTCTGCGCTCCCTACGTCCCCGGCTGNGACACCCACGGCCTGCCCATCGAGACCGCCGTTCTCAAGGACAAGAGCGTAAAGCGGGAGNAGATGTCCACCGCCGAGTTCCGCACCAAGTGCCAGGAGTACGCCGAGGGCTACATCGCCCGGATGACCGAGCAGTTTAAGCGCCTGGGGGTGCTGGGCGAGTGGGAGAACCCCTACATCACCCTGAAGCCGGAGTTCGAGGCCAAGCAGATCGAGGTCTTCGGCAAGATGGCGGAGAAGGGGCTTATCTACAAGGGCATGAAGCCGGTCTACTGGTGCCCCTTCGACCAGACCGCCCTGGCCGAGGCGGAGATCGAGTACCAGGACGACCCCTGCACCACCATCTTTGTCAAATTCCCCGTCCGGGACGACAAGGGCAAGCTNGGACAGTACNGCGACCTTTCCAAGACCTACTTCGTCATCTGGACCACCACNCCCTGGACCATNCCGGGCAACNTCGCCATCTGTGTCAACGCGGAGTTTGACTACGTGCTGTTAAAGGCCCCCAACGGGGAGGTGTATATCCTGGCCCAGGAGCTGGCCCAGAGCGTGTGCAAGGCCGCCGGCGTCGACTACGATGCCTGCGAGGTGCTCTATACCTGCAAGGGCAGCGAGTTTGAGCTGATGCGTGCGACCCACCCCCTCTTTGACCGGGAGAGCGTCATCCTCTGCGGCGACCACGTGACCCTGGAGGCCGGCTCCGGCTGCGTCCACACCGCCCCCGGCTTCGGCGCGGAGGACTTCGCCATCTGCCAGGCGTACGACAAGGCGGGCAAGACCAACATCGGGGTGCCTGTGCCGGTGAACGCCAAGGGCATCATGACCGACGAGCGCTACAACGGCCAGTACTACGCCAAGGGCAACGACATGGTGGTGGAGGACCTGGAGAAGGAGGGCTTCCTTCTGTGCAAGGAGCAGATCACCCACTCCTACCCCCACTGCTGGCGGTGCAAGCACCCCATCATCTACCGGGCCACGGAGCAGTGGTTCTGCTCGGTGGACGCCATCAAGGCCGCCGCCGTCAAGNCCTGCGACAACATCCAGTGGCACCCCGGCTGGGGCAAGGAGCGCATGGTGTCCATGATCAGCGAGCGCAACGACTGGTGTATCTCCCGCCAGCGGGTGTGGGGCGTGCCCATCCCCATCTTCTACTGCGACGACTGCGGCGCGGACATCGTCACCCCTGAGACCATCGCCCATGTGGCCCAGCTCTTCCGGGAGCACGGCAGCAACATCTGGTTTGACTCTGAGGCCCGGGATCTGCTGCCCCAGGGCTTCGTCTGCCCCAAGTGCGGCAAGACCCACTTCTCCAAGGAGACCGACATCATGGACGTCTGGTTCGACTCCGGCTCCACCTGGGCGGCGGTGGCCAACGCGCGGGACTATCTCAAATACNCCGCCGACCTCTATCTGGAGGGCGGCGACCANNACCNGGGCTGGTTCCAGTCCTCCATGCTCACCTCCATCGCCTGCAACGGCGTGGCCCCCTACAAGCAGATCGTCACCCACGGCTGGACTGTGGACGGGGAGGGCAAGGTGATGCACAAGTCCCTGGGCAACGCCGTCTCCCCCGACGACGTTTTGAAGGAGTACGGCGCCGACATCCTCCGGCTGTGGGTGGCCTCCGCCGAGTACACCCAGGACATGCGCATCTCCCCGGAGATCTTGAAGCAGCTGAGNCAGGCCTACCTGAAGATCCGCAACACCGCCCGGTATATGCTGGGGAACCTCTCCGGCTTCGACCCGGACAAAAANNTGGNCCCGGAGANGATGGTGNGGCTTGACCGCTGGGCACTCCACCAGCTGGGCAAGCTGGCCAAGACCTGCCGGGCGGCCTACCACAGCTACGATTTCCACATCGCCTACCGGGCCATCTACAACTTCTGCGTGGTGGAGATGTCCAACTTCTACCTGGACATCATCAAGGACCGGCTCTACTGCGGCGACGACGCCGGCCGGGCCTCTGCCCAGACCGCCCTCTATACCATTCTGGACGGCATGACCCGCCTCATCGCCCCCGTGCTGGCCTTCACCTCCGACGAGATCTGGGCCGCCATGCCCCACGNCNAAACGGACNACGCNGAGAGCGTCCTCNTGAACGACANGCCCGACTTCGACCCCGCCTTCGCCCTCTCCGAGGACGAGGAGGCGCGCTNGGCCAAGGTCATGGCCCTCCGGGACGATGTGAACAAAGCCCTGGAGCTGGCCCGGAGTGAGCAGGGGGTCAAGAAGAACCAGGACGCCGACCTGACCCTCACCTTCACTGCTGAGGGCTGGAAGGAGTTCGAGACCCTCCGTATGGACGAGGACGACCTGGCCGCCATCTGCATCGTCTCCGCTGTCACCGTGGCCCAAGGGGAAGGCGAGGGTTACAAGGGCGAGTTCTTCGATGGACTCACCGTCAAGGTGTCCCCCGCCGCCGGGGAGAAGTGCCCCCGGTGCTGGAACCACGACAAGCACATCGGCACGCCCGGCCACCACGCCGAGCTGTGCGATCGCTGCGCCCATGTGGTGGGCGGCAAGGACTAAAAAACGGCAAAAAAAGACCGTCCCTCCCGGGACGGTCTTTTTTATTTTTTCAGGTGATCTCGTAGTCCTTGCCGAACTTCAGATTGTCGAAGTCGATGCGGCGGGTGGGCGCGTCGTCCTCCTCGTCCTCGTCATCGTCCTCATCCTCCGCCTCGTCCAAGGGCTCGTCGCCCTCATCCTCCGGCTCGTGGAGGTGGACGACCCCCCGGCGCAGCTCCTCATAGAGGGGATCGTCCTCCAGGGGCTCGGGATCCGGCTCGGGAACCTCCTCCACGGCCCTCTCCACCGCATCGCCAATGNCCTCGGCGGCGCGGGCCACCGGGTCGGTCTTCACCGGGGCGGTGTTCAGCTTGGAAAGGCCGGCNAGATAGTCCATCTCGNGCTGGTAGAGATCCTTCAGCTTTGCCAGATAGGCGGCGGTGGCGTTCCGGGCAGCGGTGAGCCGGAGCTGCTCGCTCTCGGTCTCGGCGCGCAGCGCCTCGATCCGCTCCTGGGCCTCCCGCTCGGCGGCGGCCATGGTCTCCACCTTGGTCTTCTCCGCCTCCTTGACGATATCGTCAGCCATCTTCTGGGCGGAGAGGAGGGCCTTGCGCATCGCGTCGTCAGTGGAGCGGTATTCCTCCACCTTGTCCGCCAAGACCTTCATCTTGGCTTTCAGGGTGGCGTTCTCCTTGTACAGCGTGGTGTAGTCGGCAGTGAGCAGATCCAGGAACTCATCTACCATAGCCATATTGTAGCNGCCGAAGGACGCNTTGGCAAAGGCGTGCTCCGCCACCTCCTGAGGAGTCAGCATATGTATCCCACACTTTCTGTTTTTTAATAGAGGGCCATATCACGCTACACAGCGGGCTGACCGCACGGTCGCTTTCCCTCCGACTCAGGCCGGTCTCAGGGGCCCAGGGCCCCTTCGCTCGCCTTGCTCCAGTCCAAGCTCCCTCGCAGCCCACTGCTCCGCGCTTAAAAGTAGAGCCCGTTATCCTCCAGCTCGTCNAGCAGGTTGCCCAGAATGTCCACATTGTAGGGGGTGATGATATAAGTGGACAGGGCCACCTTCTTCACCTTGCCCTCCTGGGCATAGGCGGCGCCNGAGAGGAAGTCCAGAATACGGCGGGAGACGTCTTTGCTGGTCTCCTCCATGTTCAGCACCACCGTGCGCTTCTCCCGCAGATGGTCGGCGATCTCGGCGGCGTTCTCGAAGCGCTCAGGCTTCACCAGCACCACCTGGAGCTGGGTGGTGGTATGGATGTTCACCACCTTGTTGTTGCGCCGCTCCACCCGCTCGGTGCGCTCCNGGCGGTCGGNATCGAAAAAGCCCGCTGTATCNTGACGGGCAGCCTTGGCCCGGATCTCCGTCCGGTCCAGCCGGCCGGTGCCCATGACGTCGAAGTCCTCGTAATCCTCTTCCTCGTCCTCATAGGGGCGGGCGATCCGCTTGAGTTNATCAAAAAGTCCCATGGCTGGCTCCTCCTAAAGTAGATTCTATCCTCACTCTGCCTTTGNGCGCNTGGGAGNCCGGGCGCCAAACAGGGCGGTTCCCNCCCGAACCAGGGTGGCCCCCTCCCGAACGGCGTCCATGTAGTCTCCGCTCATTCCCATGGACAGGCAGTTGACATCAGCTTTATTATCGCCTATTTTGGTTCTTATGTCAACAAAAAGCTGATACATTTCCCGGAAAAATCCACGGTTTCCATCTTCTCCCGCCACCGGCGGGATGGCCATGAGGCCCCGAAGGCGCACATTGGGCAGCTCCAGCGCCCTTTGCGCCAGCGCCATGACCTCCTGGGGGGCCACGCCGGATTTGCTCTCCTCGCCCCCCACATTGACCTCAAGGAGCACATCCTGGACAAGCCCCAGCTTGGCGGCCTGCTTGTCGATGGCCTCCAAAAGATGTTCCGAGCCCACCGACTCGATCAGATCGACCCGGCCCACCACCTTGTTCACCTTGTTGGTCTGCAGATGGCCGATAAAGTGGAGCTTGGCCCCGGCGTAGGCGTCGGCGTCCAGGTGGGCGGTCATCTCCTGCACCCGGTTTTCCCCGCACACCTCGATCCCGGCGGCGATGGCGGCACGGACAGTGTCGTCAGTCTGCACCTTGGTGGTGGCCACCAGGGTGATCCCGGCGGGATCCCGGCCCACCTCCCGGGCTGCGGCAGCAATGTTCTCCTTCACTTGACGGATGTTTTCCTCCAAAGACATGGCCCATTCTCCTCTCTGTTTTCCGGGGGGCGCGCCCCTTACGCTACGATCTTTCCGTCCCAGATCTCCTCGCTGGCCACAATGACGGCGTCTCCTGCCCGAAGGGCCATCTTCTCNTCCTTGGTCTNGGCGTCCTGGCCCAGCACCGGCTCTACCAGGTAGAAATCCTCTCCCTGGGCCAGCACGCTGACGGGCTTCTTCTCCGCCTTGACGCCCACCTGGACGTAGACCACGCTCTGGCCCTCCTCCATCCGGACGGCGGCGGTGGGTACCCGCAGGCCCTGGCGTGCCTCAAAGACCAGCTCCACCGTCTGGCGGCGAAGGAGGGTCACATCGGAGAGGAACCGGTGGGAGGAGAGGATGACTGCCATTTGCCCCTCCTCCGGGGCGCTGATGCGCTCCACCGTCATATCCACCTCGCCCGCCCAGTCCCGGGAAAAGCGCACCGTGACCTGGCTCCCCTCGGTGAGCCGGCCGGCGTTCTCCTCGGACAGGGCGCAGGCAAAGTACCAGGTGGTATCTGTGATCAGCTTGCCCAGGCTCTCCTCCCCCACGGGCAGGGCCTGATTCTCCAGCGAGGAGAGCTTGGAGGGGTTGAGTGCGTCCAGCCCGTCCGGGGTCAGGATGGCCTCGTAGCCATCCACCTGGCCGGAAAAAATGCCGCTCTGCGCCACGGTGACCCGGCCCACGTCCTGGGTCTGGGCCCGGAGGCTCTCCATCTCGGCCTGGGCCGCGATCAGCGCGTCGGAGAGCGCTCCGGCGTCGCCGTAGCGCTGGGCCTGCTGGTAAACGGCGCTTTTAAAGGAAGAAGTCTGGCTCTCCAGGCGGGTGAAGTCCCCTGCGGCCACCGCGGAGCGGAGGGTCACCATGGCGTCCATGACCCGCTCCCGGGAGGTCTCCTCCTGGCCGCTCTCTCCCGCGGCGGCGATGGCCTGGNTGAGCTGGGCCGTCTCGGCCNGAAGATCCTCCAGCCGCTGGGAGCGCTCCAGAGAAAGCTGGTCGGCGTAGAGGTAGGCCACCGTGGCCCCCGCCGCCACCTTCTCCCCCTCGGCGGGGATCAGCCGGACGATGCTCCCAGAGCCGGAGATGGCCTGCTCCCGGCGGATAAGATAGCCGGTGGTCTCCATGGTGTCGTCCACAGAATAGGTATAGACCTGCACCGTGGGATAGGGATCCCGGAGCCCCCGCCAGGCCGCCCCAGCGAAGTAGGCCAGGATGGCGGCGAAGAACAGGAACATAACGATTCTGTTGAGAATGGCGCCTTGCTTCATAGGGATTCTCTCTTTCCTCTCCGAACCGGGGCGGCCTTATGTATCCGGTGTTAAATCGATCGGATGCGTTGGTACCACGGTGGAGATGGCGTGCTTATAGATGATCTGCTGTTTCCCGTCGGTATCCAGCACCACCACAAAGGAGTCGAAACCGGTGATCTTCCCCCGCATCTGGAAGCCGTTCATCAAAAACATAGTGACGTTCTCCTGGGCGCGGCGGGCACGGGCGAGGGACAGGTCTTGCAGGTCATTGGCTCGGGACATATGGAACATTCCTTTCTCTATTAGAATGTTACCATAATATACCAATTACAGGTCAAAATCCGTCGATTTATGTCAGGAGCGTTTGAACTGTTTTTCCAGCTGTTTTTGGGTCAGCTCGATGGCTACGGGGCGGCCGTGGGGGCAGTACTTCACTTCCCCGGCCATGACGGCCCGGGCCACCCGCTCCAGCTCCTCCGTCCCCGACTTCCAGCCCCCCTTGATGGCCGCCTTACAGGCCATGGTGTGGAGAATGTCGTCCCGCNGCTCCCGGTAGCCGGTGGAACCGGTGAGGGCGAGTTTCCCGGCGATCTCGGTGAGGGTGGCCTCCACGTCCCCCAGGGAGACGTAGTCGGGCACCGCCCGTACCGCCAGGGAGCCGCCGCCGAAGTCGCTCAGGTCAAAGCCCAGCCGGTCCAGCTCCTCCTGGTGCTCCAGCAGCACCGCCGCCTCCTCCGGGGCGGGGGTGAAGACCACCGGGGTCAGAAGGGTCTGGGACATGGGCAGATAGTCCTCTGCGCGCATTTTGTCAAAGTTCATCCGCTCGTGAGCGGCGTGCTTATCGATAAGCAGGGCCTTGTCCCCCTGCTCCACGATGATGTAGGTGTGGAACAGCTCCCCGGCCACCCGCCAGGGAAGCTCCTGTTCCTCCTCCAGTACGGGGACGGGGGGGATCGCAGGCGGGATCGGCGCGGGCTTCTCCTCCGCCGGGGGAACGACCGCCGGCTCCCTCCTGGACGGCTGGGCAGAAACGGACGGGGCCGGTTCCACG
>CAJMXB010000026.1 GCA_905219705.1 Oscillospiraceae bacterium | reverse complement strand
GCCCCATTTTGAATTTGATGGGGAAACAAACTGGTGGACGATACAGGACTTGAACCTGTGACCTCCCGCACGTCAAGCGGATGCTCATACCAGCTGAGCTAATCGTCCAGACGCAGGAATTATTATATCCAAAGTTTTGCCGCTTGTCAACCCTTTTTATCCTCTTTCCGTTCCATTTTTTCTTCTGCTGCATAGGATGGAGCGAAATGGACTTCAAGGAGGAATCGCCATGGAAGAACTCCAGACCGGTGCCTTGGATCAGGCCGCCTTTCAGCGGGTGTGGCAGCGGGTGATGCCGGAGCCCCGTCCCGACTGTCCCTTCACGGTGGATACCGTGCCCCTCTCCGCCCAGCCCGCCGCTCCAGTTCCCGCAGTACAGCCTCCCCAACCCCCGCTCCAAACCGCTCCGGAACCTCCCGTATGTCTGGGAGAGTTCAGCGCCAAAGAGCTCCCCACCCTGGAGCGCCTGCTGGACGCCACAGAGGAGGGCGTGCAGACCTATCAGGCCCTGGCCCGGCGGTGGCGGCGGGAGACGCTGCTGCCCACACTGGCCAGAGAAAAGCGCAGACAGGCAAAGCGGCTGGCCGCAGCCCGGTTCCTCATTGCCGGGGAGCAATACGCCTCCCCTGCCGCTCCCCGGCTCAGCAACGAAAGTCTCGCTCTTCGGCTTCGGGGCCGGTTCCTGGCGGAGCAGCGGCTGGCGCNGGACTTCTTCTCCGCCGCCAACGCCTCCAGCGACCCCTGTCTCATCGATCTCTACCGCGATATGGGGCGGGANTGCCAGGATTGTGCCAAGGCTCTGCGCACCTGGATGGAAACAAGATAAAAAGAAGCGGCGTTTCTGTGTGAAACGCCGCTTCTTCTCTTTTTTGCCCTCAGTCCGCCAGGTTCTGGCAGTAGCGGGTAAGGATGGTGGCCACCTGAGCCCGGGTGGCCTTGCCGCCTGGGGCGATGGTGCCGTCTCCCATACCGGAGATGAGGCCGACCCCCACCGCCCAGCGAAGGGGCTCCACGGCGTAGTCGGAAACGCTCCCGGCGTCCGCATAGGTGCTAAGGTCGCCCCGCACCGTCACGTCAAGGCCCTTCTTCTCCGCGTAGCGGTAGAGAATGGCGGCCAGCTGCTCCCGGGTAATGGAGTCATTGGGGCCAAACATCCCTTCCGCCCCCTCGCCATAGCCGCTGACGATGCCGTTTTGGGCGGCCCAGCCCACCGCGTCGGTGTAATACTCGCCGGCCGGCACGTCGGCAAAGCCGGACAGGCCCGCCTGGGGCGTCCCTTCCAGCCGGTGGAGGATGGTGACGATCATGCCCCGGGAGGTGTCCACATCCGGGGAGAAGAGCCCCTGGTCGGTGCCCTTCATCATGCCGCTTTCAAAGACAAAGTGGACTGCCTCATGATACCAGTCGCTCTCCACCACGTCCAGGAAATTCATATCAATGTGCTCCAGTCCGGTCCAGTGGAAGGAGGCGGTGACCTCTACATCGGCAGAGGGCATATAGAAGGTAAAGCGGTTGCCGCCCNCGTCGGTGAGGGNCANCTCATNGCCTCTGGAGCTGGTGACCTTGAGCGTCTCCAGCCCGTAGCGGTTCTCCGGCTCCACGGTGAGGGTCACCATGGCCCGGGCCTCCGCCCGGGTCACGTCCGCCTTCACCGCTCCGTTCCGGGCAGAGGAAATCCGCACCCGGTACCGGTCCGGCTCATCGTCATCGTCATCGCTGCTCTGGGTCTGCTGTACGCTGGTGGAGACCACCGCGGCGCCGGCTCCGGAGATGGCCTNCAGCTCCCGGTTCAGCAGGGTGAGCGTAACGGTGCCGGGCATGGAGAAGGTCTTGCTCACCGTCAGCGTTCCCAGGGGCAGTACGCCATTTTCGTTCAGGGGCGTCTGGGCGGTAAGGTAGACCGTGACCCGGGTGCTCTTATCCGAAGTCTCCACNCGGCACTCGGGGNTGTAAGTCCCGCCATCGCTGGGAGAAAAGCGCGCCGTGACGCTCCCCGGAAGGGTCAGCTCCAGCTGAACGCCGTAGACGCTCTCCTCCCCCAGCCCCTGGAGGGTGAGGGTGGCGGCGTTGCCGCCGCTGTTCATCTGGTAGGTCAGCCGCAGCTGGGCGGCAAAGGCGGGGGCGGCCAGGCCCAAGACCAGGGCCAGAGTCAGCGCAAGCGCGCCGAGAGAACGCTTCCCTCTCATTTCCCACTTCCCCCCTTCAGCACCACCGTGGGCATATCCTCCCGCTCGCCGCCGGGGCTGTAGATCCACAGGGTCTGGGCAGTGAGGCGGCGGCTGGAGGCGTCGTTGGGATCGTCGGTGCGGTAGAGGCTCACCCGGATCTGGCTGGGCAGGAGATTCTGCGCGTCACAGTGGGAGCTCTCCCCCTGGAGCTGGGCCTCCTGCTGCACGTCGGGGACAAAGAGGAAGATGCCGTCGCTGATATCGCATACGGGGCCCGTCTCCGGCACCTCGGCAAAGAGGAAGGCATAGTCCGCCACCGGCCGCTCCACCACGTCGCTCTCCGTGACCTCGCCGCTGGCGTCCATGGTCGTGGCGGTATAGCGGCCCTCCACCGCCAGGGTGTTGTACAGCGGATCGCCCCGGTAGGTGCCCAGGATCACCAGGGTGCCCTGGGGAATGGTCTCGGTGGTCTCGTTGCCGTTTTCGTCCAGGGCGGAATACTGGTAGTCCTCTGACAGAAGGCCCATGGTGGCCCCCTCCAGGAAGGCCACGTCGTCGCCGGGATAGGTGATGAGCGCCACATTCTCCGGCCGGATCCCCGCGGGGACGCCGGTGATGGTCACCGTTTTGGCGTCGTAAGTCCAGATGCGGGTGTCGCTCTCCGCCGCCCCCGGNNTCCGGAAGTAGCGCAGGAAGCTGTCCTTATCGTCCACCGCCTGGTTCTGGGCAGCGGTAAACGCGCCGGTGAGGGCGGTGGTCTCCTTGCCCTCCTTGTCCGCGACCACCACGTGGTAGCTGCCATTGTTGGGAGCCATGTTCTGGATCTTCAGGCCGGAGACGGCGGTCTCCTTCTTCAGGGTAATGACCACCGAGCCGTTTTTCACCGTAATGTCATACTCAGAGGGATCCACCGTTTTGTCATAGGNCACCCGGACTTCCCCGGCGTNGGCGCCGCTGATGCGGAAGCCCAGGGTGTCGTAGGCCACCACCTCGTAAAAATAGGTGCGGTGGTTGCCGGAGCCGATGACGTCGGTGTAGGTATAGCTCTTGCCGGAGCCTGCGCCGACAAAGGCCACAGAGACGCCGTTGCGGCGGATCTCAAAGCCCTGGAGCGACCCCTTGAGGCCGGAGGCGTCGATGGAGACCTGGATCTCGTTGTCCTTCCCGGCTGCCAGCGCCGCCGTCGCCTTCACCGTGCCGCTGCCCCCGTTGACGCCCGCCAGGCGATCCCGGCGGCTCTGGTCGCTGAGATACCAGATGGCCCGGCTCTCCTCCTGATAGCCGGCCAGGGTGGCCTTGGTCTTGTCGCNGAGGTTCATGCCCCAGCGGGTGAAGAACTCGGTCAGATCCCGCCGCGCCACGCCTGCGGCGGTGAGGGCCACCCGGTCGTCGTAGGTATTGGCCCCGGCGGTATAGGTGCCCGCCTTCCAGGCCNTGAAGAAGCTGTTAAAGAAGNTCATGGNCTCCCGGCCGGTGTNATAGGCCAAGTGGAGCTGCCAGTACATGCCCAGCTGAACAAACACGTCGTTGGAGGCGCCGGGATAGCCCTGGGCCACCTTGGTAAAGATCCCGCTGTATTTTCCGCTCTTCTCCAGCCGGGAGGGGAAGGTGTACTCCCCGCCGTCGCAGGTCTGCACCATGATGGCGTAAATGTTGTTGGTGATCTCCGCCTTGCCCAGCTTGTCCATGTTGTGGCCGATCTCATGGGCGATCCCCCAGCCGAAAAGCTGGTNGGCAGCGGNGTCCGTCCCCAGCTTGGCGATGGGCTTTCCGGTGATCATACCGCCGCAGGAGCCGTAGCCGATGCCGATATGGCTGCCGGCAGCGTACATAAAGGCCCCGGCAAACATGGTCATGCAGCGGATATTCTGGCGGGAGAGCATATCGTTGTTTGCATAAACGTTGTCGATGCCCTGGGTCTGCTTGCAGATGGCCATGANGTNCTCCCAGGCCAGGACGTCGTCATAGAGGGTCTGGATCTTCTCCTCCCGGCCGGCCGAGCCCAGGGNNTTCTTTACCGACAGGGCCGGCAGGGACAGCAGCGCCACCGGCGTGGAGAANTCCGTCACATTGCGGTAGTCGCTGGTGGGGCTTCCGATGGTCATGCCCCCCAGGTAGCCGTCCAGCTCGTCCACATAGGCCCCGATCACCGCACGGCGCTGGGCCTCATCCATGGCGTACCAGTGGGACAGCTCCAGCACGGGGATATCCGTTCCCCGGCGGATATGGAGCTTGATGCTTTCTCCGTTTTGTCCGCTGTAGGTGACATAGAGGCTGCCGCCGTTGTTGCCCGCCCGGCTGCCGATCCTGGGAACGGTGATGATGTTGCGCCCGTTCTCCAGGCTGCCCAGGGAGGCGCGCCAGGCAGAGACCTCGGCGTTGAACTGGCTGGCATAGAGGTTCACCTGCTCCCCGGCGGGGATGCCCTCTGCGTAGACGGTGATCTCCTGGCCGGCCGCCGCGGCGATCCCCAGGGGTTGGAGGTCGCTGCCGCCCTGGCTGTATTTGGCGCTGTCCGCGCCGCTGCTGCGGGCGTCCAGGCCGGCCAGGATCACGCCCTGGCNTACGCCCTGCTCCAGCAGCTCCTGCGCCAGGGTCAGTTCGTCAGCGAGGGTGTCCAGGTTCAGATAGTAGTTGCGCTCATCGCCGGCGAGCCGGNTGCGCAGCGCCTCGATCTNCTCCCGGGTGACCNCCTGGGCCAGCCGGGTGTGGAGGCCGTCGGCAAAGAGGGCCTCGATCTCTCCAGGCAGGCTGTGGGCGGGATCATACTCCATAAACATCAGCTCAGAGAGGCTGACGGTGAGGTAATCCCGCTGCTCCACCGCCAGACTGATCTTGGCCACCTTCTCCGCCGGGCCGAAGGGCAGAATGGCAAAGTTGGTGACTGCGGCATTCCCCCGGACGCTGGGCCAGGTATCCACATCCCGTCCGGTGCCGCCGTTGTCCGCGCCCCCGTTCTTGGGATCGGGGACAATGAGGTGTCCGGCGGAGCTTAAGTCCTCCCCCTCATACCACACCCGGACGCTGTAGGCCCGCAGGTTGGTGGGATAGGTGCCGTCCAGCCGGGGCACCCAGATAGCGGCGGAGAGATCCACCGGCCGGGCAAAGGNGACGATCACGTGCTCGTTGCTCCACCAGTTCTTTGCCGTCCAGGCGGTGCGGTAGTTGTCGTCGATCATATCCCGGAAGGTGAAGGTNCCGGTTTGNTTGGCCGCGTCGNCCAGACGGATGTCGCTGATAAGACTGTTATCCAGAATGCCCATGGTGGGGATACCCTCGGGCCGCTCGTACTTCACGGCCTTGGGAGTGCCCTCGTAGATAGCGGAGCGGGGGCCCTNACCCNCGTCGTTGCCCGCCACCACATAGATGGAATAGGTCNCATCGTTTTCCAGCCCCTGGATGGCCGCGCNGGTCTGTTTGAGCTGGCCGCCAGCCTGGAGCCAGGTATCAGCGCCCTTGACCTGATAATAGAGCTCATAATAGGTGGCCGACTTGCCCGCCTTCCAGGAGACGCTCAGGGCGTTTTCCAGGGCGGTGACGTTCACCATGTCCACCTTGTCCGGAACACTGGCGGGGACGGGAGTGGCGCTCACCGGGTCGGAAGGCTTGCCCTCCCAGGTGCCGTCGGTGGCGGTGACGGTAAACACATAGGTCTCCAGGTTCTTCAGCCCCGTGACCTTGGCCTGGGTCACGTCGGTGTGAAGCTCCTTGACCTCTCCCGCCTTCTGCTCCGGCCAGTAGAGCACCTTGTAGCCCGACACGTTGGGCAGCTGGTTCCAGGTGAGGGACACCGACTCGCTGCCCGCCTTGGTGGCCAGGCCCTTGACCTGGATATTGGGCGCCANGGGCACCTCGGGAACNATATCCTTGAGGAACTGGACGGACTGAACGGCGGCATAGCCCCCCTCCGTCTTGGTGACGGTAATGATNATCTTCTTCACCGGGATCCGCCGGCCCAAGTCCACGGTGACGACATTGCTGCCGGGAACCTGGGAGGTGGCGTGGACGCCGGCGGGCGGCGTGATGTCAAAGGTGCGCTGTTCGATCTCGCCGCCGGCGCCCTCCACCGTCACGGTGCCNGCCAGAACGGCCCCCGNTCCGGCNGGGGANAGGATNTCGATCTCCTGCGTATCCACCGTATCGGACAGGGGCAGCGGCAGGACGATGTCCCCCTCCTGGGCCCGGAAGGTGACGGTCTGGTCATTGTCGGCAAAAATATCCTCCAGATCACCCACCGCCAGGGTGCCCTGGGCCGTCAGCTCAGCGGCCATGGCCTTCATATCGGCGGGCACGGTGATGCGGGCGGTCTCCCGCAGGACGGCGGCGCCCTCGGCATGGATGAGCCTGTCCACATAGGCCAAGTCCACAATGTCGATGGCCTTGTCGCCGTTCAGGTCATACTGGTACAGCTCCTCCGGCCGCTGGGAGCCCAGCACGGCGGAGAGGGCGGCGCGGTCTTTCTCGTTCACCGCCCCGTCGCCATTTACGTCGCCCAGGGTAAAGGTGGCGTCGCCGGTGCCCACCACCACATGGCGGGAGTAGTCGCCCAGGGTGATGTTTTTCTGGGTATAGCTCTTATAGCCCCGGCCGGAAAAGGCCAGGGAATAGTCCCCCTGGGGCAGATCCTCAAAGGTCACCTCCAGGAAACCGGGCCACTGGCCGCCTCCCAGCTCGCCGCCGTCCACCCCCATGGGGGTCACGGCAGCCTGATAGCCGCCCACGTCAAAGACTCCCTCCTGGGTGAGGGAGACCGAGCCAAGGGCGACGCCGCCCCTTTGCAGCTCCACCTGCACGTTTCGGCTGGCCAGCTCGCTCAGCCGCTGGGCGTAATCGATCCGCACCGCGGCGGTGAGGCTGCCCGTCAGGCCGCTCTGGGCGGCCACGGCCGGCGTGGGGATGTAGAGGGAACACATCATGACTGCGGCCAGCAGGGCCGACAGTATCCGTTTTTTCCCATTCCTTCTCATGATACAACTTCCTTTCCTGCTCTTTCGCCGGAGAGTGTCCAGGCGCATCATCCCAGATTAGGGTTACATAATTATAGCAATTTCCCCTGTAGTTGACAACAGGTTTCGCCAAAATTTTTTTCGAAAACCCACTTGTTGTTGGGGTAGCGGCTCTTGAGAGCCACTACCCCTTGATTTGCTCATATCAGCTGCCACAGCCCCAGGGCCACCAGCATCCACCCCGAGGCGGGCAGGGCCCACCGGCTCCAGGCTGACAGGGCCCTGCCCAGCCTCCTGCCCAGCCACAGGCACAAAAGGGTAATGAAAAAGTTGCACCCGGAGGCCAGAACAGGGGACAGGCCCNTCACTCCGGCGGCCACCCCCACCCCGGCGTTGTTCACCGCCAGGGCGGCGGAGAGAGCCACCCAGCTTCTGCCCTGGCTCTGGCCGCTTTCCTCCCCCTTGCCCCGGAGGGAATCCAATATGTACCAAAGCCCCAGTCCGGNGAGGGCCAAGCNGCCCAGCCGCTCCGGCACTCCGGCGCTCAGCAGGGCCGCCCCTATGGAGCCAAGGGTCAGGGAGAGAAAGGTCACAGCGGTGGTCACGCACCCCACCGTCATGACCGAGCGGCCGTCCAGTCCCCCGCCGGCTCCCTGTCCCACCGCCGCCAGAACAGTGTCCAGATTACAGGCCAGCGCAAATAAAATAGCCGCCCCCAGGGCGGAGAAACTATCCATAGGATCACCTCTGGCTCATCCTATGGGGANACGCCGGCGGGAGTGCAGTCCTTGTTTTGGTACCGGAACTGTGATATACTCTTTNTCAAAAGAAAGGGAGGCTTTCCATGAGCTGTAAAGAGGAATTTATTGAAATCTACCGGGAAAATATTCACCNGGAGGGGGCCGAGGCTCNGTTGNACTACCTGGAGAACAAGTCCGACTTCTTCTCCTGTCCTGCCTCCGCCCGGTACCATGGCGCCTACGCCGGGGGGCTGTGCGAGCACAGCCTCAACGTCTATCACTGCCTGGTGGACTACCTGGCCCGGGAGCGGGTACAGGAGCTCNACGGCATTGNGGCCGACGCCGAGAGCGCGGCCATCGCCGCCCTGCTCCACGACCTGTGCAAGATCGGCTGCTATAAGGCGGGTACCCGGAACGTGAAAAACGAGGCCACGGGCCAGTGGGAGAAAGTCCCCACCTTTTTCTTTGACGATCCCCTCCCCTACGGCCACGGGGAGAAGAGCGTGTACATCATATCCGGCTTCATGAAGCTCAAGCGGGAGGAGGCCATGGCCATCCGCTGGCATATGGGCTTTTCCGGCTCTGAGGACAGCCGCATGGTGGGCCAGGCGCTGGAAAAATATCCTCTGGCCTTTGCCCTGAGCGTAGCGGACATGGAGGCCACCTATTTCCTGGAAGGGGAGCGCAATACCTGATGGAGGATAAAAACAATCTGGGCTCCGCCCCGGTGGGGAAGCTGATGGTGAAGCTGGCCATCCCCGCAGTGTGCGCCCAACTCATCAACGCCCTTTACAACATCGTGGACAGGATGTATATCGGCCATATGGAAGAGGNGGGCGATCTGGCCCTCACCGGCCTGGGGGTGGCCTTTCCCATCATCATGTTCATCTCCGCCCTCTCCGCCCTGGCGGGAATGGGCGGNGGCTCCCGGGCCGCCATCCGCATGGGAGAGGGGGACATAGACGGCGCGGAGGCCATCCTGGGGGGCTGCACCGNCCTTCTGCTGATGATGGCGGCGCTCTCCACCGCACTGTTCCAGGTCTTTAAGGAGCCTCTGCTGCTCCTCTTCGGCGCCAGCGAGAATACGCTGCCCTACGNCANCNGATACCTTTCCATCTACCTCTGGGGCACTGTCTCGGTGCTCTTTTCCCTGGGCCTGAACAACTTCATCACCACCCAGGGCTTCGCCGCCTTCTCCATGCTCACCGTGGTCATCGGGGCGGTGTGCAACATTATTTTAGACCCCATCTTTATCTTCGGTCTTCACATGGGCGTCCAGGGGGCCGCTCTGGCCACCATCTTGTCCCAGAGCGTTTCCGCGGTATGGGTGCTCTCCTTTCTTCTGGGCAGGCGCACCCTCCTCCACCTGCGGCTGAGACACCTGCGGCTACGGGCGGAGGTGCTCCTCCCCGTGGTGGCCATCGGGGTATCCCCCTTCATCATGCAGGCCACCGAGAGCCTGGTGTCCATCTCTTTCAACTCCTCCCTGAAGCTCTACGGCGGCGACCCCTATGTGGGCGCCATGACCATCGCCTCCTCGGTGATGCAGGTGGGCACCATGCCCCTTCACGGCCTGGCCCAGGGGGCCCAGCCCATTATCGGCTTCAACTTCGGGGCGGGGAATCTGGACCGGGTGCGCCGGGCCTTCCGGCTGCTGTTTATCAGCTGCCTGGCCTTCACTGTGACCATCTGGGCCCTGGTGGAGCTCTNTCCCGGCNTTTTCATCGCCATTTTCCACGATAAGCCTGCGCTTACCGAGATCGNCCGGCGGANTTTGCAGGTCTATTTCGGGGGCATCTTCATGTTNGGGGTGCAGAGCTCCTCCCAGCAGACCTTTGTGGCCCTGGGGGAGGCCAAGATCTCCCTTTTCCTGGCCCTGCTGCGGAAGATCATCCTCCTCATCCCCCTCATCTTCATCCTGCCCCTCATCCTCTCCGACCAGGTCTTTGCCGTATGGCTGGCCGAGCCCATCGCCGATATCTGCGCCGCCACCGTCACCGGCTGCATCTTCTTCTACCGCTTCCCCCGCACTCTGAAGCGGCGGGAGGAGACGCTCCGGCACGGGAGGGCGCAGGGGGGAACGCCATGAAGAGATATGCGCACATGCTCATCGCCCTTTTCGATATGCTCCTTGGCANGGCCCTTATGGCCGCCGCCTTCGGACTTATCATCATTCCCCAGGGCTTTGCCTCCGGCGGCGTCACCGGCTTTTCCAAGATCATCGTCCTGGCCGTTCCCATTCCCCTGTCCGCCATGGTGCTGGCGNCGAACCTGGCGCTTTTGGCGGTGGGCCTGCTCTTTGTGGGAAAGCAGTTCGTGGCGAAAACGGTGGCGGTGAGCCTTCTCTTTCCCGCCATGCTGGAGTTTTTCATGCGCTACCCCCTCACCTCCATCGGGTAGGATCCCATGCTGTGCAGCGTCGCGGCGGGCGCGCTGCTGGGTGTGGGTGCGGGCCTCATCCTGCGCAGCGGCGCCTCCTCCGGGGGCTTCGACGTCTTCGCCGTTATCCTCAACAAAAAATTTGACGTTCCTGTGGCGACGGTGCTCAACCTCTGCGACGCGGCCGTCATCGTGATGCAGGCTCTGGGACAGCCGCTGGTTCAGACCCTTTACGGTCTTTTGGTCNTCTTCATCAGCGCGGCCATCGTCAACCGGGTGATCACCTTGGGCGCCAACCAGAGCCAGATCACCATCTACTCCGACCACCACGACGAGATCCGCTCCGCCCTGCTGGGGGAGGCGGATGTGGGCATGACCTCCTATCTCGCCGAGACCGGCTTCNCGATGAAAAACATCAAATACGTAAAAAGAGAGGCTTCCGGTCTGCTTCGGAAGCCTCTCTTTTTATCTGTTCNTGTTGAAATCTTTTTTGCCCAGGGCACTTTCAGAGCACCTTGGACAAAAAGTCAATGGTGCGCTGCTCCTGGGGATGGGCGAAGAACTCCTGGGGGGTGTTCTGCTCCAGGATGCGGCCGCCATCCATGAAGAGCACCCGGGTGCCCACCTCCCGGGCAAAGCCCATCTCGTGGGTCACCACCACCATGGTCATGCCCTCGTGGGCCAGCTCCTTCATGACCTCCAGCACCTCTCCCACCATCTCGGGATCCAGGGCGGAGGTGGGCTCGTCAAAGAGCATGACCTCCGGCTCCATAGCCAGGGCCCGGACGATGGCAATGCGCTGCTTCTGGCCGCCGGACAGGCGGATGGGGTACTCCTGGGCCTTGTCAGGAAGGCCCACCCGTTCCAGAAGGGCCATGGCCTTCTCCTGGGCCTCCGCCTCGGAGCAGAGCCCCAGCTGAGTGGGGGCCAGGGTGATGTTCTTCAGCACCGTCATGTGGGGGAAGAGGTTGAAGTGCTGGAACACCATGCCCATCTTCCGCCGGTGCAGGTCAATGTCGGTCTTGGGGTCGGTGATGTCCACGCCGTGGAACAGCACCGTGCCGCTGGTCGGCACCTCTAACAGGTTCAGGCACCGCAGAAGGGTGGACTTGCCGGAGCCGGAGGGGCCGATAATGGCCACCACCTCACCCTGGGCAATATCCACCGAGCAGTCGTCCAGCGCCTTGACGGAGCCCTTGCTGAACTCCTTGGTCACATGGCGCACCTGGATCAAGGTCTCACCGCTGATCGCCACGGCGCATCCTCCTCTCTACGGCCTCAATGGCCTTGCTGGCAGGGAAATTGATACAAAAATAGATGATGGCCGCCAGGATGTAGGGGCCAATGGAGATAAAGCTGCTGGCCGCCACCGTCTTGGCGCCCCACATCAGCTCCTGCATCCCCAGTGCCATACAGATGGAGGACTCCTTGACCATGGTGACCATCTCGTTGGCCAAGGTAGGCAGGATGTTCTTCACCGCCTGGGGCAGCACCACCAGCTTCATCCCCTGCCACTTGGAAAGGCCCAGGGAGCGGGCCGCCTCCATCTGGCCGCCGTCCACTGCCAGGATACCCGCCCGGAAGATCTCCGCCACATAGGCGGAGCTGTTCAGCGCCAGGGCCACCACCCNGGGGATGAAATAGGACAGANCCACGAANCCANATACCTTAATGGTGGGGATGCGGATGACATTGAANAGGCCGAAGAAGATGATGGACAGCTGCACCAACAGGGGGGTGGAGCGGAATACCGCGATGTACGCCCCTGAGATGTTCTTCACCACCCGGTTCTTGCTCAGGCGCATCAGGGCCAGCAAAAGGGCGGGGAGAATGGCCAAAAGCACCGACACCACAGCCAACAGGAGGGTATATTCCACTCCGTGGACAAAGTAGACGGCGTATTTNGGTAAGNATTTGAAGTTGAAGNAGCTGGCAGTAGACAGGCCTGCGTACCAGGCCGCGATGGCGTCAAACATAGCGGTACTCCTTCCAGATCGGTTTGACCGANACAGCCGCGCGGGGCCAATAGCCCCGCGCGGCGGCGTCTTGATTTACTTATGTTGGGGAATGGCCGGCCTCAGCCACCGATGGCCTGGTCGCTGAGGGAGTCGGCCTCCTCCTTGAACGTGTCGATGGAGCCGGCNGCCTTCAGCTTGGCAATGGTCTCATTGATGGCGGGGAGCAGGCCATTGGGATCCCCCTCGGCCACCCACACGCAGGGCAGGCCCACGCGGCCCAGCTCGATCCCCTCCACAACGGCCAGCTCGTCGTTGGTCTGGGCATACTTCACAGCCACAGCGCCGTCCAGCACCACAGCGTCGCACTTGTCGTAGACCAGCTGGTTAATAAGGTCGCCCACGTTGGTCAGCAGCACCGCATTGGCGCCGGTCATGTGGATGGGGGCGGTCTCCTCGTCCTCACCGGTGACAATGAGCGCCTTGTTTGTGCCGGTCTGGGCGCCCACATTCTTGCCGGTAAAGTCCTCGATGCTCTTGTACTGCTTCAGGTTGGCCTTCTTCACCAGCACCATGGGAGCCAGATCCTGATAGTAGGGGTCGGAGGCGTCGGCGGCTGCCTCCCGGTCGTGAGTGGACTCCATGTCGGCGATAACAAAATCGCACTTGCCCTGGGCCATCAAAGTGAGCAGGTTATCAAAGTTCATGTCCACGNTCTCCAGCTCGGCGCCCATGTCCTCGGCGATGGCCTTGGNCACGGACACGTCCAGGCCCACGATCTTGTCCTCGNCGTCCTCCAGGATGTGGAACTCAAAGGGGGGATAGTCGGCGGAGGTGCCGAAGACCAGCTTGGTGGGGGCGGCGGGCTCGGCGGCCTGGGACTGAGCAGGCTCAGCGGCCTTGCTNTCATCGGGAGCAGGGGTCTGGGTGGAAGCACCGCCGCCGCAGGAGGCCAGCAGGCTCAGGGACAGGGCGGCGCTCAGCGTCAGGCCCAGGATCTTCTTCATCGTATCGTTTTTCATATCACTCTCTCCTTTTGTCCTCTGCTGAGGATGTGCATAATTATACATCGCCATTTATAAAAATGCAACCCCTATTTTGTTGTTATTTTGCACAAAAATCAGTGTGTAAAATTCCCGTCCGCCGGTGAAACGGCGGACGGGATGCGGAAAGAGGATGTATTGGATATNCAAATATTCATTTTTGATGCATAATTTGCATCCTGTCTCCTGGCAGTGGCGCAGGNGGCACGGCGGGCAAACCCTTAGCCCTTGCAGAACTGGACGATCAGGTCGGCGGCGGCCTGGGTGCCCCGGAGGGAAGATCTGACGCACAGGTCGTAGCTCTCCGCCTCGCCCCACTTCCGGTCGGTGTGGAAGCTGTAGTAAGNGGCCCGGGCCTTATCCACCCGGCGCAGCTTCTCCTCCGCCTCCTTCCGGCTCACGCCGTCCCGCTCGCAGACCCGCTCCAGCCGCTTATCCCAGTCGGCGCAGACAAACACGCGCACAAGGCCCGGCTTATCCCGGAGGATGTAGTCGGCGCAGCGGCCTACGATAACGCAGCTGCCCTGTTCCGCCACGGAGAGCACCGCGTCCCGCTGGGCCTTTGCCGCCAGCTGCTCCACCGTGGTGCCCTGGACGCCGGTGAGCAGGTTCTGCTGTCCCATCACCAGGGAGTAGAGAAAGCTGTCGGTGGGCTTTTCGTCNTAACTTTGCAGGAACTCCCGGCNCAGGCCGCTCTCCTTGGCCGCTACCGCCAGCAGCTCCTTGTCGTAGTAGGGGATCCCCAGCGCCTGGGCCACCTTCTTGCCGATCTCCCGGCCTCCGCTGCCAAATTCCCGGCCGATGGTAATGTAGATATTCTCCATAGAAAAAGTCTCCTTTCCCTCCGGCGGCTCTCGTTATGATCGGGCCGCTTTTCCCCTATATTTTATCACAAGATCTTCCTTTTGTGTCATGAAAATTTATATGGGTCAATCGAAGGCCAGGCNCAGGTAAGCCCTCTCTCCGAAGGCCGCTCCCATCTCCTTGTCGAACCAGATCGCCATACCGAAGCGCCAGTCCTCCCCCATCTCCATGGCCGCCGGCCCCCGCAGCTCCCAGTTCCCGATCCCCAGCTGCCGGGCCAGCAGGGCCGCGGCCTGGGGGAGGGTTCCCGCGGGGCACAGAAGCTCCTTGGCCACCGCCATGCCGCCATGCCGCTCCACGGCGGCGCAGCCAGGCCCCTCCGCCAACGTCAGACGGTAGAGCCCGCCCCCGGAGCTTTGGGAAAAGCTCTCCTGAATGGCGGTGAGCTCCCCGTCCCAGGCCCCGTGGGGGACGCCCTTCAAAAGCGTCTCCCGCAGCCGGGCATACTCCGCCGCACCCAGGTTGGCCGCCTCTCNCGCCGCNGCGGAGGGATCCATAGCGGCGATCCACCGCCGGGCGGCAAAACATTCGCCGTACCCCGCCGAGGCGAAAAATTTGTGCAGAGAGGGCTGGGCCGGAACGGTGCAGATCCCCGCCGCGCCCATATCCCGCGCCCGGTCGGCGGCATAGTCCAGCAGCTTTTTGGCGTAGCCCTTTCCCCGCTGGGCGGGGTCGGTGGCCAGGGCGTAAACATAGGGCAGCGCAGCCCGCTGCCCCGATGCCGTCACCGCCTCCATGGGAAGCAGCGCCAGCATGGACATGGCCACGCCCCCCTCCCGCAGCGTCAGCAGCCGGTCAGGGCCGCCCCAGCGGGCAAAAAAGCCGTCAATGAGCGCCTCCTCGTCCCCGAAGGCCAGCTGCCACAGCTCTCTCAGCCGGGGCAGCTCCTCCTGCCGGGCCAGGCCGGTCTCTGTCATAAAAACGCCGCCTTTCCAGCAAAAAACGGGAGGCCACAGGGCCGTGGCTCCCGTTTCCCTTATTTGTTCCGCACCACCCAGTGCTTTTCCACCATCAGATCCGGATAGTAGGACTCCTTGGCCTTCCGCAGGCCCTCGATGCCCATATCCTCTTCCCGGTTCAGGTAGCGCACCTGGGGGTACCGCTGCCGGATCCGCCGGGCGAACTCCCGGTTTATCATGGGGTAGGCCCCCTGGATCTCACTGTAGGCCTTCTCGAAGTGCACGTCAAAGGTGTCGACCCCCAGCAGGTCGCCCATGGTAAAGGCCACCACCTGGCCTCCCACCCGGAGGAGCCCGCCCTCCAGCTTCAGCTCCTTGAAGTACTTGGCGGAGAGCAGCAGGGCCTTGCGCTCGTTGGTCATGTCCTCCGCCTCTTCCGCCCCTTCCCGTTCCCGGCTGAGGCGATCCCCCTGCTCGTCCAGCTCCAGGCACTCCCCCAGCGCCTGGGGCGTCATGTCCTCATAGACCCAGTCGGGGTTGTTATCCTGGAACCGGGCGCAGTGGTTGCGCTTGGAGTGGAGCTTCCGCCCGCCCAGGTCGGCGAGCTTATCAATGTCGTAAAGGTAGTCAGAGCCGTCCCGGTCAAGGGTACAGGTATACTGTCCCGGCCGAAGCCGTTCCAATTCCGCCACCCCCTCGGGGGTGACGCCCACCAGCCGGAACTCCTCACCCCGCTCTTGGGCGTCCTGCTCCAGCAGGGTCAGCGCCCTGTCCAGGTCTCCCGCCCCCGCGGGCCAAAAGTAGCCGTAGCCCAGGTTCCCCTTTACTCGAACCACCAGGAACCCTTCCACATCGGCAATGCGTTGGTCGTAGGCCGCGCCCCATACCAGCAGGTTGGTAAAGCTGTACTCACATCCCCGGTAATTCCCTCCGGCCAGGCGCTGATCCACCCAGGCTTTNTCGGCGGGCTGGGGNATCTGAAAATTGATCATGGGAAATTGCTGTCTCCTTTTCTCTATCTGCGCTCAAAGCTCCTCTAAAGTGCCCTTTTCGTAGCGGAGCTTCTTCACCGTGTTCCGGGTGCCCTTGACGATCTCATCCATGCGGAGATCCTCCGTGACGCCGGAGACAAAGGTGTAGGCCACCCCATGGCGGCGGGCCCTCCCGGTACGGCCGATCCGGTGGACGTAGTACTCGTTCTCGTCGGGCACATCATAATTGAACACCACGTCCACATCGTCGATGTCCAGGCCACGGGCAGCCACATCGGTGGCCACCAGCACNTGGAACTTCCCCTGGCGGAACCGGCCCAGGCTCTTCTCCCGGGCGGATTGCTGAATGTCGCCGTGGATGGCCTCGCATTTCACCCCCGCCATACGCAGAAGTCCGGAGAGCCGGTCGGTCATATTCTTGGTGTTACAGAAGGCGATGGCCCGCTCGTACCCCCCGTGGGTGAGCANCTGCACCATCAGCTCCGCCTTGGCCGAGCGGTCCACCTCGATGCGGTACTGGTCGATGTCCGGCTTATTCTGCACGTCGGCCTGAACGGTGATCTCCACCGGATCGCGCTGGTAGACCCAGGAGATGTCCATCACTTCCCGGGAAATGGTGGCGGAGAACATGNCGATGTTCCNGCGGGACTTGATCTGATCCAGGATCCGGGTCACATCCCGGATAAAGCCCATGTCCAGCATCCGGTCGGCCTCGTCCAGCACCACTGTCTCCACGTGGTCAAGGCGCACCGTGCGCCGCTTCATGTGATCCATAAGCCGGCCCGGGGTGGCCNCCACGATCTGGGGGCCCTTCTTGAGCTGGGTGATCTGCTTTTCGATGGGGGCGCCGCCATAGAGGCACACCACCTGCACCCCCTCTTTGAAGGCGCANAGATCCTGCAGCTCCNCCTGGATGTNGATGGCCAGCTCCCGGGTGGGGGCCAGCACCAGGCCGGTGACGTCGNCGCCCGCCGGATCGGCGTGCTCCACCATGGGGATGCCGAAGGCAAAAGTCTTGCCNGTGCCCGTGGGGGCCTTGGCGATGACGTCCTTNCACTCCATGAAGTAGGGGATGGCCCCCGCCTGGACGGGGGTGGCCTGGATGTAGCCCTTCTTTTCCACTGCCTTCAAAATGGCCTCGGAAAGTCCCAGCTCGTCATATCGTCTGATTNCGTTNACCTGTTCGCCGTTGATCTCCATATGGGTCAAACCNTTTCCTCGTTTATCTTTCNTGATTTATCAGCCCAGTATCCCTATCCGGCCAAAGTCTCCGCCAGCACAGTGACCACCGGCAGGGTGACGATGCTCAGCAGATTGGAAAGGCTCACCAGCTGGGCCGAGCGCTCGGCGTCCTTGCCGTACTTCTCCGCCATCATACTGGTGATCCCCGCGCAGGGCGCGCCGGAGAGGATGACGATGGCCACAAAAAAGTTGAACTCGAACTGGATGGGCAGCAGCAAAAGGATGGCCGCGGTCATCAGGGGCAGAACGATCAGCTTCACCGCCNCCGCGGCGTAGAGCTTGCCGTCCCGGAAGGTGGACAGCAGGTCTGTCCGGGCCATCTGGGCGCCGATGATGACCATGGCAAGGCCCGTATTCAAATCGCCCAGGAATCCCACCGCATTGCCCAGGGCTCCGGGAAGCTTGACCTGGGCCAGGAAGAGGGGGATGCCGATGACCGCGCCCATAACGCCGGGGGAGAGGACGATCTTCTTCACCGAGATGGAGGAGCGGCCCCCCATCATGGCGGTGCCGTGGCTCCAGATGGCGGTATTGAGCACCAGCATGGACACCACCGCGAAAATGCGGGCCCCNTCCCCCAGCACCGCCGCCACCAGGGGAATGCCCATAAACCCGGTGTTGCCGTACATACAGCCAAAGCGAAGGCAGGGGCGCATGGCGTCCCCCTCCTNGCGGAACAAAAACTGCACCATGACGGCCCGGAGCACGTAGCACAGGATCAGCACGCCGATGGCCGTGCCCAGGATCTCCAGGAAGGAGGGGTCATAGGCGGCGTTCTGGAAGGAGTCGACGATCACGCACAGGATGACCACATTCATCAGCAGATTTGACATCTCTTTGGTGCCGGCGGAGGTGATCTGCTTGATCCGCCCCATGACAAATCCGACGCCGATGAGGATAAAAAGGGTCGCCACCTGCCCTGTGACCACCAGTAAACGCGCTAACATCTTTCACGCCACCTCCGGGGAAAATGCTTTTGCTCTGCGGGAATATCGTCCATTTTAACATGGAACGGTGGAAAAAGCTACGGAAAAAGGAAAAAAGTCGAACCAGTGCCGGCTTACAGGGCCAGCGCCTCCGCCAGGACTGTCATCACCGGCAGGGAGAAGATGCTCAGAAGGGTGGACAGACTCACCAGCTGGGCCGCATGCTCCACATCCCGGCCATATTGCTCGGAGAGCATACTGGTCAGCCCCGCCGAGGGCGCGCCGCCCAGGATGACGGCGGCGATGTAAAAGGTGGCGTCCAGCTTTAACGGCAGGAGCACCAGGGCGGTGAGCAGGGGCATGAGCAGCAGCTTCACCGCTGTGGCGGCGTAAAGCTTTTTCTCCCGGAAGGTACGCAAAAGGTCGGCCCGGGCCATCTGGGCGCCGATGACCACCATGGCCAGCGGGGTGTTCAGATTCCCGATGTAGCCGATCCCCGCCCCGATGGGCCCCGGCAGGGCGGTGCGGGTCAAAANCAGGGGCAGGCCAATGGCCACCGCCACCAGTCCCGGGCTGCAGATCACCTTCCGGGGGGAGAGGACTTCCCTGCCCCCCATCATGGCTACGCCGTGGGTAAAAATACACACGTTGAAGATCACCATGGCCATGACCCCGTAGATCAGGCCCCCCTTCCCCAGCACCGCCTCCACCAGAGGCAGCCCGATAAAGCCGGTGTTGCCGTAGATGGCGCCAAAGCGCAAGGGGGCTTGGAGATCCCGTTCCTCCTTCCGGAAAAAGAGATAACCGGAGAGGATGTAAAACACAAAACAGCCCACCATGGCCAGGGTGCCGATGCCCAGGGTGTGGAGCATCGCCTCGTCCCAGTCGGTCTGAAAGGAGTCGATGATGACGCAGGGAGTGGCGAAGTAGACCAGCAAGGTGGACATCTGCTTGGTTCCCGCCTCGTTGATCTTATCCAGCCTTCCCAGCAGGTAGCCCACCGCCATGAGGAAAAACAGGGTGNACACCTGGCTCAGCACCACAAAAAACCGCTCCAGCATACTCCAAATTCACGACCTTTTAAGGAAATCATCCAATTCAGCGGATTATTTTACCATATCAGAGCGCAAAAAGCTATAAAAATCGTAAAGTTCCATCCTTTTATAAAGGCGGAGCGCCGTGGGAAGAGACGGCGGCCCCAGCGGCTTTTATCCCTTTGCCAGCCAGCCGGAGGCCCGGTACTGGAGGGCCTCCGCCAGGTGGACGGTCTCGATCTCCGCCGCNGCGTCCAGATCCGNGATGGTGCGGGCCACCCGCAGCACCCGGTCGTAGCTGCGGGCAGTGAGGCCAAGCCGTTCAAAGGCGCCCTTCAGAAGGGCCTGGCAGCTCTCGCCAAGGGGGCACAGCTCCTCGATGTCCTTTCNCGTCATCTGGGCGTTGCANGAGATGCCCTCCGCCCCGAAACGCCGGGTCTGTACTGCCCGGGCGGCGTCCACCCGCTTTTTGATCTCCGCCGAGCTCTCCCCGGTGGGCCTGTCCGCCAGGGTCTCGAAGTCGGGGGCCTCCACCTCCACGGTCAGGTCGATCCGATCCAAAAGCGGCCCGGAAATNTTCGCCTGGTNCTTCTCCACGTCCGCCGGCCGGCACTTGCAGCGGCTACCGTGGCCGTACCAGCCGCACTTGCAGGGATTCATGGCGCACACCAGCATGAACCGGGCGGGGAAGGTCTCGCTCCCCCCGGCCCGGGTGATCTGCACCCGCCCCTCCTCCATGGGCTGGCGCAGCACCTCCAGCACATCCTTGTGGAATTCAGGCAGCTCGTCCAAAAAGAGCACTCCGTGGTGCGCCAGGGAAATTTCGCCGGGGCGGATCAGCGGGGCGCCGCCCCCGGCCATTCCCATGGCGGAGAGGGTGTGGTGGGGGGCGCGGAAGGGCCGCTGGGTGAGCATGGGGCGCTCCTTGTCCGTCTTGCCCAGCACCGACCACACGGCTGTGGCCTCCAGGGCCTCCCGCTCCGTCAGGTNGGGGAGAATGGAGGGCAGGCGCTTGGCCAGCATGGACTTGCCCGAGCCCGGCGGGCCGATCATCAGCAGGTTATGGCCTCCCGCCGCGGCGATCTCCAGCGCCCGCTTCACGTTTTCCTGGCCCTTTACGTCGGCAAAGTCCAGAGCGCTCTCCCCGCTCTCCGCCGGCGTCCACGCCGGGGCGGGCGCAATGGGCCGCTCTCCCCTCAGGTGCTCCACCAGCTCCTTCACATGGCCCACCGGGTAGACCGTCAGTCCCTTGGCCAGCGTGGCCTCTGGAGCGGAGTCGGCGGGGACGAAGAGGGCGGTGAATCCCGCNGNCCTGNCCCGCAGGGCCATGGGGAGCATGCCGGGCACCGGGCGCACCGCGCCGGNCAGGGACAGNTCCCCCANNAAGNNGGTCCTGGGATCGGNCGCCGGGAGCTGGCCGTTGGCGGAGAGAATGCCCACCAGAATGGGCAGGTCGTAGACCGTGCCCCCCTTTCTCCGGTCGGCGGGNGCCAGGTTGACCGTGATACGGGACACAGGGAAGGAGAAGCCGCAATTCTTCACCGCCGCGCGCNCCCGGNCACGGGCCTCCTTCACCGCCGCGTCGGGCAGGCCCACGATCTCAAAGTTAGGCAGGCCCCCGGACAGGTCGCACTCCGCCAGCACCTCGTAGCCCTCCACTCCGTGAAGACCCAGTGAGCGCACCTGGGACATCATAAAACCACCCCCGTCTGTTTCTCGTGCCGCGGTGCAAGCGCGGCCTTTTGCTCCGCTTATTCAAAGTTATTGTACCACAAGGGCACAGAAGATTCCCTAAGCTCCCTTTGCTCGCAAAGCGAATCTATTGTACCATACCCAGGCATATTTTTCCACATTTCCCGTGCCCCTTGGAAAAATAAGGCCAAAAGAACCGNTCCATGCCTTGCTTTTTNCTGTAATTCCGGTATAATGGAAAAGAAGCTAAATTTTCTGCCATTACCAATTCTAAGGAGGAACTTCATCATGAACAAGACCATTGCTTCCGCCAGCGCGCCCGCCGCTGTGGGCCCCTACTGCCAGGCCAAGCTGTGCGGCAACACTCTGTACACCTCCGGCCAGCTGGGCCTCATCCCCGCCGAGGGCAAGCTGGCTGACGGCATCGAGGGCCAGGCCCACCAGGCGCTGAAGAACCTGGGCGCCATCCTCAAAGAGGCCGGCATGGACTACTCCGACGTGGTCAAGACCACCTGCTTCCTGGCCGACATCAAGGACTTCGCCGCCTTCAACGCCATCTACGCCGAGTACTTCAAGGGCGAGGTGCCCGCCCGCTCCTGCTTCCAGGTGGGCGCTCTGCCCATGGGCGGCCTGGTGGAGGTCGAAGCCATCGCCGTAAAGTGAGCTGATCCCCTTTTCTAAAAAAAGCCCGCCGGGAGCGCTCTCCCGGCGGGCTTTTTATACGGGTGCGAAGGGGCCCGGCTCTCCGCCTACAAGGCCCCTGCCAGAGGAGGCTCAGACCAGGCTGAAAAAGGCCAGCGCCGCGGAAAGGCTCACCAGCGTCACCGCCAGGGTGGCCGCCAGCTCCAGCCGCTCCATTCCACGCTCGGGCCGGGGGGCGGGCTCCCGCTCCACATCGGCGGCGGCAGGCACCCAGCGCGCCTCCGTTTCCTCCTCCCCGGCGGCCTCGGTCAGACGCTTCCAGGCCGTCTTCCGCTCCAGCTTCTGGCGGCAGCGGCCAAAGTCCAGCACCTCTCCGGCCGGCTTGGGGGCGGGAGCGGGGACGAAGGTGACCAGCTCCTCACCGCCGGAGACCTTGATGCGCCGGGCCTTCAAATTATAGTAGACTGTATCCATTTGGAGTACCTCCTCTGTTTGAGTGACCCCAGTATAACGGGGAAGCAGTCCCATAAACCGGACTTTCATCCCCCTGGTGATTTTTTGAAACAATCGAACGCTTGTTCTTTTCCAAATATACAACGTTTGTTCGAATTTGTCAAGAGACTTTTCTGGAAAAAAGACGTAATTTTTTGAAAAAGCAGGAAACTTTTTTGCCTTTGCTCCGTCTAAAGGGAACAGATGGGCAAAAGGCCCAAAAAGGGAGGAACGAGCCATGAAACTGCGTAAACTGACTGCCGCTGTTCTGGCGGCGGCGCTGGGGCTTTCCCTGTCCGCCCCGGCTCTGGCCGCCGACGCCGCCGACGTGCGGCTGACCAAGGTGACCCAGGCGGTAAAAGCCACTTTGGACATCGGGGATGAATATGAGAGCTTTTCCGGCGAGCCCACCGAGACCATGTTGGGCACCCAGTGGACGCTGAGCTGGGAGGCCGAGGGCAAAAGCCTGAACGTCTCCGCCACCGACGAGGGCAAAGTCCTGTCCATGAACCTGTGGGGGGAGACCGTCCAGCCCGACCGGGAGGAGCAGGGCCCCGCCTTCCCCGACTTTACCTACGCCGACGCCAGGAGCCAGGCTGAGGCCTTCCTGGCCCGGGTGCTCACCGAAGGGGAGGCCGCCGTCTTTGACGGGGAGGAATCCGGCGCCTCTCTCAACGCCGCCGCCTACTATTTTTACGGCGGCATCACCCTCAACGGCCTGCCCTCCCCTCTGCGCTTCAATCTGCGGGTGCGGACGGCGGACGGAGCCGTGACCTCCTTCCGGCGGGACGATGTGTCCGAGTATGTGGGCGGGCTGCCCGCTGCCCAGAGCTCCACCGCCGCCGACAAGGCCGCCGCGCTGCTCAGGGACACCATGTCCCTGCGGCTGGAATACGTCCGGGCCGAGGGGGAGGAGAACAGGGCCGTGCTGCGCTGGCTGCCCAACTCCACCGACGACTTTTACGTGGACGCCGCCACCGGCAAGCTGGTGAACCTCACCGAGCTGCGTGATCAGCTGCGCACGGGCGAGGCCGGCACCGGTGCCAGCAAANACACGTTCACCNCCACCGCCCCGGAGGCCGCCGCCGACAGCAGCCTGAGCCAGGCTGAGCTGGAGGGCATCGCCAAGCTGGAGGGGGTTCTGGATCAGCAGACGCTGGACGGGAAAGTCCGCGTCTGGACGCAGCTGGGCCTTACCGGCTTTGAGCTGACCGGCGCCAGCTACCGGGTGGAGCAGAAGGACAGCGGCGTTTATCCCATGCCCATCGCGATCACGGAGGGCGTGGCTGTGGCCGGGGCCGCCGGGGAGGCCGCCGAGGCTGAGACCGGGGCCGCCGGGGAGGCCGCCGAGGCTGAGGCCGGGGCCGCCAGCGCCAAGGTCACCGCCACCTTGACCTATGCAAAGAAGGCCGGGGACAGCATCTCCCGCCGCACCGTGACCCTGGACGCCAAGACCGGCGAGCNGGAGTCCATGGGCGGCTACAACGCCTACGATGAATCCGCCGTGAAGGTCGGCCTCCAGGCGGCCCGGAAAAACGCCGAGGCTTTCCTGACACAGCTGTGGGGCGAGCAGTTCGCCAAGACCGAGCTCTACGAGTCCACCGAGGTGGAGACCTGCTCCCAGGCCCACTGGTTCACCTTTGACCAGAAGGTCAACGGCTACTTCTTCGCCCCCAACTCCATCACTGTCCGGGTCTCCGCCGAGGACGGCTCCATCATGGGCTTCAGTAAGAGCTTTGACGACGAGGTGGTCTTTGACGACGCCCAGGGTCTCATCTCCGAGGCTGACGCCGTGGCCGCCTGGTGTGCCAGCTACCCGGTGGAGCTGAGCTACATCGCCGTGCCGGTGAAGCTGGATCTGATGGGCCCCGAGGCCAAGCCCCTCATCAACGCCGGCTTCAGCTATTACAACACCTTAAAGCCCGGCTACGCCCTGGGCGACCAGGACGCCTGGTACCNCGGCGTGGACGCCAAGACCGGGGCGCTGGTAAAGCCCAGCTATGACTCTACCGCCCCCATCATGACCTACGACGACATTGCGGGCCACTGGGCCCAGACCGCCCTCAGCGAGCTGGCGGAGTACAACGTGGGCTGGTTTGGCGGCCAGGCCCGGCCCGACGTCCANCNGACCCAGCTGGACTACATCGTCCTGCTGGCCAGCGCCGACGGCTACGCCCTGGATCTCAGTGACGAGGGGGCGGCGGACGATCTCTATTCCTACGCCATCCGCCGGGGCCTGCTTGCCAAGGAGGAGCGGGAGGACGGCAAAGTCCTCTCCCGGGGCGAGACGGTGCGGATGCTGCTGAACAGCCTGGGTTACAGGCAGGTGGCCAATCTGCCCGGCATCTTCCGCTGCGACTTTGCCGACGCCGACGCCATCCCCGCCGCCGAGCTGGGCTATGCCGCTCTGGCCCAGGGTCTGGGCATCGTCCACGGGGGCGACGGCCTGGATTACGCCGCCGGGCGCGCCGCCACCCGGGCGGAGGGCGCCATGATGCTGTGGCAATACATGAAGCGGTAAGTTTCGCCTCTGCAAAAAAGTACCCGCCTCCATCTGGAGGCGGGTGCTTTTTTACATGTTATGGATTAGAGGAATAACATCGGCCCGCACTCTGCAGCGGATCTATCTTACCCGGCCCGGTAAGCCGGCCGCCTTTGACGTCAAAATATCTTGAAGCATATCCCGCCCCGCCGCCGCATAAAGTGAATTGCATTATCCGGCACGGGGAGGGACAAGCGATGAGAAGGATCCATTGGGGGCGGCTGCTGCGGCGGTCACTGTCCTTATGTATGGCCGTTCTGGCGCACTGGCTCCTGCTTTTGGGGGTGGGGGCCGGGGCGCCAGAACGGCCATACATAAGGAC
>CAJMXB010000025.1 GCA_905219705.1 Oscillospiraceae bacterium | reverse complement strand
GAAGAGGGGGGTGCGGTCATGCTGGAACGGGTGGCAGATGGGCTTTGGCAGCCCTGGCTGCTGGGGCTTTTTTTGTTGGTTGGCTTTTTCTGTACGCTGAAAAGCGGGTTTTTCCAGCTCTTTTCTCTGAAGACCTGGCTGAAGGGTTCCGTGTTCGAGCTGGTGTTTGGGGGAAGAAGGCGGGTGCGCCGGAGCGGGGAGAAAACGGGGGGCTTGACCCAGTTTCAAGCCCTGGCCACCGCTTTGGCCTCCACCATCGGCACCGGCTCCATCGCCGGGGTGGCCACCGCCATTTTTTTCGGCGGGCCGGGGGCGGTATTCTGGATGTGGGTATCCGCCCTGCTGGGACTTATGACCAGTTTTGTGGAGAAGACCCTGGCGGTAAAGTACCGCCGCAGAGTCAGGGGCGGCGGCTGGGAGGGCGGCCCCATGGAGTACATGGAGCGGCGGCTGGGCTGGCGCGTGGGGGCCAGGTGGTTTTCCCTGTGGTGCGTGCTGGCCTCCCTCACCGGCGGCGCTCTGGTGCAGTCCAACTCCATCTCCGCCGCCCTCCACGCCGGCTTCGGCCTGCCCCGGCTGGGGGTGGGCCTTGTGGTGGCGGTATGCACCGGGGCGGTGATCTTGGGCGGCATCGGCCGGGTGGGAAGGGTCAGCGAGCGGCTGGTGCCCGCTATGGCTCTGCTTTTCCTGGTGACAGGCGTGGGGGTCATCGCCGCCCACCGGGATATGGTGCTGCCCGCCCTGGGGCAGATCGTGGGCTGTGCCCTTTCGCCCAGAGCGGCGGTGGGCGGCGGCGCGGGCTATACCGTCTCCGCCGCCCTGCGCTACGGAGTGGCCCGGGGGGTGTTCACCAACGAGGCGGGCGTAGGCTCCTCCGCCATGGCCCACGCAGCCGCCGACGCGGAAAGTCCCGCCCAGGAGGGCTATTGGGGGATGTTCGAGGTCTTTTTCGCCACCCTGGTGGTCTGCTCGGTCACCGCCCTGGCCATCCTCACCTCCGGGGTCTACGATCCGGCGGGGGCGCTGGCGGCCATAGAGGGAGGGAGCGTGACGGGGGACATGACCGGCGCGCCCCTGGCCGGGGCGGCCTTCGCCACTCTATTTGGCCGTTGGGGGAACATTATCGTGGCNGTCTGCCTGCTCCTGTTCGCATTCACCTCCCTGCTGGGGTGGGATTACTACGGCGAGCGGGGCCTGGCCCACCTGACAGGAGAGGAGAGCCTGGGCCGGCCCTTCCGGCTGGTGTTTCTGGTGACAGTGGCCCTGGGGAGCGTGGGAGAGGTGGGGCAGGTGTGGGCCCTGAGCGACATCTGCAACGGACTGATGGCGCTGCCGAACCTGCTGGCTGTTTTGGCATTGGCCGGAGAGGCGCTGGAGGAGCTGCAATAAAATACTGCCCCGGCGAGCCATTCGCCGGGGCAGTATTCTTGTTTCAGAGCTCCACAATGTCTGCCAGCTCCATGGGAGCGTTGATCAGCGCCTGCGCTCCGTGGGCCAGGAGGAAGGCCCTGTCCCGGAAGCCCCAGGTCACCGAGACGCAGGAGATGCCGGCGTTGCGGGCGGTGTCGATATCAGTGTCCGCGTCCCCCACATAGACCGTTTGAGCGGGAAGGGCGCCCAGGGCCTCCATGATCTGGCGCACCATGGCGGGGTGGGGCTTTTTGGGGACGCCCGCCGCCTCGTTCTCTCCGGCGGCGGCGTCCAAGGCGCCGGGGAAGAAGTCCTGGGCCAGGCTCTTCACCGCCGCGTCGAACTTGTTGGAGCACACCGCCAGCTTGCAGCCCTTTTTCCGCAGGGCCTCCAGCATCTCCATCACGCCGGGGTAGGGGGCGGTGGCGTCCATTCTGTGGGCCTGGTAGCGGGCCTTGAACAGCTCCAGGCACTGCTGCAGCTCCTGCTGGGTGCTCTGCGTGGGTGCGGCCCGGCGGATGAGGAGCTGTGCGCCGTTGCCCACGAAGGCGCGCACCTCCTCGGTGGTGCGGGTGGGCCAGCCCATTTGCGCCAGGGCGTAGTTGGTGGCCGCCGCCAGATCGTCCAGCGTGTTCAAAAGGGTGCCGTCCAGATCGAAGATCACGGTATCATAGCGCATATGAAAGCCTCCTTTGGCAGAGATATTCTACCACAAAAGGAGACACTTGACGAGAAAAAAGGCCAAAAAACCACAGGCGGGAAAGGTGAGCAGCCAGGCAAGGCCCAGGGAGCCCGCCACCTTTCCGTCGGGAGCGGCCCCGGCGCCAAGGATGGCGGCGGTTTTTGCGTGGGTGGTGGATACCGGAAAACCCCAGAGGGTGCACAGAGCCAGGGCGGCGGCGCAGCCGGCCTCGGCGGCGAAGCCGGCGCGGGGGTCCAGGGTCACCAGCTTCCGGCCCACGGTGTCGATGATCCGCCGGCCGCCAATGAGAGTGCCCAGCGCCATAAGGAGGGCGCAGGCCCGGCTGGCCCAGTGGGGGAGGGAGTACCCCCCGCAGTCCAGGGCGAGGATGAGGGCCATGACCCCCAGGAATTTCTGACCGTCCTGAGCCCCGTGGAGGAAGGCGGTCAGGGCGGCGCCCAAGATCTGGCCCCGGCGGTAGAGCGCCTCCCGGCAGTGGGGGAGCCGGGCGCGGAACAGACGGCCCAGCAGGAAGCCGAGGGCCAGAGAGAGTATAAGGCCCAGCCCCACCCAGGCCAGGGGGGCCAGGTGGGGCCGCTCCGTCCCCNAGGNCANGNNNGAGCCTNTNAGGCCGGCGACCAGGGCGTGGCTCTCGCTGGTGGGGACGCCGAACCGCCAGGCGAACACCGCCCAGAGAACGGTGGCGGAGAGGGCGGCGGACAGGGCGGTGAGGGCCTGGGGCCCGAAGTCGGCGATAGAATAGAGCGTGCGGGCCACGGCGTCGCTGACCCGGGCGGTGCAGACCACCCCCAGAAGGTTGCACACCGCCGCCAGGGCCGCCGCCAGGGGAAAGGGGAGCACCCCTGCCGCCACGGGGGCGGCGATGGCGTTGGGGGCGTCTGTCCAGCCGTTGACCAGGATGACGGCGGCAAGCNGGAAAAGGATCGGATATGCAGACATGGAAACACCCCCTGCCGCATTTTACGGCAGGGGGTGCCCGGATATGTGGGCTTAAATTTTTTCGATAGGAAAAAGAACACCGGTCTCCAGCTGCTCCGNAGGCGTGGTGTCCGGGTCGTTGAGGTAGCGGTCGATGGCAGGGCCGCAGATGCGGTAGTTCGGATGGTCGGCCATCCAGGCCGCCAGGGCCTCGTAGGCGCCGGGGAGGCCCTCATAGGGGCCCCTGTGGGTGACGGCGGCGCAGGCGGCATAGGGGGGCTTCACCGTGGTGCCGGGGCCGGACTCCACCACCGCCTGCACCTCCACATCGGCCCCCTCGTAGTCGAACTCCTCGCTGTGATAGAGCATTTGGACGGCACCGGTCTGCTTGAGCCCCCGCGCCTTCAGCTCCTGACGAAGCTCCTGGAACAGGTCGTGGAACTGGCTGACCGGGGTAATGCGGCGGATACCGAAAACGGTCTGCGCCGGGTCGGGCATGACGATCACATGGTACTTTTCTTCTGGCATGGGTCTTCCCTCCATTCGGAGGATGTCTGCCTCCAGCTCCCGCAGCCGCTCCTGCATCAGGTGGATCTCGTAGTGGGCATCCAGACGGCGGCGGTGGAGGCGGGGCAGGAGCTCCTCGTCGGGCAGGGACAGGAGCTGCCCCACCTCGGAGAGGCGAAAGCCGTATTTCTGNAGCCGCTGGATGTTCAAAAGCAGGGTCAACTGTTCCTGNCGGTAGTAGCGGTAGCCGTTCTCCCCCACCTGATCGGGGCAGAGGAGACCCAGGGCGTCATAGTGCCGGAGCATCCGGGTGGATACCCGGCCCAGCCGGGAAAATTCGCCGANGGTGAGCATGGCATACCTCNNTTGATGTTGTGGANAACCGGTTCCTGGGGTATGGTACACCCTGACACAGTGGGAAGGTCAAGAGGAAATTGAAAAAAGTGGACNGCGGAGGGAAAGGGAACGCCGCCTTGGCCATGGGGCCGAGACGGCGGCGTTATTTTCTGAGATCAGCTGAATAGGCCGATGCTCTCCAAAATCCGGTTGACCTCGTTGGCCCGTTCGCTCCAGGCGGCGGCTTTGCCGTACTCCCGGCGGCGGTCGCGGACCCANGGGCCCCGCNCNTCCAGAGCCCGGGTGCACAGTGCGGCAAACTCGGCAGGGGAATGGGCCCCGTAGATCACATCGGGAAAGTGCTCCACCTGGTCGGGGCGGAGCATGGCCACGATGGGCTTGCCCGAGGAGAGGTACTCAAAGAGGCGGGAGTGGAGGATGTCGCTTTGCAGCTCGCTGCGGCGCAGAGGGTAGAGACAGACCTGGAAGGCGTTGNGATAGTCGGGCAGGTCGACGGGANNGGCGGGGCCCGGCAAATAGACGTTGGGGAAGGCCGCCAGATCGGGGAGGGCGGCACAGCCCAGGTCGGCCCCCACAAGTACGATGGAGCAGTCCGGCCGGGCCTGGGCCAGGCGGATAAGGGGGGTCAGATCCAGGTCGGGCCACAGGGTGCCCACAAAGCCCAGGATGGGGCCGCGAAGCCCCGCCAGAGCGGCGGGACGGGAGAGACTCTCCTTGGCGAACATGGGGTAATTACACCCGAAGGGGAGCAGCGCCACATTCAGGTTCCAAAGCATGAGCCGGCGCATCAGGTCGGGGGAGGCGGCGAAGACCACATCGGCGGCGGCGGTGAGGTCGCCCTCCCAGGGGTCGGGGCACTCCCGCCAGTCCCGGTAGCAGTCATAGACCAGGCCCCGGTAGGAGATGTCCTCCAGGAACTGGGCTCCGTAGGGGCTGGCGCACCAGAGCACCGGGTCGCGAAAATGGTGCTTTTCCAGAACGGACTGGAGAAACCGGGCGGCGCGGGCGCGGGAGTACCGGTAGAGGATGCTGTTGGAGGGCTCGTCGGTGAGGGCGGTGGGCAGGGAATAGACGATCAGATTGGGGCGCACCCGGCGGCCGGCGCGGACGTGGTGGGCGCCCTTGGGCGCCGGAGGCTCAAAATAGAGGATCTGGGCGTCCTTCATGCGGGTCATGAGCTGCTGGGTGCGGGTGGGGGAGCTCTGCCAGGGCTCCCCGGCAATACATACGATCTGCCTCATCTCTCGCCGCCCTCCTCCATGCCCAGGAGCTTGCCGGCGGCGGCCTGGTTGCGGCGCTCGATCTGCCGCAGGCGGTCTACGCCCTGGGAGAGGAAGGCCTCGTCCCCGATGCGGGCCACGGCGGCGTCGATGTGGGCCTTCAGACCCTCCGGGGTGATGACGTCCAGGTCGGTGTAGAGATCCTGGCCGATATAGCTGAGGAAGGAGCTGATCTTGGGGTCGTAGACCACGCCCACCAGGGGCACCCCCTGCCCGGCGGCGAAGACCAGGGCGTGAAGACGCATGGACACCACCACCTGCATCCGGGCGAACAGGCCGATGGAGTGGGAGGAGGAGCCGGTGTCGGGGAGGAGGTAGTAGGGGGCCNNCATCCGCCGGGCCACCTGCTGGGCGGCGCTGACGTCCAGCCGCCGCTCGATGGGCAGGAACAGGGGGGTGAGGCCGTAGGCCTCATAGGCGTAGTCGGCGCACTGGGCCAGGACGTCCAGCTTGGCCTCAAAGCCGGGCCAGGGCCGCAGGGTGAAGCCGATATAGCGGCCGTTGGGATCCAGACCCGCGCTTTCCAGAATGCCGTCCACCGTGGCGCTCTCGGCGGCGGGGAGGATGACGGTGGGATCGGCGGAGAGGATGACCTCCGGGGCGGTAATGCCCATGGCTTCCAATTCGGTTTTGGAGTGGGTGTCCCGAAGGGTGATGACGTCCACCCGGCGCTGCAGGACTTTGGAGCAGAGCCTCCGGTTGGAAGGATACTGGATGGGCCCGATGCCGCAGCCGTACATCATCACCTTGTTGCCCAGGATCTTGGCCGCGGAGATGGTGAAGAGGTAGAACCACAGGCTCCGGCGGCTGGTGGCGTCCTGCATGAGGGAGCCGCCGCCGTTGATGTAGAGCCGGGTCTTGCCCATGCGGGAGNGGAAGCGGGGAATGTTGAAGGTATAGATGGAATTGACCCGGTAGGCCTGCCGGGTATCCTTGGGCTTGCGGGAGAGCACCCACACGGGAAGGTCGGGATCCAGCTGGCGCAGCTCCCGGACGATGGCCTCCAAAATGGCGTCGTCCCCGGCGTTTCCCCGGCCATAGGCGCCGCAGACCAGGGCCCCGTCACGCTCTCCCGTCTTGCGCGCCTTCCGGCGCAGGANGGTGCGGTAGATCTCCAGCTGNNGCTCCAGGGTGCTCTCCAGGGAGAACTGGGTGCGGCCCTTCTCATANAGCCGGTGGCCCATGTGCTCNCGCAGGGCCTTGTCCTGCGCCAGGGTCACCAGGTGCCTGGCCAGGGCGCCGGCGTCTCCGGCCTCAAAGAGAAAGCCGTTGACCCCGTGGTCGATGAGATAGGGGATGCCGCCCACCCGGCTGGCCACGATGGGCAGGGAGGCCCGGGCCCCCTCGGTGACGGAATAGGGAAAGGTCTCGCTGAGGGAGGTGAGGGTGTTGATGTCCAAGGCGTTATAGAAGCTGTCGGTGTCGCTGACCCATCCGGCGAAACAGACCGCGCCGGCCACGCCCAGGTCGGCGGAGAGCTTTTTGAGCAGCTCCATCTGCTCGCCGTCGCCGGCGATGAGCAGCCGCAGCTGAGGACAGGTCTGGTGGGCAGCGGCAAAGCCCCGCACCAGGGTGGGGATGTCCTTCACCGGGTTGAGCCGGGCGGCAATACCCACGATGACGCTGTCCGCGGGCCAGTCCACTCCAAGGCTTTGGAGGTATTCCTCCCGGGACAGGGCGGGGCGGCGGGGGGTGTAGTCGATGCCGTTATAGATGGTGAAGAGCTTGTCCGGGTCGAAGCCCCGGGAGATGAGCAGGTCGGTCATGGCGTCGGAGACGCCGATGCGGTAGTCCAGCTGCCGCAGGGCCACAGTGTTTACCAAGCCGTAGGTGATCCGGGCCAGGGGACGGCCCAGGTAGTCCAGCCGGTAGTCGGAGTGGACGGTGGACACCACGGGAAGACCGGTGGAGCGGCGCAGGAGGGAGCCCATCAGGTTGCCCCTGGCGCCGTGACAGTGGATAAGCTCGTAGCCGCCCTCCCGGATAAAGGTCTTGAGCTGGCGGTAGACCCTGAGGATGTTCCGGTCGGGGAAGATCACGGTGCGGATGCCCAGCGCCTTTGCCTCCTGGGCGAAGGGGCCGTCCATAAAGCAGACCATGGTCACGTCGATGGTCTGGGAGAGGTTTTGGAGCAGCATATGGACATGGGTCTTGGCTCCGCCGGAGTCGCCTCCCGAGATGAGATGGATAACTTTCATGCTCTTCCTCCGAAAAAAGACTTGTAGACCACAGGGGGAATGTGGTAAAATACAGGCAACGTTCGTTTCCTATTGTACCACATGGGGAAAAATATACAACTGAAAAATCGACGGCCCCTGCCGCCGGTATGAGGAGAAAGAGTATGAAAAACGGGAAAATTTTCGGAAAGATCAATATTATCGACCTGCTGGTCGTTCTCATTGTGGCGGTCATCGCCGTGGCGGTGGCGCTGAAGATGACAGGCCGCCTGGGAGCGGCCAGGGTAGAGGTGGGCACCAACTTCACCTATACCGTCAAGGCGGAGAAGATCGAGCCGGAGGTCTACGAGAGCATCAAGGGCTATATCGAGGCGGCCCAGGCTGCCGGAAAGCCCGGCGACCAGCTCATGGCCAACGGGGAGCTTCTGCCGGGTTATATCACCAGTGTCACCGCGAATCCCCGGCCCACCTCGNCGNNGGTGGNCACCTCCAACGGCGTGGTGGCTGTGACCACCGGCCAGGACGATACCCTGGATCTGGTCTTTGAAGTCCAGGCTTACACGGGCAACAATATCAAGCCCGACCNGGGCACCNAGGAGGTGCGGGTGGGCAAACAGCACATTATCAAGACCACCCATTTTGAGCTGCCCTACGGCACCATTCTCACCTGTGAATGGGCCAATGGTACCGGTGCGGATCATTAAAAGGAATATGACATCGGGGGGGCGGGGCAGAGGCCCCGCCCCTCCCGATTTTTACAGCGGCAGATGGAAGGAGTGGAAAAATGGGAAAGAAACGTTTGGCGTCCATGATGGCTGTGGGAGTTTTGCTCCTGGCGGGGTTTGCCCCGGCGGGGGCAGGACAGGTGCCCTCGGTGCAGGTGAACGGGATGGTGACAGAGGCCATCCCGGAGCTTGTTCAGGGCAGGGCCTACCTGCCCCAGGCGGAGCTGGCGGCCCTGCTGGGGGCCCAGGCGCAGCGGCAGGGCGAGAATGTGCGCCTGTTCCGTGATGAATGGGAAGCTGCCGTGCCGGTGACCTATGAGAGGGACGGTGTTGCCTATCTGCCCCTCCGGGCGGCGGGAGCCGCTTTGGGNTATGAGGTAGGCTGNGATCGGGAGGAGCGGACGGTGATCCTGATGGAAGACCGATGCTCCGGTGCGCGGAAATGGAGTCTGACCCAGGTGCAGACCCAGGCGGGGCTTCTCTCTCCCTGGGTGGAGCGCTGGGCCAGAGAGCTGGCTGAAACGGTAGACCCCGGCACGCCCCTGTCCGCCATTCCATTGACAAACGCGGCGACGGCGGCGGAGCTGGCGGCCAAGGGCGCGCAGGCGCTGACGGCGGGGGAGGGCTCCTTCCAGGTGGGAGCGACCGGCGTGCGCGTTTNGNGTAAAGCGNAGGAGACTGTTCTGACGGTCTGCCTGCCGGCGGAGGAGCTGCTCCCGGCACAGCGGCTGGGCATAGCAGAGCAGGAGGTCACTCTGACCCTTACGGTGGGGGAGGACAGCGCCCAGGCGCTGGCGACCTTGGGAGAGTGGCGGGCTTGTGCCCGGTGGACGGCATGATGGACGCTTTGGGACAGGTCGAGGGAACCTTCCTGCTGTGGATCCAGGAGGTTCTGCGCAACGGGATAACAGATCCCATCCTGTCGTTTTACACCAAGCTGGGAGATCACGGCCTGCTGTGGATCGCCCTGTGCCTTCTGCTTCTGCTCTGCCCCAAGACCCGGCGGGCGGGCCTGACCGGAGCGCTGGCGCTGGCGTTCAGCCTGCTGTTCACCAATGTTATCATTAAGCACGCCGTGGCGCGCACCCGGCCCTGGCTCATCCTGCCGCAGCTGATCCCGTTGGTGACGGAGCGGGATCCCAACTCCTTCCCCTCGGGGCATACCAGCGCGGCCTTTGCCGCGGCCACGGCCTTCTTCCACACTCTGCCCTGGAGGTGGGCCGGTGTTACGGCGGTGGTCATGGCGGCGGTGATGGCCCTGTCCAGGCTCTATGTGGGGGTGCATTTCCCCAGCGACGTGCTCTGCGGCGCCCTGGTGGGTTTTCTTTGCGGAGAGTTGGCCTGGTACATCGGCAAAAGGCTTCAGGAGCACACAGAGCGGGTCTACCGATAAAGGGAAACGGACGCCGGAAGGCGTCCGTTTTATTATGTAAACTATTTTCCGGCGGCGATGAGGGCCAGTTTCTCCTCCCGGGTGAGCTTTTTCACCGCCGCCTCCCGGCGCAGAGCGGCGGATTTGTCGGGCTGCTNCTCCCGGTAGACNACGGTCAGAGGGCCGCGGCCTCTGGAGTATTTGGCCCCTTTGCCGCTGCGGTGGAGAGCCAGGCGCCGCTCCACGTCGGTGGTGATGCCGGTATAGAGCGAGCCGTCTCCGCAGCGGAGAATGTAAAGCCAATAGGACATACCAGCCCTCCTTTTTATGTAAACCCCCTCAAAGAGAGGGGGTCTGCGCCGTTCAGCGGCAGCTGCAGTTGGAGCCGTGGTCGCCCAGCTGGAAGGAGGCGCACTCGGTGGCCTCACATTTGCTGACGTCCTTGCAGGTGCAGCCCACCTGGATGGCCTGAAGGGTGCACATGCCGGAGCTGCCGGCGTGGTAGGCGCAGGAGTTGACGGAGCACTTGATGCTGGGATTACCGGTATTGCTGCGTTGCATAGATGATTCCTCCCTGACATTTCGAAATTGGGGACACAGTCAGTATGCCCCCGAGGGGGAGGTTTCATGTGCGGAAAATCAGGAGGGTGTGTTCTGGGCGTCCATGACCCGGGGGATGAACCGGCGGGCAAAGCGGCCTTTGCCCCGCTTTTTGACGTAAAAGTAGCCGATGACGGAGAAGATCACCGCGCCGATAAAATTGACGAAGAGATCCTTCATGGTGTCCAGGATGCCGATATCCAGGTAGCCGCCCAGCCCCAGAGCCTGTTGGGAGCCGTCGGAGTGAACGATGATCACGTCCGCGATGTCCTGAATGACGGTGGGGGTGTTGCTCCCGGCGGGATCCAGCTTCACCGAGGAGATGACGTTGACAATGGCGTCCTTCTGCATATCCAGCAGGAGGAGTTGATCCATGGCGGCTTCGAAGAACTCCCAGAGCACGCCCACGGTCATGGAAAAGCAGAAGGCCACCACCGCCATGTAGGCGGGGGAGAGGGAGAAGCTGGTGAGCCTGGAGTTGCGGTTGAGGATGTCCACCAAAGAGAAGCCGATGGCGGCGCAGAGAAAGCCGTTGAGGGTGTGGAGCATAGTGTCCCAGTATGGGAAGGTGATGTAGAAGGCGCGGATCTCCCCCAGGATCTCGGCGGAATAGATGAACAGGAGGATGATGACCTCCAGAGTGTCCGGCACGTCGATGTGGAGCCGCTGTTCCACGAAGTTGGGGATGAGGAACAAGATGAGGGTGAGCACACACAGGAACACGCTTTCAAAGTCCCGGTTAAAGACTTGGGCGATGAGGACGGCGATGACCGAGTAACGCAGAAGAGTATAGACGGCGGCCAGCACTTTTTTCTCTCTGGACAGGCTTTTCCACTGCGCCCGCCAGGAATGCTTTGGGGGTCTCATGGTGAGACCTCAGCGGCCAGGGGCAGCTCCTGGGCCGACAGGGAGCGGTAGATCTGGGCGTTTTGGTAGTTTGCGGCCACCTCTTCCTCAGTGAGGGCCCGCGCCACCTTGGCGGGGCGGCCGATGACCAGGCTGGCAGGGGGGATGACGGTGTCCTTAGTCACCAGGGCCCCCGCCGCCACCAGGGAGCCGGCGCCGATGACGCAGCCGTCCAGAAGGATGGCGCCCATACCGATGACGCAGCCCTCCTCCACGGTGCAGCAGTGAAGGATGGCACCGTGGCCTACGCTGACGTCCCGATCCAGGCGGATGGGGCCGCCCTCGCCGCCGTGGAGGACGCAGTTGTCCTGCACGTTGGCACCGGGGCCGATGGAGATAGAGGCGCAGTCGGCCCGGAGCACCGCGCCGAACCAGATACTGGCCTCGTCGGAAACCTCTACCGCCCCGATGAGAGAGGCGTTATCCGCCACACGGGCGGTGGGGGAGAGGCGGGGGAAATGCTGACTGAAGGGATGGAGCATGACAGTGACCTCCCGGTGGGACAAATAGTTGCCTACTATTATATCGGGTTTGGACAAAGGTGGCAAGTCAAAATCCGGGGTGGCCGGCATAGAATGGCTGGGAGGTGATACAATGAATCTGAAAAACAACAAGATCACCGTGGGGGAGCTGCTGGACTATGCCCCCGCCAAGGCGGTCTTTCAAAAAAAGTTCGCCATGGTGATGCGCCACCCCATGCTGGGGGCGGCCAGAACGGTGACGCTGGAGCAGCTCATCGCCGTCGCCGGAGCTTACATCCCGAAGAAGACTGTGGTGGACACCCTCAACGAGCTGCGGAAGGTATAAACCGGACATACCACCGAAGGGCTTCCGTTCCGCCCCGGCGGAGAAGGAAGAGTGAGGTGGCGGCGTCCCCCAGGTAGAACAGGGCCGCCGGGATGGTCACCGCCGCCGGGATGGCGGCGGCCCACTGGGATAGGATCGGCTCCAGGCCGTAAGTGAGGGGCAGGGACAATAGCCCCCAGAACAGGCTGAAGAGCAGGCATACCCGCCCACCCAGATTCAGCGGGAGGGTGCGGTAGTCCCAGAAGGCCACTCCGGCGGCCCGCTCATAAAAGAGGGAGAGGCACCATTCCACCAGGGTGCACACCGCTGCCCCGGCAAGGAACAGAAGCACAGGGGAGGCTTTGACCGCCGCCGGCAGCGCCAAAATGGCCAGGGCTCCCACACCGTACACGGGACAGACGGGGAGCAGAAGGTGGCNCTTTNNATCCTGCTTGGNGCTNTGAATGGCCCGGGCAAAGGCCACCTCCAGAAGAAAGCCACAAAAACTATAGAAGAAAAATTGCCAGAAGAATACCGCCAAATCCTCGCCTCCTCTTTGTCCCAGTTTTACCGAGGGGAGAGAAAGCATACGAAGGAGTTTTTGTCAAAGGGAGAAGGAGAGATGGAAAAAAGGGGATTGACAAGGGAAGGGCAGATATGCTATGATACTTGGGCTGACGATATGTCAGTCAAACCCGTGCGGGTGTAGTTCAATGGTAGAATCCCAGCCTTCCAAGCTGGTCGCGTGGGTTCGATTCCCATCACCCGCTCCAGCGTCGGGGCAAGCATCACATCCCTCGCTTCCGGTTCCACCGAAAGCTCGCTCGTTTCGCTGCCCCTCCTTTCCCCAGGTCGCCTGAGGGACGGCGACCCGGGGGCCCCAGGGAGCGCATGATATGCGCCTGTAGCTCAGGTGGATAGAGCAACTGCCTTCTAAGCAGTGGGTCAGGGGTTCGAGTCCCTTCAGGCGTACCATCCCTTTTATTGTCCGCATAAATTGCATATGGTGGGCGTAGTTCAGTTGGTAGAGCATCGGATTGTGGTTCCGAGTGTCGAGGGTTCGAGTCCCTTCGCCCACCCCAGACATGGCGGAAGGGCCGGAGCTTCGGCNNCGGCCCCTCGCTTTTTCTTTCCTGCCCCAGGCGGATGATAGTGGGGTGTAGCCAAGCGGTTAAGGCACGGGACTTTGACTCCCGCATCGCTGGTTCGAGTCCAGCCATCCCAGCCATATGACCCGGTAGCTCAGTTGGTAGAGCACCTGCCTTTTAAGCCGNTTNTCCGGGGTTNGAGCCCCCGCCGGGTCACCACGTCGGAGCAAGCGTCATATCGCTTGCTCCGACTTTTTTCAAAAGTCAGAGCGCGCTCATTCTGCTGCTCCTCCTTTCCCCATGAAAACACTTCGTGTTTCCGCGGGGGCCCCGTTTTGTCAAATGTTCGAGCGGCATCTANTTTGTCAGGGTGTTACACGAAAAGGAGCTCCAAGGCATATGCCTTGGAGCTCCTTTNTTGGCAGCGGGTGAAGGATTCGAGCGGCGCTGCGCGCCGCCCACCGCTTGCTTCGCAAGCGGGAACCGATTGAAATAGTGAGGGTTCAAATCTCAGTCTACTGTATAAAAAAGATAGCCCAGAGCTATGCTCCGAGCTATCTTTTTGGCAGCGGGTGAAGGATTCGAACCCTCACATACAGAGTCAGAGTCTGCTGTGCTACCCTTACACAAACCCGCTATTTTCGCGCCGCTGTCGCAGACGCAAGAGTTATTATACCAAATACCAGCGGATTGTCAAGTGTNTTCCTGAATTTTTGTGCCCGAAAGAGAGAGGGGGCCGGGATGTGGTTNCCGGCCCCCCGCTGCGAGTCAGNTGCCGGAGGAGACNANGGGGCTCAGCGCGGAGGCAAAGCTGCTGACGGGCATGGTTTGCAAAACGATCTNGCCCNNGCCGGTGACCACCGTATTGANGAGGCCCTCGCNGCCGAAGAGGACGTTTTTGACCCCCTTGACCTGCTGAATGTCGATGGAACAGGAGGCGTCACACATGGCCAAATAGCCAGTGTCGATGACCATTAGCTGGCCGGGAGCCAGTTCGTACTCCACGGCGTAGCCGTCGATCTCCACAAAGGCGGTGCCCNGACCGGAGAGCTTTTGCATGATGAAGCCCTCGCCGCCGAAGAAGCCGGCGCCGGCCTTTTTNTGGAAGAAGACGGACAGNTCTATCCCCGCCTCGGAGGCCAGGAAGCCGGACTTCTGCACCACCACCTCCCGGCCGGGGGCGATGTCAATGACCCGGATGGNGCCGGGGAAGCTGGAGGCGAAGGTGATCATTCCCGCACCGCCCTGGGCGGTGTATGTATTCTGGAACATGGACTCNCCGGAGAACATGCGGCCNAAGGCCTTGCCCATGCCTCCCGCGCTGGTCTCCATTTTCATGTTGGGACTCATCCAGCACATGGAGCCCCGCTCGGTGATCATAGCTTCGCCTGCGGCGAGCTGGCACTCCACCACGGGCAGAGGCTCACCGATGATCTTATACTGCATACCGATCCCTCCTGATCATTTGATTCGTTTTACGNAAGGAAGCTATTGTTATTGTNCACCNNTCAAAGGGCGGATGCAACCTGAATTTTCCGGGTATGGGAGAGATATGGGCGGAGAAACTGAAGGCGAGGTGAGAGAAGATGAAGCAGTATAAGNATCTGGAGGCGCTGCTCTCCGGAGAACCCAAGGCGTCCGCGCTGTTCAGTCAGATCCCCCAGTATGCCAGGGAACAGATCATTTCCAAAAAGGGACATGTGAAATCCATGGATGAGCTGGAGGCATACGTCCACAATGTTCTGCGGGGAGATGGCTGAAAAAAGCCCGGCGCTTATGCGCCGGGCTTTTTTCAGATTTATTCGTCCTTTGTGAGCTTGTTCAGGGTGAGGATGGCCCAAAGATCGGACAGGCCCTGATAGAGGAAGGCGGCGCCGATCATGCGCCACAGGGTCAGGCCCACGCCGAAGGGATGCCGGAGAATGACGGCCCCCAGTGTCAGAGAGACCAGGGACATGACCAGCGTGGCCGTCCAGCCGGCGTAGCCGAAGGCGCGCATATCCAGCCCCCGCTTCAGGTTCACCAGGCCGTCGATGACCACGTAGAGGCCCAGGATTGCGGGGATGATGGAGATGATAAAGTCGGAGTGGGTGAGGAAGAAGGCGCCCACGATGGCAGAGAGGATGCCCAGGATCAGCTCAGCCTGGAAGGTAAAGCTGGTGCTGCTGCCCCGGTGGGCGAAGAAGCTGAGGATGGTGACGACCCCGTAGAGCAGCAAAAGCACACCCACCGCCACGCAGAACACGGCGGTGGTGAGCCCGGGGAAGAGAAGAAGCACCAGACCCAGGATCAGATAGAGCCCGGCGGCCGCCATCAGGCTTTTCTTGCCTTTCATGCCCCGCGCCCCGCTTTCTTTTCCGCTTTGGCCAGAAAGCGGGCGTTGTCAATGAGAAACCGGCCGTGGACACCCTTGCCTATGACACCGCCGTCGTCATAGGCGGTGACGGCGAAGGTGAGAGCCCGGCCGTCCACGGCGGTGAGCTCCGCCTCAGCCCAGACCTTCATCCCCACGGGGGTGGCGGCGTCGTGGGAGATATCCAGACGGGTACCTACGCTGCCCTCTCCATCGGCCAGATGTCCCTCCAGGGCGTTGACGGCGGCGTTTTCCATCAGGGCCACCATCATGGGAGTGGCGAAGACGGGCAGCAGCCCGCTGCCCACAGCGGCGGCGGTGTTTTCGTGAACTACCGCGGTCTCGGCCCGGCCCTTCAGTCCAATTGCGACAGACATACAAATTCCTCCTTATTGAATTCCCAGACCGATCCACAGTTCATTGTAGAGCCGCAGGGTCTCCGTGGGAANAGATACATAGGACTCACACCGCTCCAGAACTTCCGCCGGGGCGGCCATGGTCTCGTAGGTCTCCTGATCCAGCTCCTCCTCATAGAGGGCCTCGTAGTAAGCGGGATACTGCTCCAGGGCCTCTTTGTTGGGGGAGGCGTACCAGATAAAGTCCATGTTGCGGAGATTGGCTTCGGTGGAGGCGATGAAATTGATCCAGGCCATGGCCTCCTCGTAATGGGGGGCGTCCTTGAGCACGCACATGGCGTCCACAAACCAATTGGAGCCCTCCTGGGGCACAACGAAGGCCAGATCGGGGTTGTTCTCNGCCATGGAGAGGTAGTCCCCGGCGTAGTAGGCGCCAATGGCGGCGTTGCCTCCCTCCATCTTCTGGAGGATCTCGTCCATGACAAAGGCCTGGTAGACCCCGCGGCTTTTGGCGTNGGCAATGAGGCNGGCGGCCTGGCGCAGCTCCGCNTCATCGGTGGTGTTCAGGGAATACCCCAGATAGAGCAGGGCGGTGGCCATGGCGTCCCGGGAGTTGCGGAACATGAGCACGTTCCCGGCGTACTGGTCGTCAAACATGACGCTCCAACTGGCGGGGGGTTCGGTCACCATGGCGGTGTTGTAGATGATGCCCACGGTGCCCCAGGTATAGGGGACAGTGTACTCGTTGGTGGGGTCGTAGGGCAGGTTTTTGAAGCGGTCGTCGATGAGGGAGAAGTTGGGGATGCTGCTGTAGTCCAGCTTCTCCAGCATATCCTCCTCGATAAGCTGCGAGATCATATAGTCGGAGGGGACGATGACGTCGTAATCCCCCGCGCCGCTTTTCAGCAGGGAGTAGAGGGCCTCGTTGCTCTCGGCGGTCTGGTAGTTGACCAGGATGCCCGTCTCCTCCTCAAACTGGGTGATGAGTTCCTCGTCGATATACTCCCCCCAGGAGCACACGTTCACCACCGGCTGGCGGGTGTTCTGGAAGGCACCCACCACCGCGGTGACGAGCACGGCGGCACAGGCCACAGCCGCTGCCGCCTTTGCCAGGAAGGGGGTGCGGTGGGGCTTTTGTCCGGCCATCTCCGCCACCGTGGCGGAGGGGGCGGCCTGGCGGCGCTGGGCCATCTTCTCCAGCCGGGCCTCCCGGATATTGATAACGGCCAGCAGGAGGATCACGGTGACAAAGAGGATGGTGGAGATGGCGTTGATCTCCGGGCTCACCCGCTTCTTGGTCATGCCGTAGATGGTCATGGCCAGGGTGGAAGAGGAGGAGCCGGCGGTGAAGTAGCTGATGATGAAGTCGTCGATGCTCATGGTGAAGGCGGTGAGGGCCCCGGAGACGATGCCCGGCTTGATCTCCGGCAGGATCACCTTGTAAAAAGCCTGGAACCAGGTGCAGCCCAGATCCTGGGCGGCGTCAATGAGGTTCTTGTCCAGCTGGCGCAGCTTGGGGCTTACCGACAGAAGCACATAGGGGATGTCGAAGGTGATGTGGGCGATGAGCAGGGTGGGGAAGCCCAGGGTGAGCCGGGTGGGCAGCACCAGCAGGGTCTGGACAGAGTTGAACCAGAGGGCGAAGTCCTTCCACAGGGCGAAGAAGGCCACGAAAAACAGGCACATGGCAACGCCGGTGACGATGTCGGCGTTCATCATGGGGATGTTGTTTACTGTGGTGAGGGCGTTCCTGGCGCGCCGGCGNAGGCCGTAGAAGCCGATGGCGGCAAAGGTGCCGGCGATGGTGGAGATCACCGTGGCCAGCAGAGACACCAGAAGGGTGGTGTAGAGGCTTCGCATGATGATCCGGTTCTGAAACAGCTCCCTGTACCTGTGGAGGGAAAAGCCCCCCCAGACTACGTTACTGTTATTCTGGTTGAAGGAGAAGATGATGAGCAGAATGATGGGGGCGTAGAGAAAGAGGAAGACCAGGAACGTAAAAAAACGGCCGAAGGCGGAGTTTTTCTTCATAGTACCACCGCCTGTTCCTCGCCCTCACCGAAGCGGTTCATCACCCACATACAAAGCACNNCAATGACCATCNTCACCAGGGNGATGGCGGCCCCCAGCTGGGGATTATAGGCCCCGCCCAGGAACTGCTGCTCGATGAGGTCGCCCAGCAGGTACTCGGTGCCGCCCCCCAGCATGGTGCTGATGGCGAAGGTGGATACGCTGGGGACGAAGACCATGGTGATGCCGGAGAGCACCCCGGGCAGAGACAGGGGAAAGATGACCCGGCGAAAGGCCACCACGCTGTTGGCCCCCAGGTCGTGGGCCGCCTCCACCNGGGAGTTGTCCAGCTTGACGATGACGGAGTAGATGGGCAGNATCATAAAGGGCAGGTAGTTATACACCATGCNCNGCACCACCGCCCCCTGGGTGTCGATCATCTGGAAGGGCCCCAGGCCAAAAAGGCCCAAAAACTGGTTGNTGAGGCCGTTATTCTCCAGAATGGCCATCCAGGAGTAGGTGCGCAGAAGGAAGTTCATCCACATGGGCAGCATGATGAGCACCGTGGCGACGCTCTGGAACCGCGGCCCCTCTTTGCTGAGCAGATAGGCCACCGGATAGCCGATGGCGAGGCAGATGAGCGTGGCGATGAGGGCCAGGCGGAAGGAGCGCACGAANACCACGGTATAGTCGNCCATGGTGCTGAANTTGGNCAGGGTGAACCCGCCGTCCGCGCCAGAGAAGGCGTAGATCACGATCATGAGGATGGGAGCCACCACAAAAAGCGCCATCCAGATGGTGTAGGGGATGGTGAAAGCCTTAGTTCTCTTCATCGTCGCCCTCCAATCCAGCCTCGGCGTCTACGTTCAGCTCATCATACTCGTCAGAGTAGGAGCTGTAATCGCCAAACTTACCGGAATAGGCGCTTTTGTGCATCACGTGGAAGCCGTCGGGGTCGATCTTCACCCCGATCCTCGCCCCCTCAGGGGAATAGTCCGTGGTCTGGATGAGCCACTTAAAGCCCTGGAAGTCCACGATGATGTCATAGTGCATGCCCTTAAAGGTGACCTCGGTGACGGTGCCGGTGATCTGCCCCTCCTCCGGGGAGACGATGTCGATGTCCTCGGGGCGGATGACCACGTCCACCGGCTCGCCCGGGGCAAAGCCGCCGTCCAGGCAGGGGAACTTCCGGCCATACATCTTGACCACCTTGTCCTCGGGCATGGTGCCGTCGATGATGTTGGACTCCCCGATAAAGTCGGCCACAAAGGCGTTTTTGGGCTCGTTGTAGATGTCCTCGGGGGCGNCGATCTGCTGGATATTGCCCTTGTCCNTGACCACCACGGTGTCGGACATGGTGAGGGCCTCCTCCTGGTCGTGGGTCACATAGATAAAGGTGATGCCCACCTCCCGCTGGATGCGCTTGAGCTCCACCTGCATGTCCTTGCGGAGCTTCAGATCCAAGGCCCCCAAAGGCTCGTCCAGGAGCAGCACCTGGGGCCGGTTGACGATGGCCCGGGCAATGGCCACCCGCTGCTGCTGGCCGCCGGACAGGGAGCTGACCCGCCGCTTGCCGTAGCCGGGCAGGTTGACGAGCTCCAGGGCCTCCTCCACCCGGCGGGTGATCTCGGCTTCAGGCGTTTTGGCGATGCGCAGGCCGAAGGCCACGTTTTCGAAAATATTCATGTGGGTGAACAGGGCGTACTTCTGAACCACCGTGTTNACCTGCCGTTTNTGGGGCGGCACGNCGTTACNTCGNCNNCCGTCNAAAAAAACGTCCCCGGAGGTAGGTTTTTGGAACCCACCAATGATCCTCAGCGTGGTGGTCTTGCCACAGCCGCTGGGGCCCAGGAGCGTTAAAAATTCTTTGTCATTGATGTAGAGATTGAGATGATCGAGAATGATCTCGTCGTCGAATTTCACGACGCAGTCCGATAGACGGATCAGCTCTTTGGACATTTATCCTCCCCCATTCCTTCTTCATGCTTTTTGGATGGTGTTGAAAAAGGTCGTAACCACCTGTCGGTTGGGTCCGACCTTTGACAAGGCATAATATACACGGTGTGCCGGGAATTGTCAATANGTTTGTCGAANGAATTTTTCTCCGTGGCCGCTCAGGAGCACAAGGATTGTATTACCCAAAATACTCCCCCACGAAGTCGATGTCCCCCCGGGGCACCTCCAGGGTCTTGCCCTTTAAGTATTCCAGCTCCCCGGCGTCGGTGGGGAAGTCGAAGATGAGCCTGTAAGACCACAGGGCCTGGCCCTTGCGCTCCGTTTTGCGGTTGTCCTCCCGCCAGCCGTACTTCCCGTCCCCCAGCAGGGGGTGGCCGGCGGCGGCGAACTGGGCCCNGATCTGATGGGTGCGGCCCGTCAAAAGCTCGCACNCTACAAGGGACAGGCCGCCGCGCGTCTGCAGGGTCTTATACCGGGTGACGGCGGTCTTGCCGCCGGGGACGGGCTTTTTGTAGACCGACACCTGCTTTTTCTTCTCGTCCTTCAAAAGGAAGCCCCGCAACTCCCNCTGGGGCGGCGNCATTTTTCCCACCACGGCGGCCAGATAGTATTTCCTGATCTCCCGGTCTCTTATTTTCTGATTCATCACCCGCAGGGCCTCGGCGGTCTTGGCGGCGATGACCAGCCCGCCGGTATTGCGGTCGATGCGGTTGCACAGGGCGGGAGCAAAGGCCCCCTCCCACTTGGGCGACCACTCTTTCTTTTGATAGAGGTAGGCCTGGATATGGGTGATGAGGGTGGAGACATACTCGTGTTCGTCGGGGTGGCACAAAAGTCCGGGCCGCTTGGAGCAGACCAGGATATGCGCGTCCTCATAGACGATATCCAGCTGGGGCGTGAAGACGGAGAGAAAGGCGTTGTCCTCCCGGGGGGCGTCNAAAAATTCGTCGTNGATGTAGAGCTGGAGCAGGTCGCCCACCTGGAGCCGGTAGTCCCGCGCCGCGCCCTTGCCGTTGACCTTCACCCGCTTGAGGCGGATATACTTTTGGGCCAGCGGGGCGGGCAGGAGGGGCAAAGCCTTGCCCAGCCAGCGGTCAAGCCGCTGCCCGGCGTCGTTTTTTCCCATGGTGAACTCTCTCACGGCCATTCCTCCCGTTTCATGTGAAAGTATTCTATCACAAAGGAGGAAAAAATTGAAGAAAGTATTTGACATGGGACAAAATTTTCGTTATAATGTCCGCTGTACCGTTGCGAGGAGAACACTATGCGTTTGGATTTAAAAGAGATCATCCATGTCCCCGGAGCGAGCCGGGATTTTTCCTGCACGCTGGATCTGTCCCAGACGGAGCTCTTTGGAGNGCGGCCCTTTCAGGCGCCTGTGGAGGTCTCCGGCACCGTTCGGAACATGGCCGGANCTCTGGTGCTCNCCGGCGGGGNCCACTCCACGGTTGAGTCCAGGTGNGACCGGTNCCTGAAGCCCATCACGCTGCAGGTGGATATCCCGGTGGAGACCCTTCTGGCCGAGGNGCTGGAGGACGAGGAGAACGACGAGATCGTCCTGCTGGAGAACGGCCAGGTGGATCTGGATGCTTTGTTTACCACCGCCTGTATTCTGGGCTGGGATGGGAAGCATCTCTGCCGGGAGGACTGCGCGGGGCTGTGCCCCAGGNGCGGGAAGGACCTCAACGACGGGCCCTGCGGATGCGGGAAGGAACTGGATCCTCGTTTTGCCGTATTGGCAAAACTTTTGGATAAGGNGCNGGAAGGCGCCAAAGAAACATGAGCAACGAATTGCCCCTGTCACGTTAAGGAGGTGTCATAGATGGCAGTTCCCAAGAGTAAAGTGTCCAAGCAGCGCCGGAACAAGCGCCGCAGCGCCGTGTGGAAGCTGGAGACCCCCGGCGTCACCACCTGCCCCAAGTGCGGGGCCTATCGCCTGCCCCATCGGATGTGTAAGTCCTGCCTGAGCTACAACGGTCACGACTTCAGCAAGACCGAGGCCGCCGCTCAGTAATGAGGGAAGGAAAAAGAGGGAGAGGGGAAGAGATTCCTCTCTTCTTTTTTTGCTCTTTTCCCCTGATTGATATTTTCTCCCCACTATGATATACTACCAAAAGCGAAAGGAAGTGTTTTCCATGGCGAGACCTCTGGTGGCCATCGTAGGCCGTCCCAATGTGGGAAAATCCATGCTCTTCAATAAGCTCACCGGGCAGCGGCTCAGCATTGTGGAGGACACGCCGGGCGTCACCCGGGACCGGCTTTACGCCCCCTGTGAGTGGCGGGGCCGGAAGTTCGACCTGGTGGACACCGGCGNCATTGAGCCGGGTACCGACAGCGAGATGCTGCTGTTCATGCGCCGTCAGGCGGAGATNGCCATAGACAATGCCACCGTTATCATCNTCCTCTGCGATATCCAGACCGGCCTCACTGCCTCCGACCAGGAGGTGGCCTCCATGCTNCTCAAGTCGGGCAAGCCGGTGGTTCTGGCGGTGAACAAGATGGACTCCACCGGGCCGGAAAATCCGGATATCTACGAGTTCTATAACCTGGGGCTGGGGGATCCCGTCCCCGTCTCCGCCGTCCACGGCCACGGCACCGGCGACCTTCTGGACGAGTGCTTCCGCTACTTCCCCGAGGGCGAGGGGGAAGAGGAGGACGAGGACGTGACCAAGGTGGCCATCATCGGCAAGCCCAATGTGGGCAAGTCCTCTCTGGTCAACCGCATCCTGGGCCAGGAGCGGGTCATTGTCTCCGACGTGGCGGGCACCACCCGGGACGCGGTGGACAACTACTTTGAAAATGAGAAGGGGCGCTACCTCTTCATCGACACCGCCGGCATGAGAAGGAAGAGCCGGGTGGACGACCGGGTGGAGAAGTTCTCCGTCCTCCGGGCCACCCTGGCCATCGAGCGGTGCGACGTGTGCCTTATCATGATCGACGCCAATGAGGGGGTCACCGAGCAGGACACCAAGGTGGCTGGCCTTGCCCACGAGGCGGGGAAGGCCAGCATCATCGTGGTCAATAAGAGGGACGCGGTGGAAAAGGACGACAAGACCATGGACAGGATGTGCAAGGACATCCGCCGGGACTTGAGCTATATGACCTACGCCCCCATCCTCTTCNTCTNCGCCCNCACCGGNTCCCGNGTGNAGCGGCTGTNCGACGCCATCAACGATGTGGCGGATCAGGCCGCCATGCGCATCACCACCGGCATGCTCAACGACGTGCTCAACGACGCCACCGCCCGGGTCCAGCCCCCCACGGACAAGGGCAAGCGGCTGAAGGTCTACTATATGACCCAGGTGGGGATCAAGCCCCCTCACTTCGTCATCTTCTGCAACGACGCCAAGCTCTTCCACTTCTCCTACCAGCGGTATCTGGAAAACCAGATCCGGGCCACCTTCGGCCTGGAGGGTACCCCGGTGAAGATCACTATTCGCCAGAAGGGCGACAAGGAGGGGTAAGAAATGGACGATCCTGTGATGATGAACTGCATGGTCCCCATGTGGGAGGAATTCCTGTCGGTGGGCTGGGGGGCCGTCGTGGCGGCGTTTTTGGGCACAGCTGTCTTCGCTTACTTCTTAGGCTGCTCGAACGGAGCGGTCATCATCTCCAAATACATTTTGCGTGATGATGTGCGCAACCACGGTAGCGGCAACGCGGGGCTGACCAATTTCCACCGCACCTTTGGCGGCCCATTGACCCTGGCGGTCATTCTGATCGACGTGCTGAAAGCGGTGATCGCGATCCTTCTGAGTATGTGGATCGTTGGAAGCCTCTATGATTTTGGCGGGCACAGGGCAGAATTCATTGTTCTGGCCAAGTACTGGGCCGGCAGCTTCTGTCTCTTAGGCCACATCTTCCCCTGCATGTTCGGCTTCAAGGGGGGCAAAGGCGTTCTCTCCGGGGGTACCATCGCCATTATGCTGGACTGGCGGCTGGCCCTGCTGGTGTGGGGCGGGTTTCTCATCCTGGCCCTGCTGACCCGCTATGTCTCCCTGGGCTCGGTCTTTGCCGCCGCCGCCTNTCCTATTGGCACCTGGCTCTTTGTCAGCCACGATCCGGTGGTGATGACCCTGGCTGTCCTTCTGGGGGCGCTGGTGCTCTGGATGCACCGGGGGAACATCAAGCGGCTTTTGAAGGGCGAAGAAAACAAGCTGAGCTTCCACAAAAAGAAGGAGTGAATCCTATGACCATCACCGTCTTGGGCTCCGGCGGCTGGGGTACGGCCCTGGCCCTGGTGCTGCTGGAAAACGGCCATCAGGTCAGGCTCTGGTCTTATTTAGAAGAGGAGAGCGCCACTCTGCGGGCCAAGGGGGAGAACCCCGTTCTCCCTGGCGTGCCTTTGCCCGGGGAGCTGGAGCTCACCGCCGACATTGCCTGCGTAAAGGGCTGCGGCGCGGTGGTGCTGGCTACTCCCTCCTTTGCCGTCCGTTCCACCGCCCGGCAGGTGAAGCCACTGCTGGAGCCGGGGGCGGTCATCGTCTCTGTGTCCAAGGGCGTGGAGAAGGACAGCTCCCTCACCCTCACCGAGGTCATCGCCCAGGAGGTGGGGGGAGACCACCCCATTGNGGCCCTGTCCGGCCCCTCCCANNCGGAGGAGGTGGGCCGGCATGTTCCCACGGCGGTGGTGGCGGCCTCCCGTGACCAGGCTGCGGCGGAGCTGGTGCAGGATCTCTTTATGAACGGACGCTTCCGGGTCTACACCACCGACGACGTGGTGGGAGTGGAGCTGGGGGCGGCGCTGAAGAACGTCATCGCCCTGTGCGCCGGCGTCTGTGACGGCGTGGGCTGCGGGGACANCACCAAGGCCGCCCTTNTGACCCGCGGCCTTTCGGAGATCGCCCGGCTGGGGGAGGCTCTGGGAGGGCGGAAGGAGACCTTCGCCGGCCTTGCCGGTCTGGGCGACCTCATCGTCACCTGCACCTCCATGCACTCCCGCAACCGCCGCTGCGGCATCGCCATCGGCAAGGGCACGCCGCCGGAGCGGGCGGTAAAGGAGATGGGCATGGTGGTGGAGGGCTACTATGCCGCTGCCAACGCCAAGGCCCTGGCGGACAAGACGGGGGTGGAGATGCCCATTACCCAGGCCGCCTGCCAGGTGCTCTACGAGGGCCGGGATCCCACGGAGGCCATCACGGCGCTCATGGCCCGGGATCGGAAGCATGAGAGCGAGGAGAGCTGGGTTTAACAAAAATAGCGGTTGCGAAGAGGACAGGCGAAAGCGTGTCCTCTTTTTTTATGCCCGCGTTCATAATTCCGGACGAGCNCTCATAGACNTAGGGCAAAGAAACACAAAAGAGGAGGGATGGGTATGGAGCCGTTCGACCAGGCGGCGATGCTGCTGCCCCCCGGCCTGCGCCGGGGGGCGCAGGCCCTCCCGGCCCTGGTGCGCCGTCGGGTGGAGGAGATCCGCCTGCGGGGCGGCCGTCCGCCTGCCGTGGTGGTGGGCAGCGACGAGCTGCCCCTGCCCGGCTGTGGAGAGGTGACGACCCGGGATCTGGCCCTGACGGTGGAGATCGCCACCGGAGCCAGCGCCCACACTGCCCTGGAGCGGGTGCGGCAGGGCTACTTCACCGTGCGGGGCGGCCACCGTCTGGGCCTGTGCGGCACGGGGACGGCAGAGNAGGGGCAGGTGAAAAATCTGCGTCAGCTCTCCTCTCTGAACCTGCGGGTGGCCCGGGCTGTCCCCGGCTGCGGCGAGCAGGTGCTCTCCGAATTGATGGAGGGCGGACGGCTTCCCAACACCCTTCTTCTGGCCCCGCCGGGACAGGGGAAGACCACCCTTCTGCGGGATCTTGTCCGCCTCATTTCCAACGGGTCGGCCGGGCCGCCCCTGCGGGTGGGACTGGCTGACGAGCGGGGGGAGGTGGCCGCCCTGTGGGAGGGCCTGCCCCAGTTCGATGTGGGAGAGCGCACCGACGTGCTGGAGGGCTGCCCCAAGGCCCAGGGTCTGATGATGCTCCTGCGGGGCATGAATCCCCATGTGCTCTCCTGCGATGAGATCACCCTTCCCGCCGACTGCGCCGCCCTGGAGCGGTGCGGCAACTGCGGGGTGAAGCTGCTGGCCACCGTCCACGCCGACGGCGTGGACGACCTGACGTGCAAGCCCCTCTACCGCTCTTTGCTGGAACGGGGGCTCTTTTCCCAGGCGGTGACCATCGACCGGCGGAGACTGGGCTCCTACTACCGGGTGGAGGCCCTGCCATGCTGAGGCTGGTGGGGGC
>CAJMXB010000024.1 GCA_905219705.1 Oscillospiraceae bacterium | reverse complement strand
GCTCGCAGGGGGCAGGGTGGGGGGAATAGCCCTCCGCCATCCGGGCCAGACAGGGCCGCAGGAAGCCGTTGAGGGTGGCGTTCAGGATCACAAAGGTCTCGCCCCGGGACACCTTCTTGTCCATGACCCGGGTCACGTAGACGCCGCTGGGCCCCGCCACATACCGGCCCGTCTCCAGAAGAAGGCGGGTCTGGGGCAGCCGGGTCTTCAGGGCCTGGAGGGTCTCCCCCAGGGCGGCGGTGTCCAGCTCGACGTCCTCTGGGGCGTAGGGGATGCCCAGACCGGAGCCCAAGTTGANAAAGTCCAGGCTCCGGCCCAGAAGGGTCTGGAACCGCAGGGCCAGGGCCAGAAGGGCCTCGTAGTATTCACACAATACCGGCGCGTGCAGCTCCTGGCTGCGGNGATGGACATGGAGGCCCACCACCCGCACATTGGGCCAGCGGCCCTCCTGTGCCAGCGCCTCCAGGGCCTGAAGCTCGTCCACACCGAATTTGGAGGGTGCGCCTTCCCCGCCGCCGAAGCTGTAGTCGGGGTTGAGGCGCAGGCCGATGGAGACCTTTTTGTCCATTCGCTTGGCGATGGCCTGGATGCGGTCGACCTCCCCCAGACTGTCGGCCACCACGGTGGACAGGGCCAGGGCGGCGGCCAGGTCAGCCTGACTTTTACCGGGGGCGGAGTAGTAGATCTCATGGGGCACCAGGCCCAGACGGGCGGCGAGCTTTACCTCCTCCAGACTGGCGGCGTCGGCCTCGAAGCCCCGGGCGAAAAGGGTGCGAAGCACCGCGGGGGCGGGGTTGCATTTCACGGAGTAGAGAAGCTCCGCCCCGGGCAAGTCCCGGCGGAGCCGGCCGGCCCNCTGGGAGAGGGTCGTCTCCTCATAGAGGTAAAAGCTGGCGTATTCCTGGGCCAGGGCAAACAAAAGCTGCTGTTTCACGGGCGCCCGCCTCCATAAAAAATCGGATATAATAGCCCTATTTGGCTATTATATCCGATTTCCGGAAATTTGTAAAATGAGCGCTTGCTCATATGTCCCCGGTCAGCTTCAGGGCCCGGGTGGCGTTGAGGATGGCGATGACGCTGACGCCCACGTCGGCGAAGGTGGCCTCCCACATATTGGCCACGCCGAAAATGCCCATCAGCAGGAAGACGGCCTTCACCGCCAGGGCGAAGACGATGTTCTGGTTGGCGATGCGCAGGGTTCTCCGGGCCATGGCGATGGCCTGGGAGAGCTTGGAGGGCTTGTCGTCCATGAGCACCACGTCGGCGGCCTCAATGGCGGCGTCGCTGCCCAGGGCGCCCATGGCCACGCCCACATCGGCCCGGGAGAGGACGGGGGCGTCGTTGATGCCGTCCCCCACGAAGACCAACACGCCCTTGGGCGTCTTTTCCGCCAGCAGGGACTCCACCCGCTCCACCTTGTCAGCGGGGAGGAGCTGGGCGTGCACCTCGTCCAGGCCCAGCTCGGCGCCCACCGCCTCGCCCACGTCCTGGGCGTCGCCGGTGAGCATGACGGTCTTGCGCACGCCGGAGCGCTTCAGCCCGGCGATCGCCGGTTTGGCGTCGGACTTCACCGCGTCGGAGATGACGATGTGGCCCAGGTATTCCCCCTGGCTGGCCACGTGGACGGTGGTGCCCACCTGGTGGCAGGGGTGCCAGCTGACGCCGCAGTCCTCCATGAGCTTGCCGCTGCCCACATAGACGGTCTGCCCATCCACGTCGGCCTTCACGCCCCGGCCGGTGATCTCGGCCACATTGTCCACCCGGCTGCTGTCCAGCTCCTTGTTCCAGGCGTCCCGCAGGGAGCGGGCGATGGGGTGGTTCGACCAGCTCNCCGCCAGGGCGGCCAGCTCCAGAAGGCGGGCCTCGCTGCATGCCTGGGGATGGATGGCGGTGACGTTGAACACGCCCAGGGTCAGGGTGCCCGTCTTATCGAAGACCACGATCTCGGCCCGGGCCAGGGCCTCCAGATAGTTGCTNCCCTTGACCAGAATACCCGCCTTGGAGCAGCCGCCGATGCCGCCGAAGAAGGTGAGGGGCACCGAGATGACCAGGGCGCAGGGACAGGAGATGACCAGGAAGATGAGGGCCTGCTCAAACCACTTGCTCCATGCGCCGCCGCCCAGCAGGGGCGGGAGGATGGCCAGCAGTACGGCCCCGATGACCACCGCGGGGGTATAGTACCGGGCGAAGCGGGTGATAAACTGNTCCGCCCTGGCCTTTTTGGCGGTGGAGTTTTCCACCAGGTCGAGGATCTTCGCCACGGTGGAGTCCTCAAAGGCCTTGGTGGTGCGCACACGGAGAAGCCCGGAGAGGTTGACGCAGCCGGAGATCACATCGTCTCCGGGGGCCACATCACGGGGGAGAGATTCTCCGGTGAGGGCGGCGGTATTCAGGGTGGAGCTGCCCTCCAGGATGACCCCGTCGATGGGCACCCGCTCGCCGGGCTTGATGACGATGGTCTCGCCCACCGCCACCTCGTCAGGGTCTACGGTCTCCACCACGCCGTCCCGCTCCACGTTGGCCTCCTCGGGACGGATGTCCNTGAGGGCGGCGATGGACTGCCGGGAGCGGCCCACGGCCACCGCCTGGAACAGCTCGCCCACCTGGTAAAAGAGCATGACGAAGACCGCCTCCGGATACTCTCCGATGGCCACAACNCCCACGGTGGAGATGGCCATGAGAAAGTTCTCGTCAAAGACCTGGCCGTGGGCGATGTTGCGGATGGCCTTCCACAAAATGTCCCAGCCGATGGTGAAATAGGGGATGAGATAGAGGAGGATGGCGGGGATGGGCAGCCTGGAGGACGCCGGCACCGCCGCCACAAGAAGGGCGGCGGCGATGAGGATACGCCACAGGGTGTGTTTCTGCTTTTTGTTCATAGTACGTTCCTCCTTGGGATCAGTTGGGCTTTTGGCATACGGCCAGCCCTACCGGAACAGCGCCCACCACCCGGCTGACCTGCACCGGCAGGCCCATATCCAGAAGGAAGGCCCGGTAGGAGCCCAGGGTGAATTTCCAGTAGGGCCGGAAGCCGAAGTACTGGTAGAGGGAGAGGAAAGGCCGGAAGAGGGCGCTGGTCTCCCCCTGGAGATAGGTGGGCAGGATGAGCATCCCGCCGGGGGCGGTGACCCGCCACAGCTCCCGCACTGCCNCCTACGGCCGCAGCAGGAGGTGGAGCACGTTGGCGGCGANGACCACATTATAGGTGCCGTCCCNCTCGGGCAGGGCGGTCAAGTCCCGCAGGGAAAAGGAGATGTTGTGCTTTCCCCGGCGCCTGGCCTTCTTCTCCGCTCTGGCGAGCATGGCGGGGGAGAGGTCGGTGCACATCACCGCCCCTGCCCGCTCCGCGGCCGCCAGGGAAAATTCCCCCGTGCCCGCGGCGCAGTCCAATACCGAAGCCCACTGGGGGATGAGCGCGCCCACCCGGCGGACGGTCTCGGCGTTGGCCTTGCGGTTGAGCCGCTCTGCCAGATCGTAGACCTTGGCGGTCTTATCCCAGAAGGTCATGTTCAGAGAAGAATGGTGCAGTCGGGTTCTACCTTTTTGCAGACCTTTACCACCTGGGCCATGATATCGTCAAACCGGGCGTCGTCGGCCTCGATGGTGAGCNTCTGCTGAATGAAGCTGACGGTGGCGGCGCCGACGCCGTCGATACGGTTGATGGCCTCCTCCATTTTGGCCGCGCAGTTGGCGCAGTCCAGATCCATGAGCTTGAATTTCTTTTTCATCATGTTNTCCTCCTATTATTCCTCAATGTGCTCCATACCCTGCGCCAGGATGGTCACCACGTGCTCGTCGGCCAGGGAGTAGAAAATGGTTTTGCCCTCCCGGCGGTACTTTACCAGCTTGGACTGCTTCAGCGCCCGGAGCTGGTGGGACACCGCCGACTGGGTCATACCCAGCAGCTGGGTGATGGCTCCCACGCACAGCTCCGATTCGTACAGCGCGTAGAGGATCTTGATGCGGGTGGAATCGGCAAAGATGCGGAAGAGATCCGCCAGGTCGTAGAGGATGTCGTCCTCCGGCAGCTGCGCGCTGACCCGGCGCACCGCCTCCGTGTGGTCGTGGCCCGCTTCGCACCCCTGCATTTCAGCGGTGGGCTCTCTCATATNGTCCACAGGGAAGNCTCCGTTCTCACAAACATATGAATAAATGCTCATATGTTTGTCTGCCTATATCATACACCTTTTCCCGCCGTTGTCAATAGCTCGGAAAAAAGAAATTGAGGAATTGCCCCTTTTCTNCAGGGGATACTATGAAAAATTTCGTTGGAAGGAGCGTGTCCCATGGTCAACATCCAAAAGGCCGCCGTTATCGGCTGTGGTTTTGTGGGTTCGTCCATCGCCTTTGCCCTGACCCAGACCGGAGTTTTTTCTGAGCTGGCGCTTATCGACGTGAACCGGGAAAAGGCGGAGGGGGAGGCCATGGATCTCTCCCATGGCCTGCTCTTTGCCCGGCCCATGAAGATATTCGCCGGGGATTATCCCGACCNGNGCGAGTGCGNCCTCATCGTTATCANGGCGGGCGCCAACCAGANGCCTGAGGAGACNCGATTGGATCTGGTGCACAAAAATGTTGCCATACTCAAGTCCGTCATTCCCCAGATCGTTCGCTATAACCGGGAGGCCATTCTGCTGATCGTCTCCAATCCGGTGGACATCCTGACCTGGGTGGCTCAGAAGCTCTCAGGNCTCCCCGCCCGGCAGGTCATCGGCTCCGGCACCGTGCTGGATACCGCCCGGCTCAAGTACCTGCTCAGTCAGCACCTGAACGTGGACGCCCGCAGCGTCCACGCCGTCATCGTGGGGGAGCACGGGGACAGCGAGCTGGCAGTGTGGAGCGGGGCTAACGTCTCCGGGGTGGATCTGGATCATTTCTGCGAGCTGTGCGGCCACACCGCCCACCGGGAGAACATGGAGCGCATCTACCGGGATGTGCGGGACTCGGCCTACGANNTCATTGAGAAGAAGGGAGCGACCTATTACGGCATCGCCGCCGCGGTGAAGCGCCTTGCCCTGTGCATCGTNCGCGACGAACACTCGGTGCTTCCGGTGTCCGCCCAGCTGGGCGGGCTCTACGGGGTGGAGGATCTGTGCATGAGCGTTCCCGCCGTGGTGGGCCGCTCCGGGGTGGAACGGGTGCTGGAGATCNAGCTGTCGCCAGAGGAGAGCCGGGCCTTTCACGCCTCCGCCGTCACCCTGCGCCAGGTGGCGGATCAGCTGGGGCTGTAAAAGAAAAAGGGACGCCGCTTTGTAAGCGGCGTCCCTTTTTGTTATGGCTCTCCTCAACCCAGCAGGGCGGTCAAATTGCAGCTGACGATGAGGGTGGAGAAGACGATGGAGACGGTGGAGCACAGCTTGATGAGAATGTTCAGGGAGGGGCCGGCGGTGTCCTTAAAGGGATCGCCCACCGTGTCGCCGATGACGGCGGCCTTATGCTGCTCGGAGCCCTTGCCCCCGTGGGTGCCGGTCTCGATGTACTTCTTGGCGTTGTCCCAGGCGCCGCCGGCGTTGGACATGAACACCGCCAGGGCAAAGCCGGACACGGTGACGCCGCCCAGCAGGCCCACCACGGCCTCCGGCCCCAGCAGAAGGCCGGTGACCACGGGGACGATGATGGCCAGCAGGGAGGGCTTGACCATCTCGTGAAGGGCGCACTTGGTACACAGATCCACGCAGGAGGCGTAGTCCGGGTCGGCGGCGCTGTCCATGATGCCAGGGATGTCCCGGAACTGGCGGCGCACCNCCACCACGATGGACTGGGCTGCCCGCTGGACGCCGGACATGGTGAGNGAGGCGAAGACGAAGGTGAGCATCACGCNCNCGAAGATACCCACCAGCACGGCGGGATTNGTCAGCTCAAGATCGAGCGCGGCGGTCTTGCCCTTGACCACGTCCACATAGCTCACCAGCAGGGCCAGGNCGGTGAGGGCGGCGGAGCCGATGGCGAAGCCCTTGCCGGTGGCGGCGGTGGTGTTGCCCAGGGAGTCCAGTGCGTCGGTGCGCTCCCGCACCTCGGCGCCCAGGCCCGCCATCTCGGCGATGCCGCCGGCGTTGTCGGCCACGGGGCCGTAAGCGTCGGTGGCCAGGGTGATGCCCAGGGTGGAGAGCATGCCCACCGCGGCGATGCCGATGCCGTAGAGGCCCCTGGCGAAGCTGCCCTCATAGAGGGCCTGGTCGGCGGTATTCAGGCTGCCGCCGGCGGCCACGAAGGCCACGATGATGGCCACAGAGATGATGACGATGGGGGCGGCGGTAGACTTCATACCCAGGCTCAGGCCGCCGATGATGGTGGTGGCGGAGCCGGTCTCGGTAGCGGCGGCCAGGGTCTGGGTGGGCTTATAGGTGTCGGAGGTGTAAACCTCGGTAAAGTAGCCAATGGCACAGCCGGCCACCAGGCCGATGAGAATGGCGATGTAAGCCCGGAAGGAGCCCATGAGCAGGTATGTCACCGGGGCGCACACCACAGCGGCCAGGGCCGCGGCGGAGTAGGTGCCCTTGCGGAGCGTCTGGAGCAGGGAGCGCTGGTCGGCCTGCTCCTTGGTCTTGATGAGGAAGGAGCCCAGCAGGGAGCACAGCACGCCCACCACGGCCACCGCCAGGGGCAGCAGCATGGCCCGCCAGGNCAGGCCGTCGGCGGCAAAGGCGGAGGCGCCCAGAGCGAAGGTGGCCAGGATGGAGCCTACATAGCTCTCGTAGAGGTCGGCTCCCATGCCGGCCACGTCNCCCACATTGTCACCCACATTGTCGGCGATGGTGGCGGGGTTGCGGGGGTCGTCTTCAGGGATGCCGGCCTCCACCTTGCCCACCAGGTCGGCGCCCACGTCGGCAGCCTTGGTGTAGATACCGCCGCCCACCCGGGCGAACAGGGCCATGAAGGAGGCGCCCATGCCAAACATGACCATGGTCTGGGCGATCTGCACCGCGTCATATCCGGCGCCATAGCGCAGGATGTGGAACCACACCGTTACGTCCAGAAGGCCCAGGCCCACCACAGTGAAGCCCATGACGGTACCCGAGGAGAAGGCCACGTTCAGGCCCCGGTTCAGGCTCTCGTGGGCGGCGTTGGCGGTGCGGGCGTTGGAGCTGGTGGCGATCTTCATGCCGATAAAACCGCTCAGGGCGGAGTAGATGCCGCCGGTGANGAAGGCGAAGGGGATGAACCAGTTNTCCAGCATCCCGGCATAGGCCAGGCCCAGNAGCAGGGCGAAGACGATCAGAAAAATGAGAAATACGGTCTTATACTGCCGGCGAAGGTAGNNATTGGCGCCCTNCCGGANGGAGGCGGNCAGTTTTTTCATTCGCTCGGTGCCCTCTNAGAACTTCAGAACCTTGTTTCTCTGCATAAAAGCAAAGACGAGCGCCACGACGGCGCCCACAAATCCGATCCAAAACATATCCTCAATGTGCNTNGATNCATCTCCTTGTTGCGAGGTTTTTGAACCCTTGGTATAAACAAAAGTGTATCAAACGAAACTGCACATTTCAAGAGAAGAAAAAATTTTGTGAGCCATTTCGGCATATATTTCCATAAGTGACAACAATAAGAAAAAGAGAAGAATTTTTTTGTGCAGAACTTGCAAAAACGACGAATCGGTGATATGATATACTGTGTAGTTTCTTTTTTGGACAATTGAGTGAGAAAAGAGGCGGTCTTTATGCAGGAGCATGAGCTGCAATTCCATATCAAATGTAAGGAAGGGGACGTGGGCCGGTACTGTTTTCTCCCAGGGGATCCCGGCCGGTGCGAGATCATTGCCGCTTACTTTGACGNCCCGGTAAANGTGCANCAAAACCGGGAGTATGTGGTCTATACCGGCACGCTTCTGGGGGAGAAGGTCAGCGTCTGTTCCACCGGGATCGGCGGGCCCTCGGCGGTCATCGCCATGGAGGAGCTCCACAATATCGGCGCGGACACCTTCATCCGGGTGGGCACCTGCGGCGGCATTGCCCTGAAGGTGCAGTCCGACGATGTGGTCATCGCCACCGGCGCCATCCGCCACGAGGGGGCCAGCCGGGAGTACGCCNCNATCGAGTTCCCNGNGGTGAGCGACTATANCGTGCAGGAGGCGCTGGTGCAGGCGGCCAAGAACCTGGGCAAACCCTGGCATGCCGGCGTGGTGCAGTGCAAGGATTCCTTTTACGGCCAGCACGACCCCAAGCGGATGCCCGTCAGCTATGAGCTGCTGAACAAATGGGAGGCGTGGAAACGGCTGGGGGTATTGGCCTCCGAGATGGAGTCCGCCGCCCTGTTCTGCTGCGCCGCCGCTCTGGGTGTGCGGTGCGGCTCCTGTTTCCACGTGATCTGGAACCAGGAGCGGGAGGCTGCCGGCCTGGATCAGAAAGAGAGCCACGACCTCTCCGCCGCCCTGGAGGTGGGCGTGGAGGCGGTGAAGCTGCTCATCCGGGAAGATCGGGCGAAGCTCTGAACGGAAANAGAGATCAAAAAAACCAGCNGTTTCTTCGTGAAACAGCTGGTTNTTCGCGTTTTCTGTCCCGGGAGTTCAGGCGGCGGCGCGCCGGTAGGGGGGCTCCAGCACCCCGGCCTTTTCCAGCACCAGCACCAGGCCGGGCAGAAGGATCAGCTGGATGAGGATACCCGGCAGGGCGGTGACGAAGGCGGCGGTGAGAAAGAGCACCATGGAGTAGGCCCCCGCCCGGAACACCAGGGCGTTCATCACGCCATAGACCACCCGGCCGATGACCATCGCGCCGATCAGCTGGACGTAGAGGTCGAGACTGCGCCGCCCAGTGTGGATCAGGCGGGAGAGAAGTCCGGAAATGAGGCCGTAGGCCGCCAACTCACAGAGCATGGCGGGCAGATAGGCCGCCCCGGGCATCCCGGTGAGCAGGTGGGACAGCAGGGGGGCGAGGAAGCCGCAGCCCAACCCGTAGGCCCAGCCGCAGGTAAGCCCGCACAGCAGAACGGNGATGTGCATGGGNANCAGGACGTTCCNCNCATTGGGCACGGCATGGAAGACCTGGGGCAAAACCACGCCCAGGGCCACACAGAGTGCGGCGAAGACCAGCTGTTTGGTGGAGAATTTCTGCATGAAAGGGCTCCTTTCCGTCAAAAAAGCGCCGCGAAGGAGGCTCTCCGGGGAGAGCCTTCGCCTTCGTGGCGCTGACGTTCGATGACATGGGGATGTAAGGGATGTGCCGCCTTCGTGGCGGTGGTTTTCAGTGANGGTATCTTATCAAAAATATCNTGAGCTGTCAACCCTGCCTGTCTCTGCCGTACTGCGCGGCCTGAGCCTCCCAGTAAAGGCGGTCATCCTCGCGGATGGGCCGCAGCACCCGGCAGGGGTTGCCGGCGGCGATGACATGGGAGGGGATGTCCTTTGTCACCACACTTCCCGNGCCGATGACCACGTCGTCCCCAATGGTGACCCCCGGATTGACGACGGTGTTGCCGCCGATCCACACCGAGGAGCCGATCTTTACCGGCCGGCCGAATTCCAGCTCGGCGTTGCGCACGCCGGCGTCGATGGGGTGGGTGGCGGTGAAGATGCAGACTCTGGGGGCGATGAACACGTCGTCCCCGATAGTGATGTCGCACACGTCCAGGAAGATACAGTCGCAGTTGGCGTAAAAGTGCTTTCCGATGTGGAAGTGGGGGCCGTAGTCGCAGTGAAAGGGAGGCTCGATCCAGGAGTCCTCTCCAAGGGCGCCCAGCAGTTCCCGGAAAAGCCCCGGGAGCTTTTGCCGGTCTGGTTCGGCGTTGATGAGCCGGATCAGCTCCCACTTGCGCAGGTGGTCGGCCTCCAGTTCCGGGTCGCTGGCCTTATAGAGCTTGCCGGCGAGCATCCGCTCCTTTTCTGTCATAGGGCCTCCTTTCCCGTGGGCAGGCGGGTGGTGTCCACCGTCACATCGCACTGGTTCTGAATGGAGAGGCCCTGGAAATAGNCCTCCTCCAGAGGGATCCAGCGCGTCCGGAACCGCTCCAGCTGCTCCGGGCTCTCCCGGCGGGACAGCCGCCCTTCCTGTACCTCCGGGGAGCAGGTGAAGAAGATATGTACCTGGGAATACCCGGCCAGAGCGGGGTGGAGGGAATAGCTGCCCNCCACGATGTTGAGCCTGCCGCAGGGAACNCCCCNGGGCGCGTCCAGAGTGCCGCTGGAGCAGTCAAAGGCCCGAGGGGCCACCGCCTCTCCCTGGCTGAGCGGCTCAAAAAGCNCCGCNNCGGCCCGCNCATAGTCCANGTTGCCGCCGGGGNCGGCGAGCCGCTCGGGGGTGCGCTTTTCCGGGGGGAGGAAGAAGTCGTCCATATGGAAGACCTGGCAGTCGTCAAAGAGCTGGGCGCAACGGGAGGTGAAGGTGGTCTTCCCCGCGGCGCACCGGCCGTCCACCGCCACCGTCACCGGCCCCGGATGGGCCTGGAGGGCGGCGCCGATGGCCCCCAGGGCGGGGGCGTAGAGGGCCAGATCCCGGTCGATGACCCGGTAGTGGGGCCTGTAGGCTTCCCGGTAGCCCTCGCTGTGGCGAAGAGGNGGACAGTCGTCCGCCGCGTAAAGGGTCAGAAAGAGCTCCAGCTCCTGGGCCTCCAAGGGGAGGGCGCCGCCCCAGGCCAGGCCGGAGAGCTCTCCCAGCTTCTGCCACAGGCCCCTGCGGGAACCTCTGGGCCGGGCGGAGAGGGTGAAGCACCGCTCCAGCAGGGGCAGGTCGTCCCCGGTGAGGCGGCGGGGATCCAGGTGGAACCGGCACAGTCCGCCGCCAATGGCCTCGGAGAGGTATTCGGGACGGTAATCCTCCTCCCCGGCCTGGGTCAGCTCCGCCTGGAGCCGCTCCAGCGCCTCCCCCTGGGCCACTAAATGGCCGGGGCCGAACTCGCTCTGGTAGAGGAGCTTCACATAGTCCCGGGGCTCCATACCGGGATACCGCCGGGCGTGGAGGGGCAGGATGGTCTTCAAAACGCTCATGGCGCCACCTCCTGCTCCGCCAGGGAGACCGCGTCCTCCAGTAGCTCCTCCAGCTTGCGGCCGGTGGAGCCCGCCACCAGCACGCCGCAGCTGGACATGGGGATGAGGATCCGCCGGGCGTCGGCGGCGGAGATCGCGGCGGCCATGGCGGGGCTGACCTCCCCCATGAGGGCGTTGGCGGAGAGCAGGCCGATGGGGCCCATGATAAGGTCGGCGTGGGCGGCGTTATAGCACACGGCGTTCTCTCCGGTGGCACCCTTGTCCGCGCCGGCCCGGAGCATGGCGGAGGTGGCCAGGGCGTTGGCCCCCACGGCCCAGATCTGGGCCTTTTTCCCCANCCGGGCCTTGAGCCGGGCCACCAGGTCGGCCCCCAGGCCGCCCCCCTGTCCGTCGATGACGACGATCCGCATAGCAGTTCCTCCTCTGGCGCGAAGTGAATGAGATATAAGATGTATTATACCGTCTGGAGGAAAAAAGGGCAAGGACTTTGCGCTGACGGCGGAAAAGGGAGAAAAAGAGGGAAAAAGTTTTGGAGAAGGCATACCATTTTTTTGCGATTTGTGGTAAACTGTAAAATTAGTGAAAAAGACTGTTTTCAGAAAGGGGGCGGCGGGATGAAAAAGGGAAGGATCCAAGTGGTCTTTCTGGCGGCATTTTTGTGCCTTTGCCTGACGGGCTGTTTTTTCCGGGCGGTGGGCGAGCTCTACACCGTTCCCCAGCCCCCGGCGGATTATAACGCCCTTCAGGCCCGGCTCAGCGAGGTCATCGCCGCCGGCGGCGAGTATGCCGCGCCCCTGTCGGGAGACCTGATCCAGTCCGTCCAGCTCCAGGACATGGACGGAGACGGCGTGCAGGAGGCCCTGGCCTTCTTCCGCATGCCCAGTGAGGAGCTGCCCCTGAAGATCTACATTTTCCGCCAGGTGGGGGAGGAGTACGAGCTGCTCACCCGGGTGGAGGGCGCCGGCGCCGCCATCAACAGTGTGGAATACGTCCAGCTGGACGACGAGCCCTTCAAGGAGATCGTGGTCAGCTGGCAGNTCAGCGATATCGTCCACTCTNTGGCCGCCNACTCNATCGGCCCCGACCAGGTGGAGGAGCTGCTGCGCACCGACTACGTCAGCTACAAGACCGCTGATTTGGACGGAGACGGCCAGCAGGAGCTGGTGGTGCTCCGAAACCCGGTGGGCGCGCCGCCCCGGGCGGAGTTCTACGATTTTGACGGGGTGCTGTCCATGACGGGCTCCGCCCCCCTGTCCGGCGGCATCACGTCGGTGGCCGACGGCGGGATCCGAAGCGGCTACCTGGTGGATCGGGTGCCCGCGCTCTTCGTCACCTCCTCCTACGCCGAAAATGGCACCATCACCGATATCTTCACCTGCCGGGATGGGAAGCTGAGAAATATCACCCTGGATCCCGCCACCGGGGAGAGCGGGGAGACCATTCGCTACTACAACCAGGTCACCGCCAGCGACATCAATGGCGACGGCATCCTGGAGCTGCCCCAGCCCGTGCCCCTGACCGATTACAAGATCACCACNGCCTCGGTGAATTTCTGGCTCATCCACTGGCGCCAGTTTGACGCGGAGGGCCGGGCGGTGCCGGTATTCACCACCTATCAAAACGAGCGGGACGGCTGGTACTTCATCCTGCCGGAGACCTGGGGAGATGATGTGGCCCTCTCCCGGGCCGACCTGCCGGGAGGCGGGGAGCGGGCGGTGACCTTCTCCCGCTGGGATCGGGGCGGTACGGCGGAGCCGGAGAGCTTCCTCACCATCTACAAGCTCACCGGCACCAACCGCCTGGCCCGGGCCAAGTCGGGGCAGCGGTTTTTCCTCTTGCCGGCCCAGGAGCCCCTGAATGTGGACAATTTCAACACGATCTATGCCGCCGAGTTCTGGGACGGCTGGGACTGCGGCCTGACCGAGGACGAGGTGCGGGAGCGGTTCAGGCTCATCACGACAGACTGGTATAACGGATACTGAGGAGGTAAGCGCTATGGGAAGAAAAGTCCTTGTACTGGAGGACGAGACCAATATCCGCTCCTTTGTGGTCATCAACCTGAAGCGGGCGGGCTATGAGACCGTGGAGGCGGGCACCGGGCAGGAGGCGCTGGAGCAGCTCAAGCGCAACCCCGACGTGAATGTGGCCCTTCTGGATGTGATGCTGCCGGATATGGACGGCTTTGAGGTCTGCCGCCGTATCAGCTCCAGCAACAGCCGCATCGGTATCATCATGCTCACCGCCCGCACCCAGGAGATGGACAAGGTCACCGGACTGATGACCGGAGCGGACGACTACGTGACCAAGCCCTTCTCTCCCGCCGAGCTCACCGCCCGCATTGACGCCCTGTGCCGCCGGGCCACCGGGGAGACGGCGGTGGACACCGGGGAGATCTCCCAGCCCCCCTTCCTTTTGAACACCCGCAACCGCACCCTGGAGAAGAACGGGGCGCGGGTGAAGCTGACCCAGGTGGAGTACGCCATTGTCAAGCTGTTCATGGACAACGCCGGCAAGGCCATGAGCCGGGAGGNGATCCTGGACGCGGTGTGGGGCAAGGACTACTTCGGAGAGGTGAAGATCGTGGACGTGAACATCCGCCGTCTGCGCATCAAGATCGAGGACGACCCCACCAACCCCACCTACATTACCACGGTCTGGGGCTACGGCTATAAGTGGGGCTTCTGAAAAGCGGGGCCCCCGCAAAGCNGTGAGGCTATGTGGGGAGAGGAGAAGCAAGAAAGCGTATGCGAAATGGCCGGCAGGCCGTTTCGCATGAAGCGAACTTCGCGACGACGAAAGGGGGTAGGCGGATATGGCGAGGACGACAGGCATCCGGCGGCGCTGGATGACCAACTCTCTGGGCGTGGTGCTCTTTGTGGTGCTGCTGGCGGTGTCCGCCTTCTCCGTGGCCATGGGCAGCTATTACTACGCCACCATATCCAACGGCCTGGAGGCCAAGACGGAGTATGTGGTGGAGTTTTTCAGCGCCTATCGCACCCGCAGCGAGTATTACCAGCACGTTATCACCTATGTGAACAACAATTTTGAGGGCAAGGACGAGGTGGAGATGCAGTTTCTGGATTCCAACGGCTCCATCCGCTTTTCCACCTTCGGCCTGGCGGCCTTTTCCGCGCCGGACACCCCTGATATCGCCGGGGCCCTGAACCCGGAGGAGCCCAAAACCACCCCCTGGACGGGGAACGACCCCTCCACCGGGGAGCACATCATGGCGGTGTCCTGTCCCCTGACGGTCAATGGGGCGCCGGTGGCCGCCGTGCGCTATGTCACCTCCCTGCGGCTGGTGGACCGGCAGCTGATGACCATCGTGGGCCTCTCCCTGGCCGTCGGTCTGGCCATTTTGCTGCTGGTCTATTTCTCCAACCTCTATTTTGTCCGCTCTATTGTAGAGCCGGTGGCCGGAGTCACCGAGATCACCAAGCGCATCGCCGCCGGCAGCTACGGCATCCAGATCGAAAAACAGCACGACGACGAGATCGNCGACCTCACCGACGCCATCAACGACATGTCCCAGCGCATCGACCAGTCCGAGAAGATGAAAAGCGAGTTCATCTCCTCGGTCTCCCACGAGCTGCGCACCCCCCTCACCGCCATCAACGGCTGGGCCGAGACCATCATGAACGGCGAGGTGCGGGACGCCGACGACGTGAAAAAGGGTATGGGCATCATCGTCTCCGAGGCCCGGCGGCTGACCAACATGGTGGAGGAGCTGCTGGAGTTCTCCCGGCTGGAGGACGGCCGGTTCACCCTGTCCATCGAGCCGGTGGACTTGAAGGCGGAGTTCGAGGACGCGGTATATACTTACCGGGAGTTCTTCCGCAAGGACGGTTTGGAGCTCCACTACCGGGATGAGGACGCGGAGGCCGGGGAAGAGGAGTTCCCCCCTGTGGAGGCCGACCCGGAGCGGCTGCGCCAGGTATTCTGCAATATTATGGATAACGCCGCCAAGCACGGCGGCAGCGGCGGGCGCATCGACTGCGCCATCCACCGGGAGGAGGATTGGGCGGTCATCACCATCCGGGACTACGGCCCCGGCATCCCCGAGGGCGAGCTGCCCCNCGTGNAGAGCAAATTCTATAAGGGCTCTTCCAAGGCCAGAGGCTCCGGCATCGGCCTGGCCGTCAGCGACAAGATCANCACCCGCCACGGGGGCGAGCTGCTCATCGGCNACGCCGAGGGCGGCGGCTGCGTGGTCACTGTCCGTCTGCCTGTGGACGGCGGAGCGGTTAGAACATAAGTTCGAAAAATTGCCCGCNCCTCNTGCAAAAGGGGCGTGGGTTTGTTACAATACAACTGACGCATTTCCTTGCTTAGATCCTCCGAAGGAGAAAAATAATGTTGAGACGACTGAGACAACTGTTATTGCTATCCGCCGGCGGGTTCAAGACCGTCATCGGCGGTCAGGCCCTCATCGAGGGCATTATGATGCTGGGCCCCGACAAGAAGTCGGTGGTGGTGCGCAAGCCGGACGGGGAGCTGGAGGTCAAGACCGAGCCCCGGCGGCTTTTGAAGGACAAGTTTCCCTTTGTGGGCCTGCCCCTGATCCGGGGAGTGGTGAATTTCTGCTCCTCCATGTATAACGGGGTCACCGCACTGATGTACTCCGCCGAGTTTTACCCGGAGGATGAGGCGGTGGAGGAGGAGCCCTCCAAGTTTGAAAAGTGGCTGGATGAGAAGCTAGGCAATGAGAAGTTTACCTCCCTCATCGTCACGGTGTCCATGCTCCTGGGCATGCTCTTNTCCGNGTTTCTCTTCTTCCTGCTNCCCACTGCTCTGGGCGGTCTGACCCTCCGGCTGCTGCCCGGGTTCCCCCTGTGGGGCCGCAACCTGGTGGAGGGGGCGTTCCGGGTGGTGATCTTTTTGGGTTATCTCATCCTCTGCTCCAGGCTCAAGGACATTCACCGCACCTTCCAGTACCACGGGGCGGAGCACAAGACCATCTTCTGTTATGAGGCGGGACTTCCCCTGACAGTGGAGAATGTCTGCGCCCAGCCCAAGCACCATCCCCGGTGCGGCACCAGCTTCCTGTTCGTGGTCATTGTGGTGTCCATTCTGCTGTCCAGCCTGGTGTTCTCTTTTATCCATGTGGAAAACACCTTTGCCCGGATGGGGATGCATCTGCTGATGCTCCCCCTCATTGTGGCCATTACTTACGAGATCAACCGCTATGTGGGAGGACACGAGGGGGCGGTGTGCCGCCTGGTGCGTGCCCCCGGCATGGCTATCCAGCGCTGGACGACCTTCGAGCCTGACGACACGATGATCGAGGTGGGCATCAAAGCCTTTACCGAGGTGCTGCCCCAGGAAGCCGGCGCTGACNAGTGGTGNGATAGAAGCGTGGAACGTGACAGCCCCATGGAGGTGAAACGATGGCGACGACCTATAATAATCTCTACTTAGACGCCCGGCGAAAGCTGAAGGCGGCGGGGATCCCCGCCGCCCAGCTGGAGGCGCGGGAGATCGTCTGCTTCGCCGCGGATAAAAGCCGGGAGGATTTCTTCCGGGACATGAGCCTATACACCTCCGAGCAGGTGGAAAGCCGGGTGAAGGAGCTCACAGACCGCCGCCTGGCGGGGGAGCCGGTGGCCTACATCATCGGCGAGTGGGAGTTCTACGGCCTGACCTTGGACGTGAGCCGGGAGGTGCTCATCCCCCGGATGGACACCGAGGTGCTGGCCGAGCAGGCTATCCTGGCGGCCCGGGGCGTGGAGGAGGGCTGCCGGGTGCTGGATCTCTGCGCCGGCAGCGGCTGTGTGGGACTGGCGGTGGCTGCCAACGTCCCCGACTGCAAGGTGGTCTTGGCCGACAATTCGGAGGGGGCCCTGCGGGTCTGCAAGCAGAACATCCGCCGCTGCGGTCTGGGCAATCAGGTGGTGAGCGTCCACGCCGACGCCAAGCTGCCCCCTCTGCCCGCCCTGTGGGACTTTGACGTCATCGCCTGCAACCCGCCCTATATCCCCACCGGGGACATTGAGGGGCTGGATCCCTCGGTGAAGGACTACGAGCCCCTGGAGGCCCTGGACGGCGGCGAGGACGGCCTGGAGTTTTACCGGCTGGTGGCCGCCAAGTGGAAAGGGGCCATCCGGCTGGGGGGCAGGCTCCTCTTTGAAGTGGGCATGGGCCAGTCCGGCGCGGTGGAGGCCATTCTGGCCGAGAACGGCTACGAGGAGATCCGCACCTGTCAGGATACCCAGGGGATCTGGCGGGTGGTCTCCGGCACGCTGAACAAGTGAGAGAAAGTCCCGTTTATGGGACTGTAAAAGTGATATAACACCAGCATAAGGCCGCCCTGGGGGCGCAACGAGACAAAAATCATGTGNGACGAGTTTTAGGAGGAGNGGGAAACATGGCAGAGAAGAAGAAAATGCCCATTACCCAGCCCGGTCAGGCTTNGGATNAAAAGAAGGCGCTGGACACGGNCCTGGCTCAGATCGAGAAGGATTTCGGCAAGGGTGCGGTGATGCGCCTGGGGGAGAACGCCCATGTGGTGGTGGAGGCCATCCCCACCGGATCTTTGGCCCTGGACTTCGCCCTGGGCATCGGCGGCGTGCCCAAGGGGCGCATCATTGAGATCTACGGCCCTGAGTCCTCCGGTAAGACCACCCTGGCCCTCCACANTNTGGCCGAGGCGCAGAAGCGGGGCGGCGAGGTGGCTTTCATCGATGCCGAGCACGCCATGGATCCCGTCTACGCCAAGGCTTTGGGGGTGGATATCGACTCCATGCTCATCTCCCAGCCCGACACCGGCGAGCAGGGACTGGAGATCTGCGAGGCATTGGTGCGCTCCGGCGCCATCGATGTGGTGGTGGTGGACTCCGTGGCCGCCCTCACCCCCCGGGCGGAGATCGAGGGGGACATGGGCGACAGCCATGTGGGCCTGCTGGCCCGGCTCATGAGCCAGGCCCTGCGCAAGCTGGCCGGCGCCATCTCCAAGACCAACTGCATCGTCATTTTCATCAACCAGCTGCGGGAAAAGGTGGGGGTCATGTACGGCAACCCCGAGGTCACCACCGGCGGCCGGGCGCTGAAGTTCTACTCCTCCGTGCGCATCGACATTCGCCGGGTGGAATCTCTGAAAAACGGCTCCGAGGTGGTGGGCAACCACGTCCGGGCCAAGGTGGTCAAGAACAAGGTGGCCCCGCCCTTCCGTCAGGCGGAGTTCGATATCCTCTTTGGCGAGGGCATCGCCNAGGAGGGGGAGCTGGTAGACATGGGCNTCCAGCTGGGGCTGGTGCAGAAGTCCGGCTCCTGGTTTTCCATGGGTGAGATGCGCATCGGCCAGGGCCGGGACGCTGCCCGCCAGTACCTGAAGGACAATCCCGACATTGCCGAGAAGCTGGAGGAGGACATCCGGGAGGGCATGGCCAAGCAGGCAGCCGCCGCCCAGGCCAAGCCGGAGCCCAGAGCCTCCATCGCCCCGCCCGCCGCCGCGAGCCCCAGAGCCGCCGCTGCGGCGGTGAATCCCCGGGCAGTGGATGTGTCTGCTGNGGACTTNGAGGACGAATGATCGTCGCTAAATTAGAGCCCTCCAAGCATGTGCGGGACCGGTGGCTGGTGTGGTTGGACGACGGCTCTCTCATTCGGGTCACCGAGAACGAGGTAGTCGCCTTCGCCCTTTACGCCGGTATGGAGCTGACCGACCAGGTCTATGACCAACTGGTGNANCGGGCGGGGCGCAGCGAGGCCCGGGGGAAGGCCCTGGATCTCATTGCCGCCAAGCCCATGTCCCGCCGGGAGCTGGTGGAAAAGCTCACCGCCCGCCGGCCCAAGACCAAGGATGGCCGGGAGCGCCCCCCCTACGCCACCCCGGAACAGGCGGTTGAGGCGGCGGACTGGCTGGAGGAGCTGGGCTATCTTAACGACGGCGAATACGCCAAGACCGTGGTGCGGCACTACTGCGCCAAGGGCTACGGGGAGCGGAAGCTCCGGGATGAGCTGTTTCGCCGGGGCGTGCCCAGAGAATATTGGCAGGATGCCCTTTTGGAGGCCCAGGGCTCGGAGGAAGGTGTGGACGCCTTCCTCCGCAGCCGTTTCAAGGGCAGGACGCCCGACCAGAAGGAGCTGAANCGGGCCTCTGACGCCCTGGCGCGCAGAGGCTTTCGCTGGGATGAGATCCGAGAGGGCCTCAANCGCTACGGGGCGGANNTGGAGGAGGAATGAGTTTGNNGATCGCGTGAATCTCCCTGGGGTGCTCCAAAAACCTGATCAATACCGAGCAGNTGATGGCCCTCTGCCGCGCTGCTGGACACGAAGTGACCGGCGAGCCGGAGGGGGCCGATGTGGCTNTTCTCAACACCTGCGGCTTCATCGNCGCCGCCAAGAGCGAGGCCATTGAGCATATCATCGCCCTGGGCGAGCTGAAGACGGCGGGGAAGCTGGGCAAGCTGCTGGTGTGCGGGTGCCTCAGCCAGCGCTACCGGGAGGAGATCGGCCGGGAGCTGCCCGAGGTGGACGGCATGATGGGCACCGGCAGCTATGACCAGGTGGTCTCCGCCGTGGAGGCGGTGGCCAGGGGAGAGCGGCCGGAGGAGTTTGGGGACATTTCCGCCACCTCCGAGGAGGGGGAGCGGCTGGTGACCACCCCCGGCTACACCGCCTTTTTGAAGATCGCCGAGGGCTGTGATAATTTCTGCGCCTTCTGCATCATACCCTATCTCCGGGGCCGCTACCGCAGCCGCCCCATGGAGGCCCNTCTGGCCGAGGCCANGTCCCTGGCCGCCGCCGGGGTGAAGGAGCTCATCCTCATCNCCCAGGATATCGGCCCCTATGGAAAAGACCTCTACGGAGAGAAAAAGCTGCCGGAGCTGCTGAAAGAATTATGTAAACTTCCGTTTCGCTGGATCCGGCTTCACTATTTATATCCCGACCACTTTGACGACGGGCTTATTGACGTCATCGCCCAGGAGCGGAAAATCGTCAAGTATCTGGACATCCCCCTCCAGCACTGTAGCAGCAAACTGTTGAAGGCCATGAACCGCTGGGGAACGCGGGAGAGTCTGACCGGGCTCATTGAGACCCTTCGGACACGCATCCCCGGCCTGGTGCTGCGTACCTCCCTCATCTGCGGCCTGCCCGGCGAGGGGGAGGAGGAATTTGAAGAATTATGTAAATTTGTATCCGGTACCGGCATCGAACGGGCCGGGGTATTCCAATACTCCCGGGAGGAGGGGACCCGGGCCGCCAAGATGGAGAACCAGGTGGACGAGGAGGTGGCCCGCCAGCGGGTGGAGCGGCTGGTGGAGCTCCAGTCCCGGGTNCTNGACGCNTACAATGAAANCCGCCTTGGTACGGTGATGGAGGTGCTCTGTGAGGGCTTCGATCCCGCCATGGGCTGTTATGTGGGGCGCACCTACGCCGACTCGGTGGAGGTGGACGGCCATGTGTGGTTCACCGCCGCCGGGGTGGTGGAGGCCGGACAATTCGTCAACGTCCGTATGACGGGGCTCATGGNCGGTGATCTGACCGGNGAGATCGAGGAGTNANAGATGATGAAGATGAACANNGCCAACAAGCTGACCATGCTCCGGGTGGTGATGATCCCCCTCTATCTGGTGATGTGGCATCTGGACTTCGGCTGGAACAATTATGCCGCCCTGGCGGTCTTTGTTCTGGCCAGCCTCACCGATCTGGCCGACGGGAAGATCGCCCGGAGCCGTGGACTGGTCACCGACTTTGGCAAGTTTATGGATCCTTTGGCGGACAAGGTGCTGGTGATGACCGCTATGGTGTGCTTTTGCGCCATGGGCCGTTTCCCCGCCTGGGCGCTGGTGGTGGTCATTTTCCGGGAGTTTGCCGTGTCTGGTCTGCGGCTCATCGCAGTGGAGGGCGGCCGGGTCATTGCCGCGGGCTGGTCAGGGAAGGTGAAGACCGCCGCCACTATGGTGTGCCTGNGCCTNATCCATGTGGACATCCCCCCTGTGGTGGGGATGTTGGCCGTCTGGGTCATCGTGATCACCACCGTCTATTCCGGGGCAGAGTACTTTATCCGGAACAAGGACTGTATCGATTGGGGAAATATTTAAAAGGGAAACGCCGCGGAGGGCTTCCGCGGCGTTTTTTATCCAAAATAAGCGATGAGAAGGTATAAAAGGGAAGAAGACGGGCAAGGATAGGTCTGGGAATCCATTTTGAGGAGGTTTCTGGACAATGATCATGGACAAGATCGCCCTGCTCCTGGCCATTGTGGGCGGACTCAACTGGGGCAGTATCGGCATTTTCGGCTTTGACGTGGTGGCCTTCCTCTTCGGCGGGCAGAACAGCGCCATGAGCCGAGTCATCTACACCCTGGTGGGCCTGGGAGCGATCTGGTGCATCTCTCTGCTGTTCCGGGAGAGCGACCCGGTGGAAGAGCGCACCTGAGACACAGCGGAAAAAACGCCGTCCCGAGTAGGGACGGCGTTTTTGCGCTCAGATGACCTGNTGGAGCTTCCACTTGCCCCGGATGAAGCGGACGGTGAAGAACAGCGCCCGTACCACCCAGTCAGCGAACATGCCCAGCCACACGCCCAGCAGGCCCAGACCCAGCCCCCAGGCCGAGCCGAAGAAGTAGCTGCAGCCGATGCGGCAGATCCACATGGAGAGCATGGAGACCACCATGGTGAACTTGGCGTCGCCCGCGGCCCGGAGGGCGTTGGGGGTGGTAAAGGACAGGGGCCAGATAAGGGCGTTGAACACGGCGCACCAACGCAGCACCTGGATGGCCAGGGCCGCCGTGGCCGGAGTCAGCTTGAACAGGGGCACCAGGGCCGGGGAGCCGAAAAAGAGCAGGGGGTTCATCACCCACATGGCGCAGTAGGAGGCCAGCAGGAGCCGCCGGGTATAGCTGGCGGCCTGCCTGTCGTCCCCGGCCCCCATACACTGCCCCACCACGGTGATCATGCCCAGGCCGATGCCCTGGCTGGGCACGTTGACCACGCCGGCGATGGAGTTGGCGATGGCGTTGGCCGCCACGGCGGAGCCCTTTACCGCCAGATCCACCCCCAGGTCAAAGGAGGTGATGAGGTTCAGCACCAGCAGCTTGCCGATCTGGAACATGCCGTTTTCCACGCCGTTGGGGATGCCGATGCCCAGAATGGACTTGATGGTGGGCCAATGGAACTGCGGGTGGAGGAGCTTTTCGATGTAGACGAGGTGGGTGGGCCGGGTGATCATCACACCGATGATAGCGGCGGCGGCAATACGGGAAACCAGGGTGCCGATGCCCGCGCCGGCGGAGCCCATGCCGAAACCGTAGATGAGCACGGCGTTCACCGTGATATTGATGATGTTGACGATGAGGGAGTTGAACATGGATACCTTGCTGTTGCCCATGGAGCGGAACAGGGCGGCCCCGGCATTATAAATGGCGATGAAGGGATAGGCTGCCGCAGTGAGCAGGAAGTAGATCAGTGCGGCGTCCATGATCTCCTGGGAGATATTTCCGAAGACCAGCCGCAGGATATGCTCCCGGAAAAGGAGCGCTATGGCCATCAGGACGGCGCCCACGAACAGGTTTACATAAAGTAACTGCTTGGCGGCGAAGCGGGCGTTCTCCACGTCCCGGCGGCCCAGGTACTGGGACACCACCACCGCGCCGCNGGTGGACAGGGCGGAGAAGATGTTGATAATGAGAATATTGATGTTGTCCACCAGGGANACGCCGGAGACCACGGCCTCGCCGGCGGTGGTGACCATCATGGTGTCCGCCATGCCCACGGTCATCAGAAGCATCTGCTCGATGNTAAGGGGCACCATGAGCCGCACCAGAGCCTGGCGGGTGAACATGGGAGTCTGGGGCTGTGTATTTTCCATGGNAGGTACACCTCAAAAAATTTTTATTCCTTATATGAAGCACTATTGTAGCACGGGAGAGGACGGTTTGGAAGGGTATTTTTGTACAAAAATCAAGGGAAAAAGAGCTCNTGACACCGATTNTCGGCCGTGATAATATACTAATTACAAAGCGACTAAGCGCCATGAACGGAANAAGTAGCGCACGGCATCCCCCAACAGAAAGGGCCCGCCACCGGCTGAGAGCGGGCCCAGGGAAGGGCTGGGCATGAATTGCGTCCGGGAGCGCGGAGGGCAATGCCTCACNGTTCGGCCCCGTTACCGGCCTTTGAGTGAAAACGAGAGTTGAACCNCGTTTCGGCGCCTCTCATGCCAAGGGCATGAGGGGCGTTTTTTTGATGGAAAGGAGATCGATCCGGATGGATACCATGCAGCTTTACAATTCCATNACCCACAAAAAGGAGCTCTTCCAGACCCACGAGCCGGGAAAGGTGAGCATGTACACCTGCGGCCCTACAGTGTACCACTTTGCCCACATCGGCNACCTGCGCTCCTATATTATGGAGGACGTACTGGAGAAGGCCCTGCGGTGGGAGGGCTACGACGTTCTGCGGGTGATGAACATCACCGATGTGGGCCACCTGTCCTCTGACGCCGACACCGGCGAGGACAAGATGCTCAAGGGGGCCCAGCGGGAGCACAAGACGGTAATGGAGATCGCCAAATTCTATACCGACGCCTTTTTTGANGANTGCGCCAAACNCAACATCAAGGCCCCTGACGTAGTCCAGCCCGCCACAGGTATGATCGACAGCTACATCCAGGTCATCACCAAGCTGCTGGATACCGGCTACGCCTATCTGGCGGGGGGCAATGTGTACTTTGACACCTCCAGGCTGAAAAAGTACTATGTCTTCAACGACCACGACGCGGAGGATCTGNAAAGCGGCNTCCGGGAGGGCGTAGAGGAGGACGAGAACAAGCGCAACAAAAACGATTTTGTCCTCTGGTTCACCAAGTCCAAGTTTGAAGNTCAGGCCCTGAAGTGGGATTCCCCCTGGGGCGTGGGCTATCCCGGCTGGCATATCGAGTGCTCCTGCATCTCTATGAAGTACTGCGGGGAGTACCTGGATCTCCACTGCGGCGGCATCGACAACGCCTTTCCTCACCACACCAACGAGATCGCCCAGTCGGAGAGCTATCTGGGCCACCAGTGGTGCCCCCAGTGGTTCCACGTCCATCACCTGAACACAAACGACGGCAAGATGAGCAAGTCCAAGGGGGAATTCCTCACCGTCTCCCTGCTGGAGGAGAAGGGTTACGACCCCATGGTCTACCGCCTGTTCTGCCTGCAGAGCCACTACCGCAAGGCCCTCACCTTTTCCTGGGAGAACCTGGACAACGCCGCCGCCGCCTATGAGAAGCTGGTGCGCCGCATCGCCGCCCTCACCCAGGAGGGCGCGGTGGACGCCGCCGCTGCCCAGCCCTACAAGGAGCAGTTCCAGGCGGCGCTGGACAACGACCTCAATACCTCCCTGGCGGTGACCGCCCTCTACGATGTACTCAAGGCCGGGGTGAACGNCGCCACCAAGCGCGCGCTCATNNCCAGCTTTGACACGGTGCTGGGACTGGGGCTGCTGGAGCACGCCGCCGCTTTGGCGGAGAAGGAGGCGGCGCCCGCCGCCGCGGAGGCCGACCCGGAGATCGAGGCCCTCATCCAGGCNCGGGCCAAGGCCAAGGCGGAGAAGAANTGGGCGGAGGCCGACCGCATCCGGGACGAATTGAAGGCCCAGGGCATCGAGCTGGTCGACACCAAGGAGGGCACCACCTGGAAGCGGCTGTAAGGAACAAAAAAGCGGCGTTGGACTTTCGTCCAACGCCGCTTTTTTATTATGCGATCCTTCAGCCGTCGTCCTCGATAAGGCCGTAGCCGCCGCTGGCGCGCTTATAGACGACAGCGAAGGCCCCTGCGTCGTCCTCGTTTTTGAAGGCGAAGAAGGTGTGGCCCAGCAAGTCCATCTGGAGCACGGCCTCCTCCACCGTCATGGGCTTAATGGGGAAGCGCTTGGTACGCACCACCTCAAATGCCTCCTCCGGCTCGTCGGGGACGAAGGAGACGTCCTCCTCCGGCAGGCGGACGAAGGCGTCCTTGCGCAGGCGCTTTTCCAGCCGAGTCTTGTGCTTGCGCAGCTGCCGCTCAATGTCGGCCACAGCGACGTCGATGGAGGCGAACATATCCGTCGTGCTCTCNGAGGCCCGGAGAATGGTGCTCCCGGAGCGGACGGTGACCTCGGCGTTGTTGCGCCCCTTTTCTACACGAAAGACCACAGAGGCCTCAGCCTCTGTCTGAAAGTAGCGATCCAGCTTGCCCACCTTTTTCTCGGCGTACTCGTGGACTTTCTTGGGCAGAGAGACCTTTTTGTCAGTGAACGTAAACTTCATGACTTGTCAGCTCCTTTCGCCTTGGGGGCGGTATCTTTGGGAGGATCGGGCCGTGCCGCAAATTCCTCTGGAACTATCATACCACGAGTTTACCAAAAAGTCATCTGTNTTTTGACGAAAATTGTTAAAAATATAAAAACAGCCCCAGAGAGAGCGGGGGGCCGCAGGCGGCGGATCTCGACAAAAGTAGTGTTTGACATTTTTTGGGCTTTATGGAATAATAAGGACGTGGTTTGGAGGGCCGGCAAAGGCCGGCCGGACAGTACCCATGTTCATTCCATTCTCCCCGTACCGCGTTTGGGCGTCCCGTCTTCGGGACGCCCCTTTTTTTCTATTCGGCCTCTTGAGGATCCGGATACTCGCCATAAGTGGTGAGCTGTTCCACCACTGGCTTAACGAGGGCGGTGGGGATGGCGAAGCCCAGGGCTTCAATGGGCTGAAGGGTGGAGGCCATCTTCATATTGGTGATGCCCACCACCTGGCCTGCGGCGTTGACCAGAGCGCCGCCGGAGTTGCCGGGATTCAAAGCGGCGGTGGTCTGAATGAGGGTCATGCCGTCCTGCCCGGTGGAGAGGCTGCGGTCGAGNNCGGAGATNATTCCGTCGGTCATGGTGCCCCGCAGCGCTTCCCCCAGGGGGTTGCCGATGGCATAGGCGCTGTCTCCCACCCGGAGCTGGGAGGAATCCCCGAACTGGGCGGCGGTGAGTCCCTCTTGCTCCACCTTCAGCACCGCCAGGTCGGTGCCGCCGTCATAACCCACCAGCAGGGCCTCCAGCTGCCGGCCGTCAGAAAAGACCGCCTCCAGGCGGGCGGCGCCGGCGATAACGTGGGCGTTTGTGATGATGTAGCCGTCCTCCGACATGACCACTCCGGTGCCCTGAGCGATCCCCTCCGAGACAAAGGAGCGGATGCCCACAACGGCGGGACTGATCCGGTGGTAGATCTCCTGCGGGGTGAGAACGTCCTGGCCGGGGACGGCCAGAGTGAGGCTCCGCCGCTCCAGAGGAGCTCTGGGGACGGTGGTGCGCTCCAGCTCCTGCGTCCAGTCGCTCCACACCGGGGCCTCAGGCAGAAGTCCCCCCCAGGGCTGGGGGAGAAAATCTTCCCAAACGTCCCCCTGGCTCACCCGGTAGCAGACCCCTGCCCCGGACAGGAGCAGGATGAGGGCAAGGGAGAGGGCGAAGCCCCGGAGGGCCCCCTTTTTGGCTTTGGAGCCCTTGGAGCGGAGGGGCCGCCGGCGGAAGTCAGGGGTGTGGAAGGCGGGCGCGTCCTGGGCCGGGGGCGTCTCTCCCGGCAGAGGGCCGTAAGG
>CAJMXB010000023.1 GCA_905219705.1 Oscillospiraceae bacterium | reverse complement strand
GCACAGGGGGACGGCTCTTCTGTCCCGGCGGGACAGTAAGAACCGTCCCCGCTGTCCCTTTGTTGGTAAAATCGTGGAGGGGCAGGGAGGTCTGTTTCCCCTCCACAACGGCCTCTCCGGCCCGGCCCACCACCGCGGCGGGGCGGGACTTGTCCGCGCCCAGGGCGGAGAGGACGGCGTAGTACACCGCCGAGAAGACCTGCCGCTCGGCGCCGAACTTTACCTCCTGCTTGGTGGGGTGGACATTCACATCCACGCCGTTGAGCTTTACCTCCAGGTGGAGCACACAGCCGGGGAACCGGCCCACCATCTTCTGGNTGGCGTAAGCCTGCTCCAGGGCGGCCGTCATGGCCGCGCTTTTGACCCAGCGGCCGTTGACAAAGAAGAACTGGTTGCCCCTTGTGCCCCGGCAGCAGGTGGGCAGGGAGGTAAAGCCGGTGACTTTCACGTCCTCGCCNCTGCCGGAAACCTGGGTGAAGNCCAGGGCCATGTCCCGGCCCAACACGGCGTACAGTGCGCTGCGCAGCGCACCGTCCCCGGGGGTGAGCAGCTCCTGGGCGCCGTCCTTGATAAACTTGAAGGAGACCTCCGGCCGGGCCAGAGCCTGGCGCTGTACCACCGCCAGGCAGGCGGCGGCCTCCGCGGCGTCCTTCTTCATGAATTTCAGCCGGGCGGGGGTGTTATAGAAGAGATCCCGCACCAGTAGGGTGGTGCCCAGCGGGCAGCCCGCCTCCTCCTGGCCCTGGGGCTCACCCCCCTCCAGCGTGTAGGAGGTGCCCAGGGCGTCCTCCTGGCGGCGGGTGAGGATCTCCAGCCGGGAGACGGCGGCGATGGCGGCCAGCGCCTCTCCCCGGAAGCCCAGGGTGCCGATGGCCTCCAGGTCGTATTCGTTTTTGATCTTGCTGGTGGCGTGGCGGAGGAATGCGGTGGGCACCTCCGACCGGGCGATGCCGCAGCCGTCGTCGGTGACTCGGATGAGGGTCATGCCCCCGNGCTGGATCTCCACGGTGACGGTCTTGGCCCCCGCGTCCACGGNGTTCTCGCACAGCTCCTTGACCNCGCTGGCGGGGCGCTCCACCANCTCGCCGGCGGCGATGAGGTCGGCCACGTGGGGAGAGAGCTGCTGAATATGGGGCATACCGGTCGCCCTCCTTTCTATGTGGTAAAGAGAATGATAGCGTTGAGGCCGCCATGGAGCGCCACGCCGCTCCACACGCTGCCGCCGTTGTCGTAGCACCAGGTGAGGGCCGCCGACATAGGCAGGTACAAAACCGCCAGAAGCAGGTAGCGGGGGTCGGAAAAGTCCAGGGCATACCGCCAAACCTGGGCCAGGGCGTAGAGGGGAACGCACACCAGATAGGCCAGCACCCGGCTGTACCCCCGCAGGTTCCCAAACACCAGGCCCCGGAAGAGCACCTCCTCCACCAGGGGGATGAGCAGGAGCACCAAAACCAGGGTGGGAACCGGAGCGGCGCCATACTCGGCGGCATACTGGGCGGCGATGGGGTCGGGCACCGGGAAGGGCAGGCTCACCGCCAGCAGGCGGAGTCCTCCCGCCAGGAGCAGTCCCGTTACCACGCCGAACAGGTTCTCCGGCAGCCAGCTGACAAGCTCCTCAAAGTCCTTTTTCAAAAAGCTCCAGAACAAGAGCAGGGACAGGGTGAACAGCAGGGCGTAATAGAGGACGTTGGCCTCCGCCACCAGGGGCTCCCCGTCCCCGGAGATCACCCGCTGGGCCCAGGCGTTCAGATAGGGGAACACCAGAAGGTAGAGGGCGAAGAACACCAGCCCCCGGCCCCGCTCAGAGGCGGTCATTTTTGTTTTCCAGCTCCGGCGGAACATCGCACGTCCCCCTCCTTTCTCCCTGTTTTACAGTTCTTTTTTCCACTGGTAAATGAGATTCATGGCCTCGATGGGGGTCAGGGTGTCCACATCCACCGCCCGGAGCTTGTCCGCCAGGGCCATGGCCCCCATATCCCCCAGGGACAGCTGGCTTTCGCCGCCGTCGGCGGTCNCAGCCGGGGCGGGGATCCCCTCCGCCTCCAGCTGGGCCAGGATGGTCTTTGCCCGGGAAATGACCTTGTCGGGCACCCCCGCCAGCTTGGCCACCTCGATGCCATAGCTGGCCGCCGCCGGGCCGGGGACGATCTTGCGCAGGAAGAGGATATCGTCCTTTTTCTTCCTGGCGGCGATGTTGTAGTTCTTCACGCCGCTGATCTCCCCCTCCAGCACCGTCAGCTCGTGATAGTGGGTGGCGAAGAGGGTCTTGCATCCCAGCCGCTTTTTATCCGCGCAGTATTCCAGCACCGAGCGGGCGATGGCCATGCCGTCGTAAGTTGAGGTGCCCCGGCCGATCTCGTCCAGGATGAGAAGGCTCTTGGCCGTGGCGTTTTTCAGCAGCTCCGCCACCTCGGTCATCTCCACCATGAAGGTGGACTGTCCCGCCGACAGGTCGTCGCTGGCGCCGATGCGGGTAAACACCCGATCCACAATGCCGATGCGGGCGGACTTGGCGGGGACGAAGGAGCCCATCTGGGCCATGAGGACAATGAGGGCCACCTGGCGCATATAGGTGGACTTGCCTGCCATGTTGGGCCCCGTGATGATGGCGCACAGGTCATCCCTGCCGTCCATGTGGGCGTCGTTGGGCACGAAAAGGGCGGTCTTGGCCGCCTTTTCCACCACCGGGTGGCGGCCCTCGGCGATGTCGATCACGTCGGAGAGATCCACCTGGGGCATACAGTAGCCATTCTCGGCGGCCACCCGGGCGAAGGNGCACAGCACGTCCACCTGGCCCACCGCCGCCGCGGAGCGCTGCACATTCCCCACCTGTNCCGCCGCCNTCTGGCGCACCTGGCTGAACAGCTGGTACTCCAGGGCGGTGAGCTGATCCTGAGCGGTGAGGATGGTGTGCTCCATCTCCTTGAGCTCAGGGGTGATATACCGTTCGCAGTTGACCAGGGTCTGCTTGCGGATGTATGTATCGGGAATGGGCACGGTGTTGGCCTTGGAGACCTCGATGTAATAGCCAAAGACCTTGTTGAACCCCACCTTCAGCCGCTGGATACCCGTCTTTTCCTTCTCCTGGCGCTCCATGGCGGCCACCATGTCCTTGCCGCCGGTCAAAATGCTTCGGAGGCGATCCACCTCGGCATTGTAGCCCTCCCGGATAAAGCCGCCCTCCCGAACGGAGAAGGGGGGCTCGTCCACAAAGGCGGCGTCGATGCGCGCCCGAAGCTCGGACAGGTCGTCCAGGTTCTCCCGCAGAACGCCCAGCAGGGAGGAGGGGAAGGGAGTGAGAAGGCCGCGAAGCTCCGGCAGCTTTCCCAGGCCCCGGGACAGGCTCACCAGATCCCGGCCTCCGGCGGTGCCGTAGACCACCCGGCCGATGAGCCGCTCTAAGTCGGTGATCTCCCGCAGGGTACGGGCAAGCTCCTGCCGGGCCACGGAGTCGCTGACCAGGTCGCCCACCGCCCCCTGGCGCTTGCCGATCTGCACCGGGGAGAGAAGGGGCCGCTCCAGCCAGGCGCGGATGANCCGGTGGCCCATGGGCGTGCAGGTCTTGTCCAGCACCCACAAAAGGCTCCCTTTTTTCTCCCCGCCCCGAAGGGTCTCGGTGAGCTCCAGGTTCCGCCGGGCGGTGAGATCCAGCTCCATAAACTCCCCGGTGGTGTAATAATTCACCTCAGACAGGTGGGAAAGGTCAGTCTTCTGGGTCTCGTAGAGGTAGAGCATGAGGGCGCCTACCGCCCGCTCCACCCCGCTGCCGGGAAGACCGTGATCCACACCGAACTGCTTTTCCACTGCGGCATGAGTTCGCTCCGGGTCAAAACCGGCCCGGTTCCCCAGCTCCACCCGGCAGTCCAGGCGCTGGGACAGGAAGAGCTTCAGGGCCTCGTCCTCCGCCGCCTCAGGAGAGAGCAGCACCTCCCGGGGGGAGAAACGGCCCAGCTCGTTTTCCACGTGCTCCCGCCAGCCGGAGCCGCTAAAATCGGTGGCGGAGACCTCTCCGGTGGAGAGGTCGGCAAAGCACAGCCCCGCCCCCTCCGCCTCCACGCACAAAGCGCACAGGAAGTTGTTCTTCCCTTCCTCCAGCATGGTCTCTTCAATGACGGTGCCGGGGGTGACGATGCGGATGATCTCCCGCTCCACCAGACCCTTGGCCGTGNCGGGATCCTCCATCTGCTCGCAGATAGCCACCTTATAGCCCCTGGCGATGAGCCGGGAGATATAGGCCTCGGCGGCGTGGTAGGGCACGCCGCACATGGGAGTGCGCTCCTCCGGGGGCAGGGCCCTGTCCCGGCTGGTGAGGGTGAGCTCCAGCTCCTTAGAGGCCACCTTGGCATCCTCGTTGAACATCTCGTAGAAGTCCCCCAGCCGGAAAAACAGGATGCAGTCCGGATGGTCGGCCTTGATCTTATGATATTGGAGCATCATGGGGGTGCCTTCGGGCATGACGGCCACCTCTTTTTCTTTATTTCAGCCTGTACTCTCCGAGCACGAGCTGTCCGTAAGCGGCCTAGCCGCTAACGGACAGCCTGCACTCCCCGAGCACGAGCTGTCCGTAAGCGGCCTAGCCGCTAACGGACAGCCTGCCCCAGAGCGACCAGGTGTTGGCGCCTGTGATCTCAATGTCCCGGTATGTGCCGATCAGGCTCTCCTCCCCCGCCTCTACCCGCACCAGGCGGTTGCCCGGGGTGCGGGCGGTGNGGGCGAAGCCCTCTTCGGCNCATGTCCCGTCCACCAGGCAACGGACGGTCTTTCCGATATACGCGGNGTGCTTTTTCGCCGAGATGGCGTTCTGGGCGTCCACCAGGCGCTGGAAGTTGGCCTTCTTTTCTGCCATGGGTATGGGGTCGTCCATCTTTGCAGCCGGGGTACCCTCCCGGGGGGAGAAGATGAAGGTGAACAGGGCGTCGAAGCCCACCTCCTCCACCAGAGAGAGGGTGTCCTCAAACTCCGCGGTGGTCTCCCCGGGGAAGCCCACGATCACGTCGGAGGTAATGACCACATCGGGGATCTGCTCCCGCAGGGCGCGCACCTTCTCCAGGTAGCCGGAGCGGTCATAGATCCGGTTCATGGCTTTGAGCACCCGGTCATTGCCCGACTGGAAGGGCAGGTGGAACACGGGGGCCACCTTCTCGCACCGGGCCATGGTCTCAAACAGCTTCTGGGAGGCGTCCTTGGGGTGGGAGGTCATAAACCGGATGAGAAATTCCCCGGGAATGGCGTTGACCTGCTCTAAGAGGTCGGCGAAGTCCATGTCCAGACCCAGATCCTTCCCGTAGGAGTTCACATTCTGGCCCAAAAGCGTGATCTCTTTATATCCGGCCGCCGCCAGCTCCCGGCACTCCGCGAGCACATCCTCCGGAAGCCTTGGCCGCTCCCGGCCCCGGACGTAGGGGACGATGCAGTAGGTGCAGAAGTTGTTGCAGCCGTACATGATGGATACCCAGGCCTTCACCCCGTTCTGCCGCTCTACGGGGATACCCTCGGCGATGGAGCCGGGCTCGTCGGCGTTTTCAAACACCCGGCCCCGCCTCGTCAGCACCCGGTAGAGAAACTCCGGGAATTTCCACAGGGCGTGGGGGCCAAAGANCAGATCCACATGGCGGTAGGACGCCCGGATCTTCTNCGCCACCCCCGGCTCCTGGGCCATGCAGCCGCACAGGCAGATGATCTGCCCCGGGTGCCGCCGTTTGGCGTGCACCAGGGCGCCCACATTGCCCAGTACCCGGTCCTCGGCGTGCTCCCGGATGGCACANGTGTTGNTGACAATGACGTCAGCGGCGTTCTCATCCTGGGTAAAGCCGTAGCCCATGCTCTTNAGATAGCCCCGGATACGCTCGGAGTCCGCCTCATTCTGCTGGCAGCCATAGGTATCCACATAGGCAAGGTGCTGCCGGGCCTTGACGGAGAGAAGCTCGGCGGTCTTTTCGCAGAACTCTCTCTGGCGCGCCACATCCTGCGCCGGGACGCGCTTCGTCTGCCGCTCCATGGCCATCCCTCCCCTTTTCTCCGTAATTCCTTAACTAAAAAAGCATACCATTTTTCCGGGAGAAATTCAAGGCGGGGGCGCGCTTTTCGGGAAAAGATTTTCCCCGGGCGGAACCCCCCTGGTAAAAAGAAAAGCCGCCCGCGGAGCAAAGTCCGCGGGCGGCTTTTATCTTTTTCCAGATAAGCTCAAACGTGGATCCCGGCCAGGAAGCCCTCCCGGATATTTTTCAGACCGTTCTTCCCGTCGTGGGCGTCCCCCGCCGCGATGAGCGGGATGTTCAGCGCGGCCAGGGCGTTCTCCAGCGTCTTGTCGCTGCGAAGGCCGGCGGCCAGCACCACCGTATCGGCGTCCAGGGTGAGCGTTTTGTCTTCCTGGGTCAGGCGGACATAGTCCGCGCCGATCTCCGTGACCTTGGCGCCGGTATAGATCGCCACATGGTACTCCTCCAGATCCCGCTTGAGGAAGAGGGTGGGGCNGGGCTCTCCGTCGGCAACGATGCGGGGCAGCATCTCCACGATGGAAACCTGCTTTTTCCGCGTCTGGGCCAGGTAGTTGGCCGTCTCGGCNCCCANCAGGCCGCCGCCGATGACCACCACCCGCTTGCCCACCTCGCACCGCTCCAGCAGCACATCCTCCGCCTTGACCACCTGGGGGCCGTCCACGCCGGGGATAGGCGGCACGGCGTCGGCGCAGCCGGCGGCCAGAATGATGGCGTCGGGCTTCCACTGGGCCGCCTGCTCCGCGGTGACGGCGCAGTTCAGCTTCACCTCCACGCCGTACTTCTCCAGCATAACGCCCTGCCAGGCCAGGAAGGAGTTGTATTCCGCCTTCTTCGGCGGTATGGCGGCGGCGATCCAGCGGCCNCNCAGCCGATCCGACTTNTCACACAGGGTGACCTTGTGGCCCCGCATGGCGGCATAGATGGCGGCCTCGCAGCCGGCGACGCCGCCGCNGATGACCAGCACCTTCTTGGGTGTGGCGGCGGGGAGGATCTCATCCTCATGGGCGTGGCCGGTAAGGGGCCGCACCATGCAGGTGAAGGGCTCCAGCCGGCGGTTCTGACCCAGGCAGCCCTGAAGGCAGCCGATGCAGTGGGCGATCTCCTCCTCCCGGCCCTCCCTGGCCTTGTTGGGCAGGTCGGGGTCGGCGACGGAGGCGCGCATCATGGCCATAAAGTCGGCATTGCCGGCGGCCAGGACGCTGTCGGCAAGCCCCGGCTCGTTGATGNGGCCCACAGCGATGACGGGCACATCCACCACCGCCTTGATGGCGGCGGCGTTGTCCACATAGAGGGCGCGGGGGGCCTCCACCGGGGGGATGATGGCGTAGTTGGCCTCGGTGGTGCCGTTGGAGCAGTCGATGGCGTCCACCCCCGCCTCCTGGGCCGCCCGGGCGATGACCCGGCTGTCCGAAAGGGTGAGGCCGCCGGGGGCGTAGTCCACGATAGACAGCCGCACCAGCAGGGGATAGTCCTCACCCACGGCCCTGCGGACGGCGGCGACGACCTCCGTCATAAAGCGGCAGCGGCCGCGCAGGGAACCGCCGTATTTGTCGGAGCGCTTATTGGTATTGGCGGAGAGGAACTGGTGGATGAGGTAGCCGTGGGCGCCGTGGAGCTCCACGGCGTCGTACCCCGCCTCTTTGGCCCGGCGGGCCGCGGCGGCNAAGGCCGCCGTCANTTACCCGATCTCCTCCACCNTCAGCTCGGTGGGCGTCTCCGGGGTAAAGGGGCTGCCCACGGCGGAAGGGGCCTTGGGCGCCGCGCCGTTGAGGGCCCGGGGGGCCAGCCGTCCGGCGTGGTAGATCTGGGCGCAGACCTTGCTGCCGGCGGCGTGGATGCGCGCGGTAAAGGCCCTGTGGCTGGCCACCTGGCCGTCGGCCCACAATCCGGGCAGGCAGGCGTAGGTCTTGCAGGTGGGAAGGATGGGGATATCCTCAGTGATGAGCATGGCCCAGCCGCCCCTGGCCTTGTCTTCATGATAGCGGATAAACCCTTCGGTGGTGTTGCCGTCACTGCCCGCCAGGCGGGTGACGGCGGCGGGGACGATCATGCGGTTTTTCAACTCCANGTTCCCCAGCTTCGCCGGAGTGAACAGGTGAGTATACATGATGGCAATACCTCCGTCAGAATCACATCATGAAGACCTTGTAGGCCGCGCTGCTGTCCGTCAGGATCTNCNNNAGCNGCCCCTCGCCCCGGAGATAGGTCAGCGCCATCTCCTTGCAGTACCAGCGGCCGTCGNTCTTCACATACTTGTTGTCATAGTGGGCCCGGCCCACAAACTCGCCGCCGTGCTCGGAGTCGTACAGGTCGTCCTCCAGGGCCCAGTGGGCGATGGCGGTGTCGGGGCCGGTGATCTCCACCCAGTGGTGGTGGCCGTGATGGCTGGAGATGACCTTGGGCCCAAATTTGCCGCTGATGATCTTCACCATGGTCTCGGCGCCCTCATAGACGCCGCCGGTGGTCATGTTGCGGAAGACGAAATCGTCGGTGAAGCACTTGCGGAAGCCCACCCAGTCCTTGGCGTCCATCAGATCCCAGTACTCGGCCTGAAGCCGCTCGACGGCTTTAATGTCCTCCAGCTTCTGGATGCGCGCTTCCAGCTCTTCCAGTGTTGCCATAAAGATTCTCCTTTTTTATAAAACACGGCCGCCTCCGGCGCAGGCTTCGCCGGCGCCTGCCAAAACATAATTTCTCAGTCGGAGAGCACCTGGGGCCGCATGTTGACGCCCTTGAAGGAGGTATAACCGTCGTCGGCGCAGACGGTGGTGCCGTTGACGGCCTTGGCCTCAGGAAGGCTCATGAGATAGATCACGTCGGCGATCTCCTCGGGGGAGACCACACGGCCCTTCATGTGGAGCTTGCCGCCGTACTCGATGGCCTTCTGATCCATCAGGCCCGTGTCCACCCAGCCGGGGGCCACGGACAGCACCCGCAGGCCCTGGGGCGTCAGCTCCTTGGCCAGGGCCTGGGTCACCATCTTGATGGCGCCCTTGGAGGCGTGGTAGCCGATGGCCTCGGAGTTGGCCATGAGGCCGCAGATGGAACCGACGTTGATGATAACGCCGGTGTGGCGCTTGACCATTTCCTGGGCGGCATAGAGGGCCATGTTCAGGCTGCCCATCAGGTTGATGTTGATGACCTTCATGGTGTCGTCCAGGTCTCCCTCCAGGAAGCTCTGGCGCTTGCCGGTGATGCCCGCCACATTGGCCAGCACGTCCACCTGGCCGTACTTCTCCACCGCCAGCCGGACGGCGGCTTCACAGTTGGCGCGGTCGGTGATATTGCACAGGCTGAAGCTGACCTCACCCAGGCTCTCCAGCTCGNCCATGGCGGCGTCGATCTTCTCCTGGGTGTCCACACTGGCCACTACCACGCAGTAACCGTTTTTGAGGAACTNCTTGGCGGTGGCCANGCCGNTGCCGCTGGTGCCGCCGGTAATGATCGCGACCTTCTTCATCATGATATCTCCTTTTTCCTCGTATTTTTGCCCATCATTAAATGCCGCTTACCGCAGCTGCTTTCCAAACTCATAGGCCCGCTGTAAATGGGGCGTTTTTTCAATGCACCGGGGAAACGCGCTGCCTCCGCAGCCCCCGGCGGTAAAGAAGCCCAGATCCGTCCAGCGCATATAACTCACCAGCCGGCGGTAATAGTGTTCCACCAACTCAAAGGCCCAGAAGTGCCGGTCGGAGTCCGCGCCGGTGATCAGCATGGCACACTTCTTGGCGGGGTACAGGAAGTAATATCCCTTGGGATCCTTCTCTCCGATGGAGTAGAGCCGGTCGATAAGGGCCTTGAGCTGGGCGCTGATCCCCCAGAAATAGAGGGGGGTCGTCCATATTACGGCGTCACAGGCGGAAAACGCTTCGGCAAAGAGGTGGAAATCGTCCTTCTGCACGCAGGGGATGCCTTTGGTGCAGGCGTTGCAGCCCAGGCAGGGCCCGATCTTGAGCTTGCCCAGGTGGAGCTTTACGGCCTCATGGCCCGCCTCCTGCGCCCCTTTGATAAAGGCGTCCGCCAGCTGTTCCGTGTTTCCGCCCACCTTTCCCGAGCCGATGACGACACACAACTTCATCTCTCACGCATCCCTTTCCTGTGCTTTGCGGTAATAGAGGACTCCGNCCTCCACTTGAAATTCCAGCGNCCCGGTATCCTCCAGGTAGTTCAGCGCCGCGGCNGCGAAGCGGCTGATCATGCGCACCCGGGCCTTGTCCACCCGGCGGCACCGCTCCCTTATCATCAGGGCGGTGACCTCCTGGCGGCTTTTCCAGTCCTTCAAAAAGGACAAGACCCACTCCATCTGGCCCAGAATGGCCTCCCGGTTCCGCCGGGCCAGGGTCTGGACGTCCTCCACCACGTCGCTGTGGGCCAGGATATAGGCGCGGAAATCCGTAGTACAGAGTCTGTNGATGCTCCGCAGGGTCTCCCGCCAGNCCTGGCNGAACAGAAGGCTGGTGGCCTTCAGGTCGGCCTCGCCCATGAGCAGGTCGCCCACATAGGCCACCTCGTCCGGGGTCACGNAGCCCCAGTGGCAGTGGGAGTGGCCCGGCAGATGGAGGATGGTAAAGGTGGCCTCGTCGATGGTGACCGTCCCCGTCTCGGTGGGCAGGGTGTGGTCGGCCCGGCAGACCATATAGGGGTAGGTCGCCTCGATCTCGCTGACGCTGTTGGCGTAGAAGCAGGCCTGGAGGGTCAGGGGGGTCTGGGCGATGCCGGCGTCGTAGGCGGACATGTAGACCTCCGCCCCGTAGGCCGTTCGGAACCGGGTGTGGTTGCCCACATGGTCGTAATGGACATGGCTTGTCAAAATGGCCCGGACGCGCAGCCCCTCCGCCTCCAGCGCCGCCTGGATCTCGTCCCCCTCGTGGGGAAAGCCGGAATCCATCAGCACGATCTCCCCGCTTTTCAGCTTGTAGAAGGGGATATGCATACTGCCGGTGACGATGCAAAAGGTGCTGCCGCAAACTTGCTTGATGCTTGCCATGCTCTGTCCCCCCGTTACTGCGGTACGCCGAACATCTCTTCTGCCATCTGCCGCAGGCGGAATTTCTGGATCTTCCCCGTGGAGGTGCAGGGCCATTCCCCCTCCTTCAAATAGACGAAATACTTGGGCACCTGGAACCGGGCCAGATGCTCCCGGCAGTATTCCTCCACCCCGGCGCGGTGCTCCGGGGTGTCCTCGTGGAGCTGGATAAAGGCGGTGCCCACATAGCCGTGGCGGTCGTCCCGGATGCCCACCACCTCCGCATTGTTCACCAGGGGGCAGTTGCCCATCACATCCTCCAAAAACTTGGGGGAGACATTCTCGCCGTTGATCTTGTACATGTCGTCCACCCGGCCGCACAGGACAAGGTAGCCCTCGCTGTCGAAATAGCCGCAGTCCCCCGTGCGGAACCAGCCGTCGGGGGTGAAGGCCCTGGCATTGATCTCAGGCCGCTCATAATAGCCCTTGGTGACCACCAGGCCCCGGCACCACAGCTCTCCCGGTTCTCCCGGCTTACAGGGCAAGCCGNTCTGCTGGTCGGTGACCTGGTATTCCAGCTNACATCCGCCGTATNCAGGCGCNCCGGCGCAGCCGCCCTGGAGAAGGCGGCCCACCCGGCTGCGGAGAATGTCGTCGCTGTCCGTGGGCCGGGTCTGCATGGACGCGCCGCAGACCTCGCTCATGCCNTAGCCGGTAATGAGGTCGGAGATCTTCAGCGCCTCNCGGATCCCGGGCCAGACCCAGGCGGGACAGACGGCGGCAGAGCAGTAGACAGCATGGAGCTGGGGCAGCTCCATGGGGTTTTCCTCCAAGTAATGGATAATAGCCATCATCTGGGACGGGACACTGAGGATGTCGTTGGCCCCGCNTTGGAGCATAAATTGCAGGGCGGGCTGGGCCCGGAATTTTCCGCTGTGGAACAGCACCGCGCCGCCCACCAGGATGCAGGCCAGCAGCCCCTCCACATAGCCATAGCAGTGGATCATGGGCAGGGNGACGAACACCCGGCGGCCCCGCTCAAANCGCCGGTTGATGCAGCTGGCAAAGGCGCTGCGCATCAGCATATCGTGGGTCAGCAGCACCCCCTTGGGGGCGCTGGTGCTGCCGGAGGTATAGATGATGTCGCAGATCTCGTCGGCGTACTGCTCTCCCTGGCTCTCCGGCAGCTGTGCGCCCGCCCCGGCGGAGAGAAAATCCGCCCAGGCCGTCACGGGGATGTCGGTCTCACAGTCGATCCCCGGCAGGGCCACCACACCCTCCAGCGCAGTCTCCACTCCAGAGCGCTTGANCGGGCGCCCCGCCAGGAAAAACCGGGACTGGGACTGGCTCAGGATATACCCCAGCTCCTTGGGGCCCAGGGCCGTATTCACCGCCACCTTCACCGCCCGGACGGCGGAGAGGGCCAGGGCGATAAACACCTCGATAGGCGAGTTGCCGATCTGAACGGCCACGTGATCCCCCGGACGCACACCCAGGGCCACCAGCGCCCGGGCCACCCGGAGGGTCTCCTGGCGGGTCTGCTCGTAGGTGTAGGTTCCCTCGTCCTGCGTTANGATGAAGTCCTGGTCGGGGACCCGCTTCGCCGTCGCCAAAAAGAAATTCCAGACTGTCTTTTTCTCCCAGGTTGGGTAAAGCTCTTCCAGCTGCGCCAACCGCTCTTCTTTTAAGCCTNTCATACGCNAACTCCCATATGGCGAGCCCAAAGGGTCATCGCCNCCTTTGAAATGATACATACCNCGGCGCGCAAAGCGCGTAAACGCGTAAAATAGTAAGGGCCCTGCCAAAATCGAGCTCCNTTGACAGTTACTCTCTTCCGGCAGAGCCCTTAGATGTTTTTAACGTTCAGCGACTCGTNTTTTGCAGGTGANCCCGCTGTTTAGACTCCGATCGGGTACATAATGGAGGCCAGGATGATCGCGAAGATCAGGGTCACGATGGCCAGGCCAACGGTGATAAAGCCCAGGTAGCGGTAGCCTTCCTTATGGGTCAGGCCGCAGCAGGCCAGCACAGTGACCATGACGCCGTTGTGGGGCAGGGAGTCCAGGGTGATGCAGGCGGCAGAGGCGATCTTGTGGAGCACGCCGGGGTTGACGCCCATCTCCAGGTACTTGGGAGCCAGGGTGTCCAGAGCCAGGGTCAGACCGCCGGAACCGGAGCCGCAGGCGCCGGCCAGCAGGGAGGTGGCGATGNAGAAGGAGATGAGGGGGTTGCCGCCCATGCCGGTGGCGATGCCCACGATGGTCTCATAGCCGGCAGTCAGCTTGGCCACGCCGCCGAAGCCCACCACAGCGGAGGTGGCCACGATAGCGCCCATGGCGTCGGCCACGCCGCAGTTGAGGATCTCCACCTTGTTGTCGATCTTTTTCCAGTAGAGCACGGCCACAGAGACCCAGCCGGCCAGCAGGGTGTAGAGCACGTCGATGCCGAAGAACAGGGGGATGACCACGATGCACAGGGGGATCAGGGCGATAGCGCCGTTGCCGTGCTCCTTGGCCTCGTACTCAGCCATCATCTTCAGGGTGGCCTCGTCAGCGTCGAAGCCCCAGCCGTTCTTGCGGGCCCGCTTCTCTTCCCACATCATGTAAGCGGTGGAGATGAGGAAGAAGAAGGCGGCGATAATGGCGGAGTAGACAGGCAGGATGGTGGGGGAGGTGCCCAGGTACTTCACGGGAATGTTATTGACCACAGAGGGAGCGCCCGGGCCCAGGTTGACGGCGGTAAAGCAGCCCGCGGCCACGATACCGGGGATCATCTTGCGGGGCAGGTCGGCCTTCTTGAACATGTTCAGGCAGATGGGGTACATGACGAACACGATGACGTAGCAGCTCACGCCGCCGTAGCCCAGGATCAGGGTGACCAGGCACAAAAGGGGCACAGTGTACTTGGTGCCCAGCTTGGCGGTGAGCATGTTGGCCAGATCCTCAGCGCCGCCGCCCAGCTGCATGGCCTTGCCGAAGCTGGCGCCCAGGAAGATCAAGGGCCAGTAGCTGCGGATATAGCCCACGAAGGCTTCCATGTAANCGGTGGTCAGGCAGGNATACACGTTNAGGCCNGACAGGGCGGCCATCANNCCGGTACAGACCAGGGCGGAGACNGCGATGTTGACCNGCTTCCAAATCAGCAGCACCAGAAGTGCCAAGGGAAGGACGATTGCCAGGATACTAAGCATGTTTGTTTCCTCCTTGTTTGTTTGGTTTTCTCTCTTTTGGTTGTGGCGTCTCTCTAATGAATCTCTGAAACGTTATATTGCTTTCTTGTCCAGTCTCTTGGCCAGGAAACACAGGAAAGCGGCCAGAAGGCTGCACACAGCAGCAAAAATGAAGGCTCCGGAATAGCTCCCGCTGGAGTTCCGGATGGAGGTGGCCACGTTGGGCCCCACGATGGAGGCGATGCCGTAGCCGGTGAAGATAATGCTGTAGTTGATGCCATTGTACTTGGGCCCAAAGGTATCGGAGCTCANGGCCGAGAATGTGGCCAGCACGCCGNCGAAGCAGGCGCCGGCGATGACGATGGCGATGACAAAGNNGATGAAGGAGTTCGTGTTGGCNAGGNAGACCATGTCCACCGCGCACAGCACCATNANGCCCATGATGATGGTGTGCCGGCCGATCACGTCAGACAAAGATCCCATGGCCAACCGGCCGCCGAAGTTGCCCACGGCCATAATGCCCACCAGCATAGCGGCCTGGGCGGCGGTAATGCCCGCCACCTCCTGGCCGATCTTGGAGGCGTGTCCGATGAGGGTCAGGCCGGCTACGGAAGCGAAGAGCATGGTAGCCCACAGCAGGTAGGCCCGGGGANCGTGGAGCATCTCCCGCCAGGTCTTGCCCTCGGTGGCCGCCGGGGCGGCGGCGCTGGGGGTGTAGCCCTCCGGCACCCAGCCGGGCGCGGGAGAGTCGATGTACCAGGAGGTGGCCAGGGAGACCACCAGGAAGATGCCGCCCACGATCTTGAAAGCGGTGAGGGCGTCGAACTTGGTCAGCAGAGCGTTGGCCAGGGGGGCCACGACAAGGGAGGCCATGCCGCACACGCCCACGGCCATGCNGGAGGCGAAGCCCTTTTTGTCAGGGAACCAGCTCACGGCGGTGACCACGCCGGGGGTGTAGCCAAAGCCGGAGGCGCAGCCTGCCAGCAGGCCAAAGGTGGCGTAGAGCATCACCAGGTTCTGGGCGAAGCCGGTGAGCAGCCAGCCCAGGCCCCACATGATGCCGGCCAGACGGATGAGTTTCTTGGCGCCATACTTCTGCNAGAGCATGCCGCCCACAAGGCCCATGGCCGCAATGGTCATCAGCATGACGGAGTAGGCCACGGTCACCTGGCTGTATTCACCGCCCATCTGGACGGCCAGNTCGCCGGAAAAGGCGCTCCAGGCGTACACGCCGCCCAGGCAGAAGGTGTTGCAGCAGATACACAGCAAAACAAGCCAGCGATTCTTCTCTTTTTNCATGATATCNTCCTTACTCTCAGTGGATCAGGCCNATCTCAATGGCCTTCTGGGTCAGTTCATCCCGGAACTTGGGGTGGGCGATGGCGATCAGGGCCTCAGCCCGCTCCCGCTCGGTCTTGTGCTTCAGGTCGGCGATGCCGTACTCGGTGACGATGTACTGGGAGTCGTAACGGGACACGGNGACCACGTTGCCCGGCTCCATAAAGGGCACGATCTGAGAAATGGTATCCCCCTTGGCGGTGGACTNCAGGGCGATAATGGACTTGCCGCCCTTGCTCATCTGGGCGCCGCGGACGTGGTCGAGCTGCCCGCCGATGCCGCTGAACTGCTTGCCCTTCACCGTCTCGGAGTTCACCTGGCCCTTCAGATCCACCTGGAGGCAGGCGTTGATGGAGGTCTGCTTGTAGTTCTGGCNGATGACCATGGGATCGTTGACAAAGTCCACAGGATAGGTCTCGAACATGGGGTTGCCGTCGGCGAACTTGTAAAGCTNCTCGGAGCCGGCCAGCTGGGCGAAAACGCACTTGCCGGGATGGAGGGTCTTGCACTTGTTNGTGACCACGCCCGCCTGGATCAGCTCCATCATGGCCTCGGTAAAGGTCTCGGAGTGGATGCCCAGATCCTTCTNGTCCATCAGGTTCCGGGCGATGGCGTCAGGCAGGGCGCCGATGCCCAGCTGGAGGGTAGCGCCGTCCTCCACCAGGGAGGAGCAGTAATCGGCGATCTTCTGGATCTTCTCGTCGATGACGGCCCGGCCGATGGTGTAGAGGGGGGNGTCCTGGTANACGATATAATCGGCGTCCTTCAGATCCAGCTTGCAGCCGCCCACCTTGGGATAGCGGGGGTTGATCTGAACGATGACCTGGCCGGGGGCGGCGGTGCGCACGGCCGGCTCGGTGAAGGAACAATCCACGCCGTAGCTGCACAGGCCGTTCTCGTCAGGCTCAGAGACCTGGACAAGGGCCCAGTGGGGATTGAGCACTTTGGACTCGCCAAACATCTGGGGCCACTCGTGGAAGTTGCTGCCGCCGATGTACTCCACCTTGCCGCTGTAATAGCCGGGGCGGCTGAGCACGCCCAGGAACACGGCGGTGTGGTGGAAAATGCCCTCGTAGGCGGGGTCGGTGTCGGCGTTGGGCCCGGGGCTGATGCCGTGGACGATCTCCACGTTCCTCAGCTCCTTGGGCGCCCGCTCGATGAGGGCGGCCACCAGGGCGGGGGGCTCGCCCAGCCAATCGCCGTAAATGATCTTGTCGCCGGACTTGATGTGGCTGACCGCCTCGGCGGCAGAGACGATCTTGTCCTTATAAACTTCACGCCAATCCATAGATTAGCCTCCTTTTGGTGAGGTGATTTGTTCTCTGAAGCGCGGCTTAGAACAGAGTGTTGCCGCCGTCCTCGATCCAGGTCTGGCCGGTGCAGTAGGAGGCCTCGTCAGAGCCCAGGAACAGGGCCACGGAGGTGGCCTCCTCCGGCTCGCCGAAGCGCCCCATGGGGATATTGCGCAGGAACATGGCACAGCGCTCGGGATCGTTGCGGGTNCNGTCGGTGATGCNGGTGACGCTGGTGCCGGGGCCGTAGGCGCACACCCGGATACCATACTGCGCCATCTCCAGGGCGGCAAACTTGGTGAACATGCTCACGCCGCCCTTACTGGCGCTGTATGCGCCGGTCTTGGGAGAGACGATCTGAGAGGCCACAGAGCTGGTGTTGACCACCACGCCCNTGATGCCCTTATCCACCATGTGGCGCAGCACGGCCTGGNCGCAGAAGAAGGTGCCGTTCAGGTTCACGTCGATGACCCGGCGCCACTGCTCCTCGGTGCTGTCCAGCAGGGACTGGCGGCCGATGATGCCGGCGTTGTTGAAGAGCACGTCGATGTGGCCGAAGCGCTCGATAACGGCATTGATGGCGGTATCCACGCTGGCCTTGTTGGCCACATCCACATGGACGGCGAGAACCCNGTCGGTCTTGTCGCCGAACTCCTTTTGGAGGGTATCCTCCTCCAGATCCAGCGCGCCCACGTAGGCCCCCTCCTCCAGCAGCCGGGTGACCAGGCTCAGGCCCAGGCCGTTGGCGGCGCCGGTGACCACGCAGACCTTATCCTCATAGCGGCGGTGTTTATAATACATAATCAATAACCTCCCTTTCCTGTCGTTTCAGATCTACCTCTGATGATATTCGTGTACAGATGCGGGAACAGGGGAGCTTACTCCTCCCACTTGAGCATGGTGTTCATGTAGCCGGTTTGGCAGACCTTGCCGTCCTGGTTGATGATGGCGTACTCCAGGTTCAGCACGCCCCGGTCGGGCTTCTTCTCGGAGCGNTTGATGTCCTTNACGGTGATCTCGCAGTGGATGGTGTCGCCGATGGGGATGGCGCCCACGAACTTCCAGTAGGTATCCAGGGCGGCGATGGCGGAGCCGTCCACCATGCCCATGCGGCCCCACTGGCCGGTGGCGATGCCCGCGCCCAGCAGGCCGTGGGCAATGCGGGTGCCGAAGGGCAGCTTCTCCGCATAGGTCTTGTCGGTGTGGATGGGGTTTTTATCGCCGGTGATGCCGGCAAAGAGGATCACGTCAGTCTCGGTGACGGTCTGGCTCAGGGTGGTGAACTTCTCGCCCACAGTGAACTCAGAGAGATAACAGAATGTACGTCCCATACAGCTTTTCCTCCCAATTAAGTATCTCAGTTATTCGTACTGCTTGAGGACGCTGCCGCTGACGATCATGCGGCAGATCTCAGAGGTGCCCTCGCCGATGGTGAGCAGCTTGGCGTCCCGGTAGAACCGCTCCACCTCGTACTCCTCGCACAGGCCGTAGCCGCCCAGGATCTGAACGCCCTTGTCGCAGACGTTCACACACATCTCGGAGGAGAGCATCTTCACCATGGTGGCCTCGGTGGCGAAGGGCAGGCCGGCCTCCTTCATGCGGCACACATTGTAGAGCATCATGCGGCAGGCCTCAATATCGGCGGCCATCTCAGCCAGCTTGAAGGAGATGCCCTGATAGGTGCAGATGGGGTTGCCGAAAGCCACGCGCTGCTTGGAGTAACGGGTGGCCCGCTCCAACACGCCCTGGGCCATGCCGATGGCAACGGCGGAGATGGCCAGACGGCCCTCGTCCACGCAGGACATCATCAGGGGGAAGCCCCGGTTGAGCTCGCCCACCAGATTCTCCTTGGGCACCCGGCAGTCCTGGAAGGACAGCTCGCCGCTGTAGGAGCTGTGGTTGCTCATCTTCTCCTCGGGCTTGCCGATGGTGAAGCCGGGGGTGCCCTCCTCCACAATGATGATGCTGATGCCGCGGCTGCCCTTGGCCTCCAGGTCGGTCTTGCAGGCCACCAGGAAGGTCTTGGCGTATCCGATGTTGGTGATAAAGGCCTTGGTGCCGTTGATGACCCACTCGTTGGTCTTCTCATCCAAAACGGCGCTGGTCTTGGTTCCGCCGGAATCAGAGCCGGACTGGGGCTCGGTCAGGGCGAAGGCGCACAGGGTCTCTCCGGAGGCGGCCGGAACCAGATACTTCTGCTTCTGCTCCTCGGTACCGGCCTTCAGCAGGGGCTGGGTGCCCAGGCCGGCATGGGCGTCGATAATAGAGGCCAGAGAGGAAGAATGACGGGCCAGCTCCTCCATGATCAGAATATGGCTCAGGCAGTTCAGGCCCGCGCCGCCGTACTCCTCGGGCACCTCGGCGCCCAGGAAGCCCATCTCGCCCAACTGCTTGATCTGATCCTCAGGGAAAAGGTGCTTGCGATCCAGATCGGTCACCGTGGGGGCGACCACCTCGTCAGCAAACTTGCGCGCCATGTCCCGGATCATCAGTTCTTCTTCCGTCAGGAAATACTTGTTGTCCATCTCTCTTCCTCCTTAAATAATAAAGAATGTGTCCTTACAGGCACTTCTGTGCATCAATGTTTAATGCAAATCATGTGCCAAAACGGGAGGCGATGTGCAAAGTTCCCCCTCTTTTGCACACACCTGCACCGCCAAAATTTCCCTGCCCCGCAAAAACAGGTCATCTATCGGGAAAAAAAGCCGCCTCCTCTCCGGATTTTGTTAATTTTTAGACAGGATATGTTCTGAAAATCGGGAGGGGGTCGCGGCCGGTAAAGGGCGAAAAATCTCGATAAATTTTTAACGTTTTTTGTTTCACAAAGTTTTCGGCGGTTGAAAATCTGCCCGGATTTTTGTTGCATTTTTTCAATATTTGTGTTATCTTTGAGTTGAAATTGATTTTTTTCAATTTTATGCCATTCTCCGTCCCTTCACCCGACCGCAGGGAGGGGCGCGGAGACAAAAGGGAGTGGGGGACATGCCGGTCAAAATACCGCACATTCGGATGCGGGATGTGGCCCGGATCTACGACGCGCTGGAAATCGGCCTCATCATCGTCAATGGGGAAGGCATCATCATCTGGGCCAATAAGTATTACAGCCAGCTGGCCAAATTCGACATGCGAAAATATTTCGGCCAGAATGTGCGCCTGATCTCCCAGCGGGGAGACGTGGAGCTGCCCAACGACCGGACTATGATCGACATCGTCATGGAGACCAAGCAGCCCCTGTCGGAGGTGGTCATCTACCACACGGTGGACTATGTCATCACCACCGCCCGCCCCATCCTAAACGAGGAGGGGGAGATCGACTACATTGTCTACACCATCACCAACTACAGCGAGCTGATGCAGACCCAGGAGCAGCTGTCNCAGTCCAACAGCCACATCCTGGCCCTGGAGACCCACCTGCAAAACCTCCAGATCAAGCAGAGCCTGGGCAGCGACATCATCATTGCCGACAAGCAGATGTATGACATCTACGGCAAAGNNCTGCGCCTGGCGGGCGCNNCGNTATCGGTGANGCTGACGGGGGAGTCGGGCACAGGCAAGGACGTGCTGGCCCGGTTCATCCACCAAAACAGCCCCCGGAAGGACGAGAAATTCATCCATGTGAACATGGCCACCATTCCCCCCGCCCTGTTTGAGTCGGAGCTGTTCGGCTACACCCCCGGCTCCTTCACCGGCGCCTCCCGGCAGGGGAAGGAGGGCCTGATCCAGCTGGCCAACAACGGCACCCTCTTCCTCGACGAGATCGGCGAGCTGCCTCTGGATCTCCAGGCCAAGCTCCTCCAGGTCATCCAGGACAAGCAGGTGCGGGCCATCGGCGCGGTGGAGCCCATCCCGGTGGACTTCCGCATCATCTGTGCCACCAACCGGGATTTGAGGCAGCTGGTACGGGATCGTAAATTCCGGCTGGATCTCTACTACCGGCTGAACACCATTGAGCTGACCCTGCCGCCCCTGCGCAACCGCCGGGAGGATATCCCCCTGCTGGCCACCCACTTCCTCAACCTTTATAATAAGGAAAAGCACACCCAAAAATATCTCTCCAGCGACGTGATCCAGATATTTTATAAATACAGTTGGCCGGGAAACGTCCGGGAGCTGCAGCACTGTATTGACAGCCTGACCACCCTGTGCCAGCGTAGCACCATCACCCCCGACCAGCTCCCCCCGGAGATGCAGCAGCTGGCCTTTGACGAGACCGCCGCCGTCNTTCAGAATACCGGCACGGCCACGCTGAAGCAGTCGGTGGAACTGCTGGAGATCAAGCTGATCCAGGAGGCGCTCTCCCGCTGCGCCACCGCCGCCCAGGCGGCGGCAGAGCTGGGCGTCGACGCCTCCACGCTGTCCAAAAAGAGGAAGCGCTATGGAATATAGACCTCCTGCCGACAGCGACCTGATCCTCTGCTCCCCCGCCGGAATACATGTCTATAACACCGCCCGCTTTCTTGCGGCCTCCAACGTCTCCGTCCTCATATACGGGGAGTCCGGGGTGGGAAAGAGCCGTCTGGCGGAGGTGATACAAACCAGGGAGCCCTTCGTCCGGGTGGACTGCAACGCCATCCCCGCCGAACTGTTCGCCTCAGAGCTGTTCGGATACATGCCCAACGCCNTCACCGGCGCCTCCAACAAGCGCAAGATCGGCCTTTTGGAGGCCGCCAACCACGGCACCATCCTCTTCGATGAGGTCGACGGACTGTCCCTGGAAAATCAGGTGCTGCTGCTCCACTTCCTTCAGAACCAGACCATCATCCCCCTGGGCGCGCTGGAGAGCCGAAAGATCGAGGCCCGGGTCATCAGCACCGCCGGCCGGGATCCCCAGGAGATGATCCGGGAGGGTGCCTTCCGCCAGGATCTCTATTACCGGCTGTGCGTCTCCCGGATCCATATCCCGCCCCTTCGGGAGCGGCGGGAGGCCATTCCCCCGCTGATCCTCCATTTTATCAGGAAATATGCCAGGGAATACGGCGTAGACCCGGATCAGATCTCCCTGTCCCAGGCACAGATGGCGCNGCTTACGGCTCTGGACTGGATGGGCAATGTCCGCGAGGTGGAAAACTTCGCCCAGCAGCTGTGCTTTTGGGGGGATACCCCGGAGGGCGTAGAGGAGTGTATCCGCCAGGTCTCCCAGTCCATCCAATATCAGGAGCTGGATCATACTCCGCCGTCCTCTCAGAGTCCGCCGGGCCACAAGCCGCTGCGCCAGGCCCTCCGGGAGTTCGAGGCGTCCTATCTGCAAGCTGTGCTCTCTGAAACGCCCGACCTGCACACCGCCGCCCGGGAGCTGGGCATCAGTCTGCGGACGCTTTTGAAAAAGCGGGCGGAGTTTGGCCTGGAGCGCCGCTGAGTGCCGCCGGAAAAAGAAACGCGGAAGGCGTCTGCCTTCCGCGTTTTCTTTACTGTGCCGAGCACTGCCGCCCGGTGTGGTCGATGGTGTAATCCACATTGTATTCCCCGGGCAATATGAGCTGTGAAATGNGCACGAAGGTATAGCCCTGACCCAGCAGGGTCTCCAAAATGGTGGGCAGCGCCTCCGGCGTGTGAAGGGCGGCATTGTGGAACAGCACAATGGAGCCCGCCTGCACCTTTCCCGTCACCCGCTTGGTGATCTCGGCGGCGGATAAGTCCTTCCAGTCCAGGGAGTCCACGTCCCACTGGATGGGCTCCATTCCCGCGGCGCGGATGGAGGTGATGACATTGTCGTCATACTCCCCGTAGGGGGGACGGATGAGGGTGGGCCGCACCCCGGTCACCGCCTCGATCTTGTCATTGCAGGCGTTGCAGTCGGCGATGATCTCGTCCCGGCCCAGCTGGGAGAGATGGTCGTGGTGGTTGGAGTGGTTCATCACCTCATGGCCCGCGTCGTGGAGGGCCTTTACCGACTCCGGGTATTTGTCCACCCACTCCCCCACCACGAAAAAGGTGGCCTTCACGTTATACTTGCCCAAAATATCAATGAGCTGCTGGGTATCCTCATTGCCCCAGGCGGCGTCGAAGGAGATGGAGATCATTTTCTGATCCCGCTCCACACAGTAGATNGGCAGCTGCCGGTCAGTGGCCGAGGCCACCACCGCCGGGTAATTCACCGCCGTAAACATCACCACCGCCGCCAGNACGCAGGCGGCCGCCGTTACCATCCTTCGTTTTACCAGAAAGAACTTCATTCCAAGCCCTCCTCCCTTGCTGTATCCATATCTATGCGCTTCCCCGGCGGCCCATGCCCTATTTATAATGCGCCCCGCTCCCGCAAAAGCGCTTCCATGGCCTTCTGGTGGGGCCCCACCACGGCCTCCATCCAGCGCAGCAGAGTCTGGTCGCTGAAGATCCGGTACCGTTCCTTCAGCTCCGCCACGTCCTCCACCTGGGCCAGAGGCCGCTCCCATTCTTCCATCGCCGTCCCTCTTTTCTCTGTTTATTTCTATAAATATAGCATAAATATTTATAAATGTAAACACAGCCGTTTCTTTTTGCTATGGTAATGAAAAAAGCGGACGAGGTATTTTTATGGAGATAGGAAAACGGATCTCAGCCCTCCGGGAGGCCAAGGGGTGGACCACCAACCGTCTGGCCAACCTCTGCGGCCTGTCCCAGAGCTTTCTCCGGGCGGTGGAGCTGGGGGAGAAGGGCATCTCGGTGGAGANCCTGGCCCTGGTGTGCGAGTCCCTGGGGGTCTCCCTGCGGGCCTTTTTCGACGTGCCGGAGATGGGAGAGGGCCCCGACGAGGCTCTGCGGCGGAGGCTGGAGGGCCTCAGTCCGCGCCAGCGCGCCGCCCTGGCCGCTTTTTTGGACGCTATGACGGCGGAAGGGGAGTAGGAGGCCAAAAACTGCCTTTCTTTTCCACCGCCGTCAACTATAATATCTGATATCCACTCCCATCCAAACCCTTTTGATGTACAAAGGAGAACTGCCATGAATGAGCTCACCTGGCCCCAGCGGGGCCGCCTCTGGCTGCGGCTTGGCCTTCGACTGCTCCTGCTTTTGCTGGGGCTTTGGGCCCTTGTGCGCCNTGGCCCCCCGCTCATCTCCCTGTTTGCCCCCTTTCTGCTGGCCCTTCTGATGTCCTGGCTCCTCTCTCCCGCCGTCCGGCGGCTCCACGAGCATTTCGGCATCTCCCGGCGGTTTTTGTCCCTGTTCCTTCTGCTGCTGGTCTTCATCCTTCTGGCCGCCATTCTCTGGGCTCTGGCGGCGGGGGCGGCGCGGGAGCTGGTGGCCCTGGCGGGGAACTGGGAGGCGCTGGTGGCCTCTCTCCAAGCGGCCACCGACGCAGTGGGTCACACCTTCTCCCGGCTGATGGATCATTTGCCCAGCCTGGCCCGGGAGACCGCGGAGGGTCTGGCGGGACAATTCTTCCAGTGGCTGGAGACCGTTCTCCCCACCCTCCTCTCCGCCGCAATGGACTCCCTGGCCGGGGTGGCCAGGGCCGTACCCTCCTTTGCCGTGGCCACAGTGGTGTTCATNATGGCCTCCTATTTCATCACCGCCGACTACCCCCGGCTGCGCTCCTCCCTGGCCGACCGGCTCCCCAGCGGCCCCCGCTCCTTCCTCTCCCTGGTAAAGCGGGCCGCCTCCGCGGGCTTCGGCGGCTATGTGCGGGCGGAGCTCATCCTCTCCGTGGGCGTCTTCTTTATCCTGCTGAGCGGTTTTCTCCTCATCCACCAGCCCTACGCGCTGCTGCTGGCCCTGGCGCTGGCGGTTCTGGATTTCATCCCCATCATCGGCTCCGGCACGGCCATGGTACCCTGGGCGGTGGTGGATCTGCTCACCGGACAGTTCCGCCACGCCGTGGGGCTCATGGTGGTGTGGGGCCTGGTGGCCCTTTTCCGGCGGCTGGCNGAGCCCAAGGTGTTGGGCGANCAGACGGGGTTGTCCCCCATCCTGAGCCTGGTCAGCGTCTATGTGGGAATGAAGGCCGCGGGCGTGCTGGGCATGGTGCTGGGCCCCGTATTGTGCCTGGTGGCTCTGGACGTCTGCCGTTCCGGGGTGCTGGACAACACCATGGCCGATATCAAGCTGGCCTGCCGGGACGCGGCGGCCATCCTTAGCGGATCATAATTCAAAGAAATCACAATATTTCTTCATTTTTTGGACACATTTTCAAGGTATCGTATAGACTGTTCTAAGGGAAACCTACACCAAAGGAGCGAACAGATATGTACTATAATGACTATAACCGTATGCGGGATGAGGACTTTATCCCGGTGGACAGCTTTCGGGTGGACGGCCANGCGCCCCAAAGCCCAAAAAAGAAGAAACACCGCGGCATGAAGATCGCCGCTTTGTGTCTTGTCTGCGCCCTGTTGGGCGGCGTGGGCGGCGTGGCCGCCGGCCAGGTGATCCCCATGCGCTCCACCATCCTCTATGCCGGCGAGCATCCCCCGGTGGCGGTATCCATGTCCAATGTCACCACCGATCAGCCCATGTCCGGGGCCCAGGTCTATGCCGCCAATGTGGGTTCCGCCGTGGGTATTACCACCGAGCTGGTCACCACCAACTACTGGGGGCAGCGGGTGAAGGGGGCCGCCGCGGGCTCCGGCTTCGTCATTAGCCGGGACGGTTATATTCTCACCAACTATCACGTCATCAGCGGCGCCACCGCCATTCAGGTGCCCTTTGTGGACGGCACCACTTACGACGCCACCCTGGTGGGCGGCGAGGAGGCCAACGATGTGGCCGTGCTGAAGATCGATGCCGAGGGCCTGACCCCCGTGATCCTGGGCGACTCCGACAACCTGGTGGTGGGGGAGCAGGTGTGCGCCATCGGCAACCCTCTGGGCGAGCTGACGTTCACCTATACCTCCGGCTCCGTCTCCGCCAGAGACCGCACCATCACCATGGAAAACGGCGAGATCATGAATATGCTCCAGACCGACACCGCCATCAACTCCGGCAACTCCGGCGGGCCGCTGTTTAATATGTTCGGCCAGGTCATCGGCATCACCACCGCCAAGTATTCCTCCTCCGGTTCCTCTGCCAGTGTGGAGGGCATCGGCTTCGCCATCCCCATCAACGATGTCAAGGACATGGTCAAGGATATCATGGAGAAGGGCTATGTCACCGGCAAACCCAATGTGGGTATCCTGATGGAGCCCGTGTCCTCTGAGGCCACCCAGCGCTACGGCATCCCCGCCGGGGCCTATATCGCCGCCGTGCTGGAGGGATCCTGCGCCGAGCGGAGCGACCTGCGCGTCGGCGACATTGTCACCGCTGTGGACAGCGCCGCCGTCACTTCCCCCGATCAGCTCAAGTCCGCGGTGAAAAATTATAAGGCCGGGGACACAGTGGTCTTCACCGTCTTCCAGGAGGGCGCGTACCTGGATCTCACCCTCACGCTGGACGAGGACGACCAGGCCCGGGAGGCCGCCATGGCGGAGCTTCAGAGCCAGTATCAGCAGGCCCAGCAGCCCACCCAGCAGCAGCCCTCCAACAGCTATGGCTCCTGGCCCTTCAACTTCTTCGGGTGGTAAAAGGCAAAATTGTATCAACACAAACAATCAGCCGTTTCCCTTNGGGGAAGCGGCTGATTGTTATCTTGCAGAAAAGTAAAGCTCAGAAGGGGCCAAAGCTGATAGAAGATCAATGATATGGAGATCGCCGCCTACTTTGGCGTAAGCCGCACTCCCGTTCGGGAGGCCATTCAGCTTCTNGCCGACCAGCATCTTATCGAGGTCTTCCCCGGACGGGAGAGCCGNGTAGCCCCTGTGGATCATGCCAAGCTTCAGGAGGTCTATCTGATCATGGCGGAGCTTCACGGCCTGGCTGTACGTCTTGCCTACGATAAACTCACTCCCGAATGCTTTTCCACTCTTGAACAGACCAACGAGCGGATGGCGCAGGCCCATCAGGCCCATGATCAAGAAAAGATGCTTGCCGCAGACGAGCAGTTTCATCAAGTGTTTTTTCAGCTTGCGGACAACGACTTTTTAAGCAGCTTTTCCAACACGCTGTTGGCCCATGTCCTGCGGCTGGAAAATCTGTTTTTTACCCTCAGCGGCAATTCCGTCACAGAGCACGAGGCACTGCTGAAAGCCCTCCGGCAAAAAGATCTGGAGCTTGCAGTAACACAGGTCAAAAGAAACTGGCTTAACACCGCCGCCACCTTGGCCCAATATTTTGCCGAAGCCCGGCAGTAACCTTGAACGGATCACTCCCTTAAAAACGGCAAAAAACTACCCCTCTGTGGATACACAGAGGGGCGTTTTTCCTTTTTCTTNGGTTTNTACTCCNGGCTGTAGGCCACCACTGTGCGGCGGTTCGGCTCCACGCCCACCGAGTAGGTGGTAACTCCGGGGTAGNCCTGCAGTGCCGTGTGAACCACATGCCGCTCATAGGCGTTCATGGGCTCCAGGGTCATGTTCCGGCGATAGCGCACCACCTTGNCCGCCNCCCGGCGGGCCATGCGCTCCAGAGATTCCTCCCGCTTGGAGCGGTAGCCCTCCGCATCCACCCGGACGCGGACGCGCCGCTGCTGTCCGTGGTTCACGGCGTAACCGGTGAGCTGCTGGATGGCGTCCAGGGTCTCTCCCCGGCGGCCGATGACGGCCCCCAGGCCCTCGCCCACCAGCTCCACCAGGTAGTTGCCCTCCTCGTCCACGCTCACCTGGGGCACGGCGTTGACCTCCATGCGCTCCAGAAGGCCGGTGAGAAAGCCGACGATCTTCTCCGCCCTGTCGTCCCCGGCGGGGGCGGCCACGGCGGCCATGACGGGGG
>CAJMXB010000022.1 GCA_905219705.1 Oscillospiraceae bacterium | reverse complement strand
TCCTGACCCAGGAGGGACAGGTGGAGGACGCCACCCTGCTGTAAAAAAGGAGGCNCCTTATGCGCAAACGTCTGTATGCCGTCTTTTTCGCGGCCCTGCTGCTCCTGCCCGGGTGCCGCCAGGCCCCGAAGCAGGAGGACAGCGCCCTCCACATCCTTTGTACTACCTACCCCATGTATCTCCTCACCACCGACCTCACCGCCCAGCTGGAGGACGTGGAGGTGACGCTTTTGGTCAACTCCCAGACCTCCTGCCTCCACGACTACACCCTGACGGTGGAGGACATGAAGGCNATTGAGGGGGCCGACGTGATCGTCATAAACGGCGCGGGGCTGGAGGATTTTATGGCCGACGCCCTGGCCGCCTCCGATGCGGCGGTCATCAACTGCTCCGAGGGGATCGACCTGCTGCCCACCTTAGAGCATGCGGGACACGACGGCCACGACCACGAGGAGGAGTATGACCCCCACTACTGGATGGATCCTCTGTGGGGCCTCATGGTCAGGAACAGTCTGTGTTCGGCTCTGGAGGAGTACACCGGGCCCATCAGTCCTCNTACGGACTACCAGCTCTCGGATCCCAGGGAGCTTTTGGGGGAGCTATCCTGTCCCTATCTCATCACCTTCCACGATGGGTTCCAGTACTTTGCCGACGCCTGCTCCCTGACCCTTCTCAAGGCCATCGAGGAGGAGGAAGGCTCCACCGCCTCCGCCGCCGAGATCAAAGAGATCGCGGCCCTCATCGAGGAATACCACATCCCCGCCATCTTCGTGGAGAAAAACGGCTCCCGGGCCACGGCGGAGGTCATCGCCCGGGAGACGGGCTGCGAAATTTACGAGCTGGACATGCTCATGTCCGGCCAGGAGACGGGCTTTCCCGCCTATCTCAACGCTCTGCACGCCAACATAGAAACCGTCCGGGAGGCTCTCCAATGAGTATTCACAAGCACGAAAACTGTAATGGCTGCGAAGGGCTGTGCTGCCTGGAGCTGAAGGAGGTGGGGGTCAGCGTGGGAGAGGCGGAGCTGCTCCACAACGTCTCCTTCCACCTCCACTGCGGGGAGATCGCCGCCCTCATCGGCCCCAACGGGGCGGGGAAGTCCTCCCTCTTTAAGGCCATTTTGGGGCAGCTGCCCCACTCCGGCGACATCCGCTTCCAGCGCTCCGACGGCAAGAAGAGCCGCCCCGTTATCGGCTATGTGCCCCAGTCTCCCGCCTTTGACCGGGGGGATCCGGTGAGCGTGCTGGACTTCTTNGCCGCCGCGGTGGCGGACTGGCCTGTGTTCCTCCCCATCCCGCAAAAGCTCCGAGNNCGGGTGCGCCAGTGTCTGGAGCGCACCCACGCTGAGGGCCTGNTGGACAAGCGCGTCGGCGCCCTGTCCGGAGGGGAGCTACAGCGGGTGCTCATGGCCCTGGCCCTGGAGCCGGTGCCCCACATCCTCATCCTGGACGAGCCTCTGTCCGGGGTGGACATCGACGGGGAGCGCCAGCTTCTGGACATGCTGGACGAGCTGCGGGACAAGTATGACCTGTCCATCCTCCTGTCCACCCATGATTTCGCCACACTGGAGAGCTTTGCCGACAAGGTCATCCTCCTGCAAAACACCGTTCTGGCCGTGGGCGGGCCGGGAGAAGTCCTCTCCTCCTCCGCTTTTGCGCAGGTCTTCCGCCTGCGCCTGGGAAAGGGGGCGGTGTGATGGCGCTGTGGTATTCCCTGGTGGCTCTGCTCCCCTTTGAGTGGGCCCAGCCGGGACATCTGTTCTTTATGAAAAACGCCCTGCTGGCCGTACTGGTCATCGCCCCCCTCTTCGGTCTTCTCTCCACCATGGTGGTGCAAAGCCGCATGAGTTTCTTCTCCGACGCCCTGGGCCACTCCGCCTTTACCGGCATTGCCATCGGCTCCCTGTGCGGCCTGGGAGAACCCATGTGGGCCGCGGTGGCCTTCGCCCTGGTGTTTTCCCTGCTGTTCACCCTCATCCGCCGCAAAAGCGCCCTGGCCAGCGACACGGTCATCGGGGTCTTCTCCTCCACCGCCGTGGCCCTGGGCATCTTCATCGCCACCCTGGGGGGCGGCTCCTTCACCAAATTCAACGCCCTGCTCATCGGCGATATCCTGAGCGTGGAGCCGGCCAAGATCGCCCTGCTGGCCGGGATCCTGGCGGTCATTCTGGTGCTGTGGGTCTGCGCCTACAACACCCTCCTCCTCTCCGCCCTCCACCCCGCCCTGGCGGACAGCCGGGGCGTGAAGGTCTTCTGGCAGGAGGCGGTCTTGAACGCCGCCATCGCCGTGGTGGTCACCCTGTCCATGACCTGGGTGGGCCTGCTGGTCATCAACTCCCTGCTGGTGCTCCCCGCCGCCTCCGCCCGAAACCTGGCCCGGAACACCCGGCAGTATCACCTCTTCTCCGTGGCGGGCGCTCTGCTCTGCTCCGTGGCGGGGCTGATGACCTCCTATTACATCGGCGCCTCCGCCGGGGCGGCCATCACCCTGTATCTGGCGGTATACTTCGCCCTGTCCATGATCTTCCGGCGAAAATAAATAAAAAAAGCTCCGAGCCGCTTGGCTCGGAGCTTTTTTATCCTTCCAGCCCGGACAGGGCCACCCACTTGCCCTTCCGCCAGCGCAAGGCGCACAGCACGCCCCGCAGGACGAGATCCATGGACATGGCGAACCACACCCCCGCCAGGCCCCACGAAAAGCGGAGCACCAGCAGACAGGCCAGGGGCACCCGGATAAACCACATTCCCGCCAGGCCCACCATCATGGGGAAGCGCACATCGTCCGCCCCCCGCAGGGCGCTTGTGAGGATGATGGACAGGGCGAAGAAGGGCTCGGCAAAGGCCACCACCCGCAGGGCCAGGGCGGCCTCCGCCACCACTTGGGCGTCGGAGTTGAACAGGGAGGCCAGAGGCGTCGCGAAGAGGAAGAGGGCGGTGCCGGTGACCAGACACAGAAAGGAGCCCAGAATGGCCGTCAGGTCTCCGTAGGCCTTGGCGTCCTCCCTGCTCCCCGCCCCCACCGCCTGTCCCACCAGCGCGATGGCGGCGTAGCCGATGCCGTAGGCGGGCAGATAACACAGCCCCTCGGCGGTGGTGGCGATGTTGTTGGCCGCCAGGGCAGCGGTGGTGAGGGCGTGTCCCACCAGTCCTGTCATGGCGATCTGCCCCAGGTTCACCACCGCCCGCTCCAGGGCGGAGGGGAAGCCCAGGTGGACAGCCCGGAAGATGATCATCCTATCCGGCTGCAGTCCCTCCCGGAGGGAGGTGGTATACTGTCCCTGANGGAAGGCGGCGATGGCCGCNGGCACGCCGGCGCAGACAATGGACGCGGCGGTGGCCACCGCCGCTCCCTCCACACCCCAGCCCGCGCCAGGGATGGTCAGGCCGTTCCACTCCCGGGTGGGATAGATAAGAAAGAAGTTCAGCACCATATTGGCCAGGTTGGCGGCGGTATTGAACAAAAGCGGTGTCTTGGTGTTGCCCATACACCGCAGCACCGCCGCGAAGACAATCAGCAGGGCGTTGAAGGGCATGGCGGCGCAGTAGATGCGGATGTAGTGGACGGCGTGGGGGAGCACCTCCGGCTTGGCCCCCAGCCACCGGGGAAGATAGCCCCCCAGCACCTCATAGAGCCCGCAGGCCGCAAGGCCNNAGATCAGCGCCGCCAGAAAGGCCTGCCGGATGACCTTCCGCACCCGCTGGGGGTCGTTTGCCCCCACAGCGTTGGAGACCTGGACCGAGTAACCCACGCCCACTCCGGCCAAAATACCGTTGAGCAGCCAGATGGGCGGGCCGTTCACCGACACGGCGGCGGAACCCACCGCGCCCAGCACCCCTACCATGGCGGCGTCCANATAGCTCACCATGGTGCCCAGCACCTGCTCNATGATGGCCGGCCAGGANAGACGCCACAGGATGCGCAGCCGCTCCTGTTGTCCTGTCAGCACAGACATGGTATCACACTCCTGTCAAGTCGAAATGGGGAACATACTCCCCTGTGGCTGAGTCGGCGTCCTGGGTGAAGCCGGGCAGCGCCAGCGCCGCCATATATTCCTGGGCGGCTTGGATCTCGCTCCGGCGCAGCCGCCGGTCGATCTCCGGGTACTGACCCGCCCTTCCCAGGGGCACATACTGGCTCATGAGGGAAAAATATACCTCNCCCCGGGGGAAGGTCTCCCCCACCCAGTCCATCACCGCCCTGGCCTCCGGAAGGCCGCCGGGGAGGAGCAGGTGGCGGATGACGACCCCCCGCCGGATAAGCCCGTCGCCGTCAAAAACACAGGGGCCGGTCTGGCGAACCATCTCCCGGATGGCGGCGGCCGCCACCGCCGGGTAATCAGGGGCCGCGGAGTACCGCCGGGCCCGCTGGGGATCCAAATATTTCAGGTCGGGCAGGTAGACCTGCACCTTCCCCTCCAGCCTTTGCAGGGTCTCCACCTTCTCATAGCCGCCGCTGTTCCNCACCACGGGCACGGGAAGGGGCTCCTCCAAAGCCTCCAGGATCACATGGGTAAAGTGGGTGGGGGTCACAAGGTCGATGTTGTGGGCCCCCTGGGCAANGAGCTCCCGGAAGATCTCCCGAAGCCGCTCCACCGTAACAGGCTTCCCATAGCCCGCCTGGCTGATGGCGCTGTTCTGACAGAACACGCACCGCAGGTTACAGCCGGAGAAAAACACCGTCCCCGCCCCCCTGGTGCCGGAAATAGGCGGCTCCTCCCAATGGTGGAGGGCCGCCCGGGCCACCACCGCCTGTCGGGGCATGGCGCACACGCCGCCCGGGGCGGTCTCTCCCCGCGCCGCGCCGCAATTTCTGGGACACTGACTGCAGACCACGCCTTCCCCCTCCCCTCTCTCCAGGCTCTGCGCGAAAAGACGCGCAATCGTCAAAAAAAGCGCCGCGTTCGCGGCGCTTTTTTCTGCGCGTTGTTGGGTATTTGCTCAGTCCTCAAAGTTGCCGGAGATCAGCTCCACGAGGGCCTCGACGGCCTCCTTCTCGTCGGCGCCGTCGGCGATCAGGTTGATGGCGGTACCCTTGACGATACCAAGGGACAAAACGCCCAACAGGCTCTTGGCGTTCACCCGGCGCTCATCCTTCTCCACCCAGATAGAGCACTTGAATTCGTTGGCCTTCTGGATAAAGAAAGTGGCCGGACGGGCGTGAAGACCCACCTGATTGTTTACGGTAGCTTCCTTCATATACATAGCGATTTCCCCCCAAGCACACTTGTACTGTGGTAATAGAATAGCAAATTTATCCCCTGCCGTCAACGGCAAAATACACAAATAAAAGCCACCGGCTTATGCAAAACCCCACAGGGCGATGCAACGGGGACACGGTTTCTCACTTCAGCTCCGCGACGGTCACGCCGTCCTCCCCTTCTCCATAGCGGCCGGGACGGAAGGACTTGACATAGCGGCTGCGCTTGAGATGCTCCCGCACCGCCGCGCGCACCGCNCCGGTGCCCTTGCCGTGGATGATGCGCACCTCCTGGAGCTTGCCCATGACGGCCTGATCCAGGAACCGGTCCAGCTCTACCACCGCCTCGTCCCCCGTCNTGCCCCGGAGATCCACCTCCGGGGAGGCCCCCAGGGAGCGCAGCTGGTGGGTGGCCCGGGAGACGATGCGCTTTACCGACTGCTCGGTCTCCCCCTGGGTCACCCGCACCTCGGCCTGGCTGGCGGTGAGCTTCAAAATGCCCGCCTGGAGCTGCAGGGTGCCATCCTTCTTCACATCCAGCACCACGGCCTTGGTGCCCGGCATCTTCACCAGCTCCACCGTGTCCCCCTTCACCGCGGGGCGGGTGGGGGGCGGCGGAGGCGTCTCCGGCCGCTGGCCCAGGGCGTCCTCGGCGGCGTTGAGCCGGCGGCGCAGGCCGGTGCGGGCCTCGTTGACCCGCTGGGCGTCCAGCTCCTGTTTGCTCTTTTTCCGCATGTCGTCCAGTTCCTGGAAGGTCTCGTCGGCGGCCCGGCGCGCCTCCTCCAGAATGATCCGGGCCTCGGCCTGGGCCCGCTCCACCGCCTTGGAGCGCTGCTTTTCCAGGTCGTCCCGGTACTGGGTGGCCTTCTGCTTTGCCTCCTCGGTCTCCCGGCGGAGCAGCCGGGCGGCCTCCTTCTCCTTCTCCATCTCCTGCCGCTGGCGATCCAGCTGGGTGAGCACATCCTCGAACCGGATGTTCTCGGCGTTCACCCGCCCCGCCGCCGCGTCGATGACATGCTCGGGGAGCCCTAACCGCCGGGAGATGGCAAAGGCGTTGGACTTGCCGGGGATGCCGATAAGCAGCTTGTAGGTGGGGGCCAGGGTCTCTACGTTAAACTCGCAGGAGGCGTTCTCCACCCCGGGGGTGGTCATGGCGTAGACCTTCAGCTCGGCGTAGTGGGTGGTGGCGGCCACCAGGCAGCCCAGAGAGCGGGCCTCCTCGATGACGGCCGCCGCCAGGGCGGCCCCCTCCACCGGGTCGGTGCCCGCCCCCAGCTCGTCAAAGAGGATGAGGGTGTCCTCGTCCGCCTCGGCGAGCATCCCCACAATGTTGGTCATGTGGGAGGAGAAGGTGGACAGGCTCTGGGCGATGGACTGCTCGTCTCCGATATCGGAGAGCACCCGGCGGAACACCCGCATATGGCTGTCCCCTCCGGCGGGGATGTGGAGGCCGCACTGGGCCATGAGCACCAGAAGGCCCAGGGTCTTCAGCGTCACCGTCTTGCCGCCGGTGTTGGGGCCGGTGACCACCAGGGTGTCGAAGTCCTCCCCCAGGCGCAGATCGTTGCGCACCGCCGTGTCCCGATCCAGCAGGGGATGGCGGGCGCTTTCAAAGGAGACGCCCCGCTCCACGATCCTGGGGGACATCCCCCGCATCCACAGGGACAGCCCCGCCTTGGCGAAGACCACATCCAGCAGGATGATAAGGTCGTAGTCCTGGGCGATGTCCTCCCTGTGGGCGGCGCACTCCGCCGAGAGCTGGGCCAGGATACGCTCGATCTCCTTCTCCTCCTTGGCCTCCAGCTCCCGCAGCTCATTGTTGGCCTTCACCACCCCCATAGGCTCGATGAAGAAGGTGCCGCCGCTGGCGGAGAGGTCGTGAACCAGGCCGGGCACGTCGTTTTTGTGCTCGGACTTGACCGGCACCACATACCGCCCGTTGCGCTGGGTGATGATGTTCTCCTGCAGGTATTTGGACTGGTTGGAGGAGATGAGCTTCTGCAAAATGTCCCGCACCTTCCCCGCCGCCGCCCGCTTCTTCCGGCGGATGTCGGCAAGCTCCGGACTGGCGGCGTCGGCGATCTCCTCCTCGGAGAGGATGGAGCCGGAGATCTGCTCCTCCAGAAAGCGGTTGGCTGTCAGGCCCTTGAAAAGCGGATCAATGGGGGTCTTCTCCCCCCCGGCGGCATACTCGATGCACCCTCTGGCGCACCGGAGCACCGCCGCGATCCCCAGCAGCTCCCGGGTGTTCAGCGCGCCCCCCATATCCGCCCGCTGGAGACAGGCGCGCACCGGCTTCACCCCGCCGAAATAGGGGGCGCCCCGGAGGGCGACCAGATCCACCGCGGCGGAGGTCTCNTGGAGGGCACGCTGTACGTCGTCGGCGTCGATAAAGGGCCGCAGCGCTAGGCACCGCTCCTTTCCCTCCTCGGTCACCGCCTCGTTTGCCAGCAGCTCCAGGATCTTGGGCAGCTCCAGGGTAAGCATGGATTTTTCAAATAATTCGTCTTTCATAGCATACCTCAATTCCCGTGCCGGGGCGGGCGCAAATGCGTCCGCCCTGTTTATCTCAAAAACAGTCCGCCGACCTGATAGATCAGGACGCTCATACCATAGGCCACCGCCACCTGGAAGCACACGGAAAAGGCAGTCCACTTCAAACTGCCCGACTCCCGGCGGATGACTCCGATGGTGGCCGCGCAGGGGACATAGAGCAGGCAGAAGACCATCATGCAGTAAGCGTTGAGCGGCCCGAAGCCCAGGGCGGNCAGTCCCGCGTGGACGGCCGCCATCCCGGCGGCGGAGTTGACGTTGCTCACCCGGAACAGGATGGCGGTGGAGGAGACCACCACCTCCTTGGCGGACACGCCGGCGATCAGCGCCACCACTACGGGCCAGAACCCCAGTCCCGCCGGGGCNATCACCGGAGCCAGCGCCCGGCCAATGAGGCTGGCAAAGCTGTCGTCCATGGCGGCGGTATAGCCGGCGGGGCCGAAGTTGAGCACGAACCACAAGATCACCGAGGCGGCGAAGATGATGGTGCCCGCCTTGGTGAGGTAATCCTTCACCTTCTCCCACACGTAGACCGCCACTGTCCGCCNAGAGGGCATCTTGTACTCGGGCAGCTCGATAAGCAGGTCGTTGCGCGCCCGGCNGGTNCGCCGCTCGGCGGTGTGGATGACGAGAGCCACCAACAGCGCCACCAAGATGCCGATGAGATACATGGAGTAGGCCGCCAGCATGGCATACCGCTCAAAAAAGNGCTGGGAGANGAGGATGTNGATGGGGAGCCTTGCCGAGCAGGACATGAAGGGGGTCACCAGCATGACCTTAAACCGGTCCCGGCGGCTCTCCAGCGCCCGGGAGGCCATGATGGCGGGCACCGAACAGCCGAAGCCCAGCACCATGGGAAGGAAAGCCCGGCCGGACAGGCCCATCTTTCCCATAATGCCGTCCATAATATAGGCCACCCGGGCCATATAGCCCGTATCCTCCAAAAAGGCCAGGGCCAAAAAGAGAATGAAGATATTGGGCAGAAGGGTCAGGATGCTCCCCACCCCGGCGATAATGCCGTCGGTGATAAGGGCCACCAGCAGCTCCCCCACCCCCCAGCGGGAGAGGGTTTCCCCCACAAGGGTGGAAAACCAGCCGATCCCCAGCTCGAAGTACGCCGCCAGAAAGTCCCCCAGGGTGAAGGTGAGGAAAAACACCACCGCCATGATGCCCAGGAAGATGGGAAGGCCCCAGATGGGATGGGTCAGCACCCGGTCGGCCTTCTCGGTGCTGGCCGCCTTCTCCTCCCGGTGGACCAGCACCTCCGCCATGATCTCTTCGATGAAATCGTATTTCTGGTTGATGATCTCGGTCTCGCAGCTCTCCTCCAAAAGGTCGGGCAGATCCACGGAATATTCCTGCCGCAGCTCCCTGTCCCCCTCCAGCATCTTGATGGCGTACCACCGGGCGGGCGTCAGCTCCGGCCGCTTCCGCTTGAGGGCGGTCTCCACGGCGTCGATGCGGAACTCCATCAGCTCGTCGTAGACCATGGCGTACTTCTCGTGCTTGGGACTCTGGGCGGTTTGGCCGTGGCCGTGCCACGCATGCTCGTGGATGATGGGGTCGTGATGGCCCGCACCGGCGTGGTGGGCGGCGGCGTGCATGNGCACCTCAAGGCCCGTCCGCTTCCGGCCGGAGACGGGGATCACCGGTGTGCCCAGCATCTCGGGCAGGCGGTGCAGGTCGATCTCCATGCCCCGCTTCTCCACAATGTCCATCATATTGAGGGCCACCACCACCGGCTTGCCCAGCTCCAAAAGCTGGAGGGTGAGGTACAGGTTTCGCTCCAGGGCCGAGGCGTCCACCACGTCGATGATCACATCCACCTCATCGGAGAGGATAAACCCCCGTGAGACCTGCTCCTCCATGGTGTAGGAGGTCAGGGAGTAGGTGCCCGGCAGATCTACCAGGCGAATGTTCAGCCCGTGATCCTTCATGACTCCCTCCACCCGCTCCACGGTGACGCCCGGCCAGTTGGCCACCTTCAGGTTGGCCCCGGTATAGGCGTTGAAGAGGGTGGTCTTGCCGCAGTTGGGGTTGCCGATAAAGGCCACGGTCAATTCCTTTGCCATGTCAAGCCACCTCGATCTTTCCCGTGATGCCCCGGCCTATGGCGAACCGGGTACCCCGCACCTTGAGAATGAGGGTGCCCTTATCCTTGCTGCCCAGCACACACACCCGGGTGCCCAGGGTCATCCCCAGGNCCTCCAGGCGATGCTCCACCTGCTCGGGCAGGTTCATTTTTTCCACGGTGTAGCTCTCTCCTGCCGCTCCTTTATCCAAGGTCATGGGTATCTCCTCCTCAGACCTGCAGTGATTTATAAAAATCCAGCGTGCGGAACCCCCGCTCCAGCTGGGTCAGCAGAAAGCTCTCCGCCGCCCCGGTGAAGCGGCCCATGCTCTCCCCCTCCAGCCGGAAGGAGAAAAGCCGCTTGGCCTCGCCATAGGCCACATGCCGCATGGCGGCCAAAGAGGGGCCGTCCAGGGGCATGGAGATGCCCACATCCCCCAGCTCCNCCNGGCACCGGGCGCAGTGGAGCACCCCCTCGGACAGGTTCAGCCGGGGCTGGGTGGGTTCCACGCCGCACACGGCGCAGGCATCCAGCAGCGGCTCATACCCCGCCAGACAGCACAGCTTGATCTCGAAGGCGGCCTTGATCTGCTCCAGGGGAAGGCGCAGCTTGTCCATGGNGTAGAGGGAGTTGAGCGTCAAGGACAAAAGTCCCGGCGTCTCCACGCCCTCTTCGGCCACCGCCTCCGCCACCTCGGCAAAGTAGGAGCCCAGCGCCAGCTTGTCCAAGTCCTCCCGCACCCCCCGAAACTCATGGAGGGTGGCGGCCTCCTTCAGGCTCCAGCGATCCTGATAGTCAAACCAGGTCATTTCGGAATAGACCAAAAGCTGGGACGGGGCCGCCAGAGGACTGTTCTTCCTCCGGCAGCCCTGGGCCTTCACNGTGCGCTTGCCCTGACCCTCCGCCAGGACGGTAAGGATCTTGTCGCTCTCTTTGTAGTTGACCTCCCGGAGCACCAGGCCCCGCGTCACCAAATGCGCCATATGTATCGGGCGTCAGGCGCTTTTGGCCTGACGCTCCTCCTCCTTCAGCCGGCAGTAGACAGTATACGCCTCGGGAAGTCCCGTGGCAATGAAGATGTTCCATGCGGTCTCGGCAGTCATGGACAAGCCCTCCTTTTTTCTCTGGAGTTAGCTTGCCTGACACGCCGAAAAACATGTCAGGGAAATTTTGCGCTTCTCAGTCTTCCCGGTAACCGAAATTGTGGATGAGATTGACGTTATCTCTCCAATTNTCCTTCACNTTTACCCAGGTCTGCAGGTAAATTTTCCCGCCCATAAATTTTTCCATATCCTCCCGGGCCAGGGTGGAGATCTTTTTGAGCATGGCGCCCNTTTTGCCGATGATGATGCCCTTATGGCTGTCCTTCTCGCAGTAGATCGTGGCGTCGCACTCAATGACCTCGTCCTCCCGCTCAGAAAACTTGGTCAGCTCCACCGCGGTGCCGTGGGGCACCTCCTTATCCAGGCACAGGAGAAGCTTCTCNCGCANAATCTNNGCGCNGACNTGCCGCTCGGGCTGGTCGGTGACCATCCCCTCGGGGAAGAGCCAAGGCCCGGCCGGAAGGTAGTCCTCCAGCANGGAGAGAAGGTCGCTCACCCCTTCCCCCTCCTTGGCGGAGATGGGCACCACGGCGGCGAAGCTGTGGTTTTCCGTATAGGCGGCGATGACGGAGAGAAGCTCTTCCTNCNTCACCGTGTCGATCTTGTTGATGACCAGCACCGTGGGGATCTTCGCGCTCTCCAGCCGCTNTGTCAGCTCCTCCTCCGGCCCGCCTACGTTGGGGATAGGCTCCACCAGCAGCAGGGCGGCGTCCACGTCNCTGACGCTCTGGCGCACCACCCCCACCATATAGTCTCCCAGCCGGGTGCGGGCCTTGTGGAGGCCGGGGGTGTCCATGAACACGAACTGGCTCTCCCNCCGGTTGACCACGGCNCAGATGCGGNTGCGGGTGGTCTGGGGCNTNTTGGAAACGATGGCGATCTTCTCCCCCACCAGGGTGTTGGTGAGGGTGGACTTGCCCACATTGGGCCGGCCCACCACGGCGATCATGCCGGCCTTGGTCTTTTGTGCCTTCATTCAGGTGATCCTCTCTTTCAGAGCAATTTCTCCAGGGGCTTTTTCACCCCTTTCACGATCCAGCCGCCCACCCATTCCAGAACCTGGGCCACCACCGCCGAGCAGAGGTAGACNGCCANGGTCATCACCGGGAAGAAGGGCATCCGGGCCATGAAATCGGGGACTTTCTCCCACAGGACGGGGTAAAAGGCGTTATCGAAGCACCAGGACACCAGGTAGATGTTCAGCGACAGCTCCGAGCCTTTGGCAATGCACCACTTCACACCTCCGGGAAGTCCGTCCAGCCTGATCTGCCGGAGCACGAGGAACAGCAGGCAGGCTGAGCACACCACCGTGGGCCCCGCCCAGTCGGTGGCCTCCGTCCAGACGNANATCTGGNTCCGGCTGGTGACATAGACCAGTGCCCCGCCGGCGGCGACGGCGGCCAGGAAGCCCAGAAGCCCCTTGCCCCAGGAGATGCGGGTATCATAGGTACGGAACCAGGCCCCCAGGAAGTAGTAGGCCAGGGGATAGATCCCCTTCCACCAGTCGGGCAGGATGCTGTACCTGACATTCACCAGCACCGGAAGGCTGGCCAAAACCAGCAGGGTGACAANGANGGCCTTGCGGGCCCCCTTGCTCTCCGCCCCTCTCCAGAGCATGTTGAGGAAGGGGATGAGCAGGAACAGGCCCAGATACATCTCAATGTACCATCCGGTGGCAATGCCGGAGTAGTCCAGCACCATGCGCCCGGCGTGGAGCAGGCTCATCTCCTCCCCCAGCCGCCACCAGCGGTAGAAGACGCTCACGCCGCTGCACAGCAGATAGGCCACCACCACCCGGAGCACCCCCAGGTAGTAGCCCTTGGACAGCTTCTTCTCACAGCACAAATAGCCGCTGAGAAGGAGGAACAGGGGCACGCAGTTCATAAAGGCCATACGCACACAGCCCAGCAGATACATCCGTCCCCCCGCCATGGTCTGGTAGTAGAACTCGCTCATCATCATAAAGTGGACGGCGATGACCAAAAAGGCGGCCAGGCCCCGGATGAAGTCCAGGTTCAGATNCCTCTGCTTTTCCGGCAGGCGTTTTTCTTCCATATCTCTCTATCCTCTCGTAATGCCCAGCTGGGCCAGGATGGCCTCTTCCCGCGTGCGCATCTGGGCCTTCATGGGCCCTTCGTCCATGTGGTCATAGCCCAGCAGGTGGAGCACGGAATGTACCGCCAGATAGGCCGCCTCCCGCTTGGGGCCGTGGCCGTATTCCTCTCCCTGGCTCTTCACCCTGTCAAGGTTCAGAACCATATCCCCCAGGGGAACCAGCCCCGTGCCGGGGTCGGCGTCGGCCGCCNGGGGCTTGTCCCCCGGGGCCAGCTCCAGCATGGGGAAGCTGAGCACATCGGTGGGGGCGTCCACCCCGCGCTGGGCCAGGTTGATGGCGTGGATGCCGGCGTCGTCGGTGAGGAGCACGTCCACCTCACAGGGCATGTCCACCCCTTCCGCCGCCAGGGCGGCGGGGATGACCTGCCGGAGCAGGGCCTCTATTTCGGTGGTCTCCTCCTCCAGTTCGGAGGAGAGGAGGACTCTGTGGCCTGCCCCCCGGTTGACCTCCCAGTTATCGGTGCGACCCGCCAGATAGTCCATGGACACGCCGAACAGGTCGGCAATCTGCACCAGATTGGCAAAGTTGGGGGTGTTCCCGTCGGCCTCCAAACGCTGATAATTCCGATAGGCGATAGACAGCTTTTCCGCAGTTTGCGGCTGTGTCCATCCCCTTTCTTTTCGAAGCGCCCGCAGTCTCTCATTAAAAATCATTTTTTCTTTCCTCCCCCGTTGACACGTATCCTGTTATCGTGTCAGGAGTTTTCTCTATGAAAGAACTGATCCCCGATGTGGTAGATGAGCTGTATCAGTATTTCGTCACCCCGCCCAACCCGGCCTTCTGGCCGGAGCACATCGTCCACGACCCCGTCCAGGCCCACGGCTTGTATTCCTTCTACCAGGGTCTTCAGCTGGGGCTGAAGCTGGCCGAAGCCTGCCGGGATTAACGCCTGTCCCGCTTCCGCCGCTCCTCGTCCTGCTCGTAGGCCTTGATGATCCGCTGGACGATGACATGACGCACCACGTCGGCCCCGGTGAGGGTGCAGATGGCGATATCCTCCACGCCCTTTAAGACCCGCATGGCCTCCTTCAGGCCGCTGACTTGGTCTCCCGGCAGGTCGATCTGGGTCACGTCGCCGGTGATGACGATCTTGCTTCCGAAGCCCATTCTGGTCAGGAACATCTTCATCTGCTCCCGGGAGGTGTTCTGGGCCTCGTCCAGGATGATAAAGCTGTCGTCCAGGGTGCGGCCGCGCATATAGGCCAGAGGGGCCACCTCGATGTTGCCCCGCTCCACGTATTTCTGGTAAGTCTCCGCCCCCAGCATTTCAAACAGGGCGTCATAGAGGGGCCGCAGGTAGGGATCCACCTTGCTCTGGAGGTCGCCGGGCAGGAAGCCCAGCCGCTCCCCCGCCTCCACGGCGGGGCGGGTGAGGATGATGCGGTTGACCTCCCCTGCCCGGAAGGCGGCCACGGCGGCGGCCACCGCCAGATAGGTCTTGCCCGTGCCGGCAGGGCCGATGCCCAGGGTCACCAGGTTTTTGCGGATGGCCTCCACATACCGCTTTTGGCCCAAGGTCTTGGATTTGATGGGCTTTCCCTTGGCGGTGACGCACAGCACATCGTTGGAGAGCTCGCCGATCTTGTCGGCGTGGCCCGCCTTTACCAGATTGAGGATATAGCGCACGTTCTGGTCGGTGATGGTCTCCCCCCGGCCGATGACCTTCAGAAGGCCCTCCACCGCCTGAACGGCGTGGAGCACGGCCTCGCCATCCTCACCGGAGATCTTCAGCTCTCCGGCCCGGTTCACCACCGAGACCCCCAGCTCCTTTTCGATCAGCTTTACATTCTCGTCCAGAGAGCCGAAGAGGTTCACCGCCTCCTCCAGCCGCTCTATGGAAATCGTCTGTTCCGTCAATGTCTGGTCTCTCCTTTGTAAATCCTTCTCACGGAGCGGGAACGAAGCGTCCCAGCTCCTCTTCACATTCGGCGGTGAGGGTGACCTTCAAAAGCCCGTCCTCCTCCACGGCGGAGAAGCTGTGGCTCACCTCCCGGCCCGTGTCGCCCAGCAGCTGATCCAGCCGCGTCAGCAGCTGCTGCTCCAGCATGGCCTGGGCGGCGGCGGGGTCGATGGACGCCTCCGCCGTCTCGTAGCTCCGCCAGGTCTCTCTGCCCNAAACCAGGGGCAGGGCGCCGCCGGGAAGCTTCACTTCCCATGTCCTGCTTATTCTATCATATCTTTCAAAGGGAATTCCACTATTTTGGTAAAAATTGACCCTTTGACCCAAAATTGTGAGCCACCACCCCTTTTTTTCGTCGCCGGCGGCGGCCTTCACCTCCGCCGTCAGCGGAATGGCGGCGGTGAGGGTGCGCCANGTGCGCCCTTCCACCCGTCCCATGGCCCGGACGCTCATCCACAACGGCTCCCGCTCGCTGTACTGGGGGGGATCCATCCGCACCGAGCCCCGGATAAGCNCCTCTCCGGGCAGGACGGTGTCCCCCACCTCCACCGCCGGATCTCCCGCCCAGGCCTCCACCCGGGTGACGATGCCCGCCGCCTCGGAGACGATGTCCCCCAGGACGGTCTCGTCCAGCAGCTCCGGCTTGGGGATCTTCTCCCGCACCACCACCTGGGCCCGGATGCCGTGGAGGTTCACCGCCATCCAGGACAGGTCGTCCAGCTGCAGCAGGGCCTCGTTGGAGATGTCCTTGATGTTGAGGCCGGGGCCGTAGACCCCGGGATGGAGCCCCAGCCGCCGCAGCTCGGTAAGGATGACGGCGGTGGGCACCTGCTCGTTGCCCTCCACATCCACCACCATGACAAACCGCCCCAGAAAGCACACCGCCAGCAGGGCCAGAGCCAGCCCCGCCAGCAGGGCGTACCGCTTTTTGAACCGCAGCAGGAAGGGGGGCATTCCCTTTCTCCCCGCCTCGGCCACAGTGCAGCCCGTCCGCTCTCCCAATTCCTCCAGGCCCTCCCTGTCCTGCCAGGCCACCGTCAGGCGGAGGGTGTGGCTGTCCGGCCAGTCCACCGCCCAAAAGGCTGTTCCCTGCTGGGCGCACAGGTTCAAAAACCGCTCCGGAAAGGCCCCGGTCACCTCCAGGCGCACGCTGCCCCGGAGCAGATTTATCACACTTCGTACCGCCATGCCCTCACCTCACTCCAATTCTACCGCCAAAATCGTTCCGGTGATGAGCAGTTCCCCGGCATTCATGGCTTTCAGCTCCAGCTGTGTCCCCTTCACCCGGATGAGGAGCTTCCCGCCGCTGACCAGGATCTCCTCCCGGCCATAGGCCAGGATGCCCCGGTGATTCTCCATACGCAGCTCCCCCTGGCCGATCAGCTCCACCTTGGGAAGCCCCACCACCTGGCCGCGCACCTNCAGCAGCTGGGCGGTCTTTTCNAGAAANCCCTCCTNTTTTCGGTTCCTGTCCATAAAAAACGCCCTCCCGTCCCCGCATTTATATGCGGAGCGGAAGGGCGGTATGAACCCCCGGACACAGCGCGAACGGCGCCGGAAGACGGCCTCATTTTTCTCTCAGCAGCTGCGCCAGCTTCTCCCTGGTGTTGTCCTCCGGCCGCTCCAACACATGGAGCGCCAGCTTTTTCTGGGCGGCGCTGATCTCCGGCCCTCGGAGTCCCAGGGTCATCAGATCCCGGGGGGTGAGGGCCAGAGCGGGGATGAGGCCGGCCTCCGGGTGCTCCACCGCCCGGCGGAGCTTCCGCTCCACAGGAAGGGCAGTGATGGGAAAGCCGGTGCAGGCGCAGAACCCCCGCCAGCGCGCCGCCTGTGTGGCAGGCAGGGCCGCCAGGCAGGCCCAGTCCATCTCCTCGGGGAAGGGGTAGAGGTGATCCAAAAGCCCCAGCTCTGCCAGCTGCCCCACCATCTCCGGCGACGGAGANAGAAGGATCTTCTCCATCTCCGCCCGGATCCGCTCCCGGGAGACCCTGGCCGCCCGATAGGCGTTTCGGACTATGGCGGCGCGGGTCTCCTCCTCGATGGAAAAGCCCAGCTGGGCGGCGAAGCGCACGGCCCGGAGCATCCGCAGGGCGTCCTCGGAAAACCGTTTATCCGGATCGCCCACGCAGCGGATGACCTTCTTTTGCAGATCCTCCCGGCCGCCGAAGGGATCGATGACCGTCCCGTCGGCGGACAGGGCCATGGCGTTGACGGTGAAGTCCCGCCGGGACAGATCCTCCGTGAGGCCCACATCAAAGCTGACCCCATCAGGGTGGCGGGCGTCGGCATAGCCCCCCTCCCGGCGGAAGGTGGTGATCTCAATGGGGCCGTCGGCGGTGGGAACGGTGACGGTGCCGTGTTTGAGCCCGGTGGGGACGGCATCTGGAAAGAGGGCCATCACCTCCTCCGGCCGGGCGGCGGTGCAAACGTCCACATCTCCCGGCGCCCGGCCCAGCAGCAAGTCCCGGACACAGCCCCCCACGGGATAGCTCTCCTTCCCCGCCAACTTCAGCCGCTCCAGGCACGCCTGTGCCCCGGCAGCGAGCGTTCTCCAGTCCATTTCCACCCCTCCTTCCGGTATAACTGCCCCGGCTTTTGTATAGAATTACCTTGCCAATTTCCGGCATATGAACTATAATAGCCGCAAAGAACCATAACTTACATTAAAAGGTTGTGTCGCTATGACAACTGCTGATATTGTCTCCTATCTCGCCCCCGGACGCCGCGCCCACCTGGTGGGCATCGGAGGGGTATCCATGGCCCCCCTGGCTGAGGTTCTCCACGGCCAGGGCATGACCATCACCGGCTCCGACGCCCGGGAGAGCGCCACTGTGGAGCACCTGCGTTCCCTGGGTATTCCCGTCTTTATCGGCCACAGCGCCGAAAATCTCGGGGAGGCAGAGCTGGTCATCCGCACTGCCGCCGCCCACGACGACAACCCGGAGATCTCCGGGGCCCGGGCCCGGGGCATCCCTGTTTTTGAGCGGGCCCAGGCCTGGGGCGCCATTATGAAGGGCTACAAGAACGCCCTGTGCGTCTCCGGCACCCACGGCAAGACCACCACCACCAGTATGTGCACCCACATCATCATGGCCGCGGGACTGGATCCCACGGTGATGATCGGCGGCACCCTGCCCCTGCTGGGGGCGGGCCACCGGGTGGGTCACGGCGATACCATTGTACTGGAAAGCTGCGAATACTGCAACTCTTTCCTCTCCTTTTTCCCCACCATCGCCGTGATCCTGAATGTGGACGCCGACCATCTGGACTTCTTCAAGGATCTGGAGGACGTGGAGCACTCCTTCCGGGCCTTTGCCGACCTGGTGCCGGAGAAGACCGGCCTTATCGTGGCCAACCGGGACGACGGGAACACCATGACCACCCTCAAAGGGGAAAAGCGGCCCATCCTCACCTTCGGCCTTGCCGAGGGGGACGTTCACGCCCAGGGCCTCACCTACGACCACGGCCTGCCCGTGTTCGACATCGTCTTCCGGGGCGAGCGCTTCGCCCACGTAAAGCTCCAGATCCCCGGCGAGCACAACGTGCGCAACGCCCTGGCCGCCGCCGCCGCCTGCATCTCTCTGGGGGTGCCCCACGAGGCGGTGGAGAAGGGTCTGGCCGCTTTCCGGGGGGCGGGCCGCCGGTTTGAGAAGAAGGGAACGTACAACGGCGCGGCGGTCTACGACGACTACNCCCACCACCCCAGCGAGNTCAAGGCCCTGCTGGACACCGCCATGAATCTGGGCTACCAGCGGGTCATCTGCNCCTTCCAGCCCCACACCTATTCCCGCACCCACGCTCTCTTCCAGGAATTNGTGGAGGTTCTCTCCCTGCCCGACGTGACCCTGCTGGCGGAGATCTTCGCCGCCCGGGAGGACAACGATCTGGGCATCTCCTCCAAGGATCTCTGTGAGAAGATCCCAGGCAGCGAATACTTCCCCACTCTGAAGGCCCTCACCGCCCGGCTCCGGGAGCTGGCCCGGCCCGGCGACCTGATCCTCACCGTGGGCGCCGNGGACATCTACACCGCCGGCGAAGCCCTGTTAAAGGAGTAAAATACGGTAAAAAACGCCCAGTTCATAAGAACTGGGCGTTTTTTTGTTCTGCCTTTTTGTCCTTTACCCGTTGAGCTGCTTCCTCCGGGAGAGATTGATGGTGCCGTCCTGCATGCTGTCCAGGCTCTCCANGCTCTTGCCGGTGCCATAGGCCACGCAGGAGATGGCGTCGTCAGCCACGTGGGTCTCGATGCCGGTATGGGACTCGATGAGCTTGTCAAAGCCCTGCACCAGGGAGCCGCCGCCGGTCATGACGATACCGTTATTGGAGATGTNCGCCACCAGCTCGGGGGGCGNGCGCTCCAGCACGCCGTGGATGGCCTCCAGGATGCGGGTGGAGGGTTCCTCAAAGGCCTCAATCATCTCGCTGGAGGTGACGGTAAAGACCTGGGGCAGGCCGGTCATCAGGCTGCGGGCCTTCAGGCTCATGCTCTTCTCCTCCTCCGGGGGGNANACGCAGCCGATCTGCATCNTCAGCNCCTCGGCGGTACGCTCGCCGATGAGCACATTGTGCCGCCGGCGGATATATTNGATGATGGCCTCGGCGAACTTATCGCCGGCGATCTTGATGGAGGCGGACTCCACCACGCCGCCCAGGGAGATGACGGCGATGTCGGCGGTGCCGCCGCCGATGTCCACCACCATGTGGCCGTCGGGCTTGGTGATGTCGATGCCCGCGCCGATGGCGGCGGCCACGGGCTCCTCGATGAGATAGGCCCTCCGGGCGCCCGCCTGGATGCCCGCATCCACCACAGCGCGCTCCTCTACCTCGGTGATGCCCGAGGGCACGCAGATCAGAAGGCGGGGCTTAAAAAGCGTGAAGGAGGTGACCTTGCGGACAAACTCCTTGAGCATCCGCTCGGTCATGTCGTAGTCGGAGATGACGCCCTCCCGCAGGGGACGGATGGCCACGATGTTGCCGGGGGTACGACCCAGCATAGCCTGAGCCTCGGCGCCCACCTTCAGCAGCTTGCCGGTGTTCTTATCCATCGCAANCACAGAGGGCTCCCGCAGGACGACGCCCTTACCCTTGACATAGACCAGGATGGAGGCGGTACCCAGGTCGATCCCGATATCTTTACTGAACATACATGCACCTCATATATCTTTCCGCAGGGCGATCTCGTCCGCCCTGCTTTTTTGCCGCAATAGAAATAATATAGTATTATATCGGGTTTTCATCCACATTTCAACGGGAAAGGCAAAATTTTCACTAAATTGTCACCACTTCTCACCTGGCCCGGGCCAGGGTGGCGCAGAGGATCCTCTCCGCCCCCGCCAGGCGCAAGGTCTTGGCGCACTCGGAGAGAGTAGCCCCTGTGGTGACCACATCGTCAACAAGGAGGATGGTCTTCCCCCGAACCCCCTCCGGATCGCAGGCGGAATAAGCCCCCAGCAGATTGCTCCGGCGCGTCCCCTCCTCCTCCAGTCCGGACTGGGCGGGGCGCTCGGCCTTGTTCAGGGTGCGCGCCACCGGCAGGGCCAGCTGCTTCCCCACCATTTCGGCCAGGAGCTGCGCCTGGTCGTAGCCCCGCTTCCGCAGCCGCTTGGGGGACAGGGACGGCCAGGAAACCAGGTCGGCGGTGAGGCCGTGGTCTTGGACGCACTGGGCAATNAGCCTTCCGAAGGTCTCGCCNCGAATNCTTTTGCCCCGNAACTTGAAGGCATGGACGCCCTCCCGCACCAGGCCCTCGTATCGCAGGGGCGCTACGCAGCCCCCGGTGAGCTCCACCGCCTTCTCCCCCGCCGCGCCGGCGAGCCAGGGCAGGGAGCGCTGACAGTCCGGACACAGCAAAAGCCCCTCCTCCAGCAGATGGCCGCAGAAGGGGCACTTGGGGGGAAAGAGGAGATCGAGAAAGAGATCCGCTCCCGCTTTTATCCGGGTACCGAAGACGCCGCTTTCTTCTGTGTGTCCCATGGCTTAAAATGCCAGAAGGATACCAAACACGGCGGAGATGGCGATATAGACGATGGGGTGCTTCTTAAACTTCCGAATGGCCACAAAAGCCAGGGCAAAGTAGATCAGCTTCTTAAAGTCAAAGATGTCCAGAAGCACGCCGGTCTGCTGGTACAGATCCATGTGGAACATGGCCACCTGAGCCACGCTGATGCCCGCCGCGGCGATGAGGCCGGTGACCGCGGGACGCAGGCCGTAGAAGGCGGCGTCCACCGTCTTGCTGCCCCGGAACTTCTCCAGGGACTTGGAGACGATGCACACGATGACGATAGAGGGCAGGATCTCGCCCATGGTGGCCACGATGCCCCCCAGCGGGCCCGCCACCGTGCAGCCCACATAGGTGGCCATATTGATGCCGATGGGGCCGGGGGTGGACTCGGAGATGGCCACCATGTCGGTGATGAGGGACAGGGGGTACCAGCCGGTGCTCACTGCCAGATCCTGGAGGAAAGGCAGGGTGGCCATACCGCCGCCCACAGCGAACAGGCCGATCTTCNGAAATTCCCAAAAAAGCTGTAAGTAAATCATTTCGCGCCGCCCTCCTTCTCTGCCTTCCGCCGAAGGATGATGGGCTGAACCACTACGCCCAGCAGGGCGCAGGCGATGACCAGCAGAATGGGGGAAATGCTGGTGAAAACGCTGAGGGCCAGCATGACCAGGCACAGCGCCACGCCGAAGACATCCTTGACGCCCTTTTTCCAGAGCCCCACTACCGCGTCCAGAATGAGGGCGGAGACGCACACGGAGATGCCCGCCAGGGCATGCTTGACATAGAGATTATCCTGGAACCCCGCCAGGAAAAAGGCGATGATGGAGATAATGACGATACAGGGAGAGACCATACCCAGGGCGGAGGCCACCGCGCCGGGGACGCCCCGCCGCTTATAGCCAATGAAAACCGACACATTGATGGCGATGANGCCGGGCAGGCCCTGGCTCAGCGCGTAGTAGTCGATGATATCCTCCTCGCTCATCCACTCCCGGCTCTGGACGATCTCCCGCCGGAGGATGGGCAGCATGGCCATACCTCCGCCAAAGGTAACAGCGCCCATGCGGAAAAAGAGGGTGTACAGGGTCAAAAGCTCTCGAAGCATAGAAAAACCTCTTTCCTTTCCGATATTCATCGCGAACATCGCCGTCCATCTCTCAGATGGGCGGCGATGTTATTATACTATGATTTTGAAAAAAAGCAATACCTTACCAGGCGGCGATGGTGCCGTCAGCCCGGGGCTCGGTGCCGCCGATGAGAGTACCGTCGTCCATGCGCCAGATGATCTGGCCCCGGCCCATGCCGATGTTGGTATTGACGATCTCCACCTGGTGGCCCATCTGGGAGAGCTTCAGGGCGATCTCGGAGGGGACTTCCNGCTCCNGCTGCACCTTTTTCTCCCNCACCCANTGGAACCGGGGGGCGTCCAGCGCCTCCTGGGGATTCATGTGGTAGTCGATGGTGTTTACGATCACCTGCACGTGACCCTGGGGCTGCATGAACCCACCCATGACGCCGAAGNGGCCGATGGCCNTACCGTCCNNGCACNAAAAGCCGGGAATGATGGTGTGGTAGGCCTTCTTGCCGCCCTCCAGGTAGTTGTCGCTCTCCGGNTCCAGGGAGAAGTTGGCCCCCCGATCCTGGAGGGTGATGCCGGTGCCGGGAACGAGGATACCGGAGCCGAAGCGGTTGTAGTTGGACTGGATGAAGGAGACCATGTTGCCCTCGCCGTCGGCGGTGCAGAAGTACACCGTGCCGCCGCAGGAGGGATCGCCGGCCTCAGGATAGAGGGCGGTATCGGTAATGAGGGCCCGGCGCACATCGGCGTACCGCTCGGAGAGCATGTCCTCCACCTTGGTCTTCATATACCGGGGATCGGCTACGAACTTCTTGGTGTCCACAAAGGCCAGCTTGGTGGTCTCGATCATCTTGTGGTAGGCGTCGGCGGTCTCCCGGTTGGTGCCCAAGTCCATCTTCTTGAGCATATTGAGGGCCATGAGGGCGGTGATGCCGTGGCCGTTGGGGGGCATCTCCAGCACGTCGTAGCCCTTGTAATTGACGGAGATGGGCTCCACCCACCGTGCTTTGTACTCGGTGAAATCGCTCTCCTCGAAGAAGCCGCCGGTCTCCTTGGAGAAGGCCACGATCTTCTTCATCACGTCCCCGTGATAGTAGCTGTCGCAGTCAGAGGCGGCCAGGGATTCCAGGGTGTNNGCAAAGTCGGGATTATAGAAGGTCTCACCGGGCTCGAACATCTTGCCGTTCTTGGTGAAATGCTCCATCCAGGGGCCGAAGAGCTTGGGATCCTTTTTCGCGGCGCCGCCGATACGGCCTACCTCCGCCTTCCACTGGTACCAGACGTTGATGGGGATGCAGGCGCCCTGGCGGGCGTACTGGATGGCGGGGGCCATCANCTCGGCCATGCTCTTGGTGCCGAAGCGGCGGCGCAGCTCGGCCCAGGCGCTGGGGGCGCCGGGTACCATGACAGGCAGCCAACCCTCCATGGGCACGGCGGTATATCCGGCCTTCTTCACGGCCTCGGCGGACAGGGACTTGGGCGAGACGCCGGAGCCGTCCAGGCCAAAGAGCTTCTGATCCTTGGCGCTCCACACCAGGGCGAAGCAGTCGGAGNCCAGGCCGTTGCCCGTGGGCTCCACCAGAGGCAGGGTGGTGGCCATCGCGATGGCGGCGTCCATGGCGNTGCCGCCGTTCTTCATCACATCGATGCCCACCTGAGAGGCGATGGGCGAGGTGGACGCGGCCATTCCCTTTTTGGCGTAGACCACATTGCGGTGAGAGGGGTAGGAATATTTCAGGGCGTCAAATTTGGGCATAGATATACTTCCTTTCCAGAAAAGCGACGGCCCCTCGGATCCCCGGGGGGCCGTCGGCCTGCAGATTTATAGGATCGCCTGGGCGGCCATGGCCAGCGCCGGCAGAGTGACGATGGAGAGCACCGTGCTCAGGCAGACAGTCACCACACTGAGCTGGTAGTCGCAATCATACTGCTGGGCGAAGACACAGATGTTGGCGCCCACAGGGGTGGCGGCGGCAATGTAGACCGCCATAGCCACATCGTGATTGTGGATGGGCAGCACCCAGAACACCGCCAGGATCACCGCGGGCAGGACGATAAGCCGCATCAGCACACAGCTGAAGGCCCGCTTGTCCACAAACTCCTTCAGGGGCAGCTTGGCCATATAGGTACCCAGCAGGATCATCGCCACCGGGGTGTTCATCCCGGCGATATGCCCCAGAACGCTGGTGACGATACCGGGCACCGGCAGGCGGCTGAGGAAAAGCGCCACGCCGATGACGATGGCGATGACCACCGNATTTTTGANGATGGTCTTGGCGGAGATGGCCTCTNTCCTGTCGGTCNTGATGTACACACCGTAAGTCCACTGGAACAGGTTCAGAAAGGCCACCGTGGCGGCGACATAGAATACGCCGCTGTCACCGATGATCGCCTGTGCCAGGGGGATGCCGATAANCCCCGCGTTGCAGAAGGCCGCGGCGANGNTCNCAATGCGCCGCCGCTTGCCGTAGACCAGGTAGGACAGCACCATGCACAGCACAAAGCCGATGAGGGCCAGTCCCGCCGAAAGCCCCAGCTCCCGAAGCCGCTCCGGGGTGTACTCGGTGATGTAGGACTTGACAATGACGCAGGGAATGATGACCCGCAGCAGGATGGCGCCCAGATCCTTGGTGCCCTGGGCCGTTAGNNAGCCAGCCTTGCTCAGGTAGATGCCCACCGCCACCAAAAGCGTCATGATGGCGATCTGCCGCAGCAGAATGGAGATCAGAGCCATGGTCTATCCTCAGCCGATGAAGTTGGCCAGGACGCCGGCANTGACCACAGAGAGGATGGTCACGGAAGTGAAGNCGGAAATGACGTAAGCGGTCTGGATCTTGGCAGTGACAGCGTCCCGCTCCTCCTCGGTCTCAGCCACGGCGTTGGTGATCTCAGTGGCGATGAGCTCGGTGCCGGGATAGCCGATCATCTGGCNCATGGCGATACCAATGGACAGCTTCTTGCTGCCCACCACCTTCCAGGCGGGGGTGAGGAAGAAGACCACGAAGGTGAAGGCCATGACCAGCACGAAGATGACCACAGTGGCGAAGCCGATGGTGGGGATCATGCTGATGTCGATCTTAGCGAGAGAGGGGATGATGGTGCACAGGGACAGGAAGGAGAAGAAGCCGTTGGCCTTGGCCTGGGTGGCCATGATGGCGGGGGGCACCAGGCCGGTGTTCCGGGCCACGATGCCCAGCACCATGCACATGATGGACATGTTGATGAAGCTCAGGGGCGTGCCCTTGAAGAAGCCGGCCACCACCTCAGCGATGACGATGGCAGCGGCGCCGATGGCCAGGCAGATGAAGGTGGTGTAGTACTTTTTGATGCTCTGCCAGAAGGGGGCCTTCTTGGCGGCGACGGACTCGCCGGTCTGCTCGTTGTACCAGCTGTAGTTGGGGTCGGCGGCGTGCTTGGCCCGCAGCTCCTCCACCAGCTTGTTGGCCACGCCCAGGCCGCAGTTGGAGGCGGGCAGAGTGCCCACGAACTTCTGCACGGCGTAGATAAAGGTGGCCAGGCCGGCGGCGGCGGGCAGACCCTTTTCCGTGCAGGCCTTGACCATGGTGGTGGTGGCCACGATGCCGCCGTTGACGACGGGGGCGGCGGCCAGGGCGAAGTCCTTGCCGATGATGGGGATGGCCACGGCGCAGCCCGCGATGGCGGCGGCCATGCCGATCATAGCGCCCAGCACGGTGCGCCACTCCCGCTTGAGCTGGGGAATGTCAACGGTGGTGCCCATGTTGAACAGCAGGAAATACTGGCCGAGAGACGCCACCGCGGCAAAGCCGGAAGTGGTCATGATGTCGGCGGGATAGGCTCCGGTCATGAACAGGACAAGGAAACCCATCATAATGACGAACATGGAAGAGATCTTTGCCTTGGTGAGCGCGCCGATCAGGTCGCCTGCGAAGAAGATGAGCAGGATCAGGAATACTGCTTGATACTGTGACATTTTTGTACCTCCATTTTACACACAGTTTTTCTATTTTCGCCGCCTGCCCTCTCTCAAAACAGGCGGTAAAAACCAAAGGAAGGCAAACGGACTTATTTCGCCTTGCACTGCTGGGAAAAGAGTTCGATGAGGGTGGTGCCCAGCTGGCCCAGCTTGAAAAACTCCTCCAGCACCAGGTATTCATCCCGGGTGTGGTTCTTAGCGTAGCCGCAGCCGCAGCCGATGCAGCGGATGCCCCGGCCGGTGAGGTTGTTGGCGTCCATTCCGCCGCCGCCGGCCTCGGGGTTGAACGTAAGGCCCAGCTTCTCGCAGGCGGCCTTGGCCAGGAGCAGCACCGGCTCGTCCTCGGTGATGTTCAGGGGGGGATAGCTCAGCTCGGTGACGATCTCGATGCCCACGCCCCGCTCCTTGGCGATCTTACGGCAGTGCTCGTCGAAGTACTGCATATACTTCTCCAGCTTCTCNGGATCCCGGCTGCGGGCCTCGCCCTNGAACCCGGCNCTGTCGCACNCAGAGTTCCGGGCGGTGATGCCGTGGACGATGGGGAAGTTGGATACGGTCTCGAAGTCCAGTCGGCCGGTCTTCAGGGTAAAGAGCATCTCGCCCATAGCCTTGGCCGCGTCGATGCCCTTCTCCGGATCCGCCCCGGCGTGGGCAGGCTTGCCGGTGAGCTCCACGTCGATGGTGTACCGGCCGGGGCCCTTGACCACGAAGCGGCCCACGTCGCCGGTGGCGTCAAAGACATAGCCCATCTTGGCCTGGAACACAGAGGTGTCCAGCACGTCGGCTCGGGAGCCCCAAACGCCGGGCTCCTCCTGCACGGTGAAGACCACCTCCAGCCGGGGCANAGGCTTGCCAGAGGCGATTGCCTGGCGGAAACTCTCCAGGATACCGCACACGCCAGCCAGGTCGTCGGCGGCCAGGATGGTGGTACCGTCGGAGTAGAGAACCCCGTCCTTTTCCANCGGCTTGATGCCGAAGCCGTTGGGCATACGATCCATATGGGAGGAGAACAGCAGCGCGCCGNCCAGCTCTCCCTCNCGGATCCCGATGACGTTGCCGCAGTTGCCGCCCAGCTTGGGCCCCGCGTCGTCCCGGGTCACGGTGAAGCCCAGAGCCTCCAGCTTCTTGACCAGAATATCGGCCACCTTGTCCTCCTGGCCGGAAACGGCGTCAGTGGTCACCAGCTCCATAAAGTCCTTCAGCATCGCTTCGTTTCTCATGGTAAAACCTCCTTTTAGTGGGGGGATCGCTTACTTGCTCTTCAGACCCTCGGCGAAGGTCTCAATAAGGGCCACGCACAGTTCGCCGGACTGGAAGAAGTCCTCCAGCACCAGCTGCTCGCTGGTGGTGTGGTTCTTGGAGTAANCGGTGNCCACGCCGANGCAGTCCATGCCCCGGGCGTTGTGGATATTGCCGTCAAAGGCGCCGCCCAGCACCGCGGTCTGGAAGGGCAGGCCCAGCTTCTCGCAGGCCTTTTTGGCCGTGACCAGGGCGGGGTCGTCCTCGGGGGTATAGAAGGGCAGGAAATTCTCCTCCGTGGTGATCTCAATGCGGGCGCCGTGCTCATCGGCCACCTTCTGGCAGTGGGTGCGGAAGTACGCCACATAGTCCAGCAGCCGCTGCAGATCCCGGCTGCGGGCCTCCCCCTCAATGAGGGCGTGGNCGCAGACCACATTNGTGTTGGCCGCCCCGGTGCCCGACTCCAGATGCGGGAAGTTGGAGGTGGTGATCTCGTCCAGCCGGCCCTGACGCAGGGTGGAAATAATGTCGGCCATGGTCTTGGCCGCGTCAATGCCCTTCTCCGGCTCATTGCCGGCATGGGCGGGCTTGCCGAAGATCTCCGCCTTCAGGATGTACCGGCCGGGAGCGCCGTTGATGAACCGGCCCGCACCGCCGGGGGAGTCGAAGATATAGCCGATATGGGCCTTCAGCGGGCTGGGATCCATGACCTTGGCGCCGCCCAGGCACAGCTCCTCCTGAATGGTGAACAGGACTTCCAGCCGGGGCAGGGGCTTGCCCGAGGCGATGACCCGGCGCAGGCCCTCCAGAATAGCGCACACACCGGAGATGTCATCGGCGGCCAGGACGGTGGTGCCGTCGGAGTAGAGAACGCCGTCCCGCTCCACCGGCTGGATGCCAAACCCGTTGGGNACACGATCCATGTGGGAGGAGAGCATCAGCGCGCCGGGCAGCTCCCCCTCACGGATGGCGATGAGATTGCCGCACACCCCGCCGAACTTCGGGCCGGCGTNATNCATGGTGACGGTAAAGCCAAGCTCCTCCAGCTTCCGGGTGANCTTAGCGGCCACGGCGTCCTCCTTGCCGGAGGCGGAATCCGTTTGCACCAGCTCCAAAAACTCCTGATACATCCTCTCGTTTCTCATGTCGTCCCTCCTGATCTGTTTTCAGGTCTCTTTGTGGATCGGTTCGTCGCAGACGAACCGATCCCTTTTATTGTGAAACAATAAAAATTTTGCTCTTGATCCATATAAAGCCGTTCAAAACAGCAATCCTGATGTTTTTAATACGATATCACTTGCGAAGCGTCTTTAATAGGTGTAAAATAATGTCCGAAAATGAAAATTGTGTCCGAAATAAAGGGAGGGCAAACCTATGAAGCTTGGCATCACCGGGCCGGAGACCACGGTCAATTTCATCCGAAAGGTTTTGGAGCGGGATATCACCGACGTTCAGACGGTCTATTCCTGCACGGAATTCTACGAGGAAACAGTGGAGTTGGCCGCCCGGTTCCAGCGGGAAAAGGACGTGGACGCCATTCTCTTTTCCGGCCCCACCAACTACGCCTACACCCGCAAGCGCCTCTCCCCTACCATCCCCTGGGGCTATCTGCCCCACAGCCGCACCGCCGCCCTTCAGGCCTTTTTGGAGGCCACTACCATCTGCGGCAGTGACCTGAAGGGAAAGGGCATCAGCGTAGACCGTTACAGTCCCGAGCTTTTGGCCGAAGTGCTGAAAGATGTGGGCATTGTGGACACGACCTTCTACCAGGCCCCCCATGATTTTGAAACCCCTGGCTATGAGAGCAGGCTGCTGGAATTTCACCGCAACTGCTTCCGCCAGGGGTTGAGCTCAGTATGTTTCACCAGTATGGAGCACGTCCAGGCGCCCCTGCAGGCGGAGGGGATTCCCTGCATCCGCACCTATCCCGCCGAGGAGATGATCCGNGAGCAGGTCTATCTGCTGCAGATCCGCCACTTTTCCNCCCAGGGCAACCACGGCAAGCTGGCTNTCATCGGCATACGCTATGACTACGTCTTCGACGACGAACGGAACCTGGACATTCGTGAATGGGAAAAAGTCCGTTACCAAAATGAGTTTAAGGAGCGGCTGTTCGGCCTGGCGCAGCGGATGGGCGCCGCT
>CAJMXB010000021.1 GCA_905219705.1 Oscillospiraceae bacterium | reverse complement strand
GGACGCCTCTCCGCGGGAGCCGGCGCTGTCCTTGCAGGTGACCATGTAGTCGCTGGNGACATAGCCGGTGACGCTGCCGGTGTCGATCCTGAACCAGCCGGCGTCCATCCCGGTAATGGTGACCACGGAGCCGTCCGTCAGCGAGCCGACGCGGTCATAGCCGGTGCCGGGGCCGGAGCGGATATTGAGGATCCCGCCCTCGGCCTGTACCAGGCCATAGCCCATGACGGCGTCGGACTGGGTGGCCAGGGAGAGGTATTGGGCGGACATATAACCCTCTGTGCAGTCGCGGTCGACCTTATACCAGCCGCCTCCCGCGTCCTCCAGCACAATGACACGCTCCCCGATGGCGGCGATGTCCAGAATGGCGGCGTCGGAGCTGGGCTGTTCCCGCAGACGCAGGCCGTCGCCGGTGACTGTCCCGATGCCCAGATCCAAAGCGGAGGCCCCGGCTGTGCAGAGAAGGAACAATCCCAGGCAGAGGATCCCGCCGGAGAGCAGCCGTTTCAATTGTTGGCCCATAGCGCGCACGCTCCCTTTCCGTCTGCAAAAAAGACAAAATAATACATTTAGAGTATACCATGTAACAGCGGCAGGGTCAAGGGAGCGTGTAAGCTGTAGATGGAAAGGAGACCGAGCGAGGTTCTTGCGCTCCCGATCTCTTGAAGCAAAAAAAGAGACACCCAGGCGGGTGTCTCTTTTTGGCGCAGTGGGAGGGATTCGAAGTGAAGAAGGGCCGTCCCAAGGGGTATCATCCCATGTCAGACAACGCCGCTATATATTGCAAATACTGACTTTTTCAAAATCAATATTTCATCATATGTCAAAGGGTGTTGACCAGTTCTATCGTGATAAGGGTCGCTATAAGGGTCAAAAACAGGGCGGTATTCGGGAGAATACCGCCCTGTCCTTTTATCTAAAAGCCATAAGTGGTATAACTTTCCCCATTTTAAGTATGCGGTCAAATTCTCAAAAACGCAAATAATCCACTACCTGGAAATATACCTCAATTTGAGGTATATTTCGACAAAAAATATCCCACCGTGGGATTTATTTTATGGCTTGCTTGACCCTGTGATTTTTATCAATTATAATAACATAGGGGAAAGGCAAAGGAACCATCCCCCGTCCTCCCTTGTCTTCATAAGGCGAAGTGAACTTTACCGCCAAATAGGGCTGGCGGCGAAGGTTGGATCAAGGGTGCGAGACAGGCGGTAGACCTTTCCGGATGCCGCTTGATTCATCCGTGAAAGGGGACAATCAAATGGCATTGGTATACTGCCCAGAGTGTGGGACAAAGGTATCGGACAAGGCCTCGGTTTGTCCATTCTGTGGGTATAGGGGCGGCAGAAAGAAGTTCTCAATGACCGTGAGTAAAAGGCCATTGGCAAAGATCCAATGGACAGGTACTGAATTGTTTGACCAAGTGTTTCCTATCAGCCCTATACAGGCCAATAATTTGAATATCATCTTTGGGAGAGCCGAAAACCTGTCCCGAGTGGCCCCTGCTTTGTACGAAGCTGTAAAAGCGATGGTGCCCAAGACCATAAAAGTTGCCGAGGTAGACAAGGCCATTCAAAAAATGCTTGATTCGGGTGTGTGCAAGTTTATCACCGATAAGAATGGCGAAATACTGCCGTCCATTTACGGAAAGGACGGTTTTGCCGCACAGGTTCGTCTAAAGGATGTTCAATTAACGCCTGACCTTGGAAAGTCAATTGCGGATCTACAAACACAGGTTGCGTTAGCTCAGGTGATAAGCGAGATCCGTGATGTTCAAGTTGGTATTGCCAATCTGCATAGTGAGTTGCAGGACGATAGACTGGCTTTGGCGGAGAGCGCATGGCAGCAGTTGCAACAAGCTGCTCAAATCAGTGATGCCAGGGTTCGGGAGGCGAAACTTCTCAGTATTTTGAGCAGAGCAACTGACGCCAAGTGTATCTTGTATAGAGCCTTTGCCAGCGAGAAACCGTTTTTTGACGAGCGAAAGAATCAACATTGGTTTCCCAAATTACTTGATCGGGAAGCCCAAAACCATGGTGACGAAAAGAGCAGGGAGATATTTAGTACGCTCTTAGCCATTACAAAAGCGGTTCAAATAGAAACCACCGTATACTGCCTACTCGGTGAGCAAAATGTTGCCGCTTTCTGCATGAAGGAATTTAGCGATTTTATTGGAGCAAACTCACTCGATAGCAGGGAAACACTTTTGGAAATGGGTTCGTATAGTAGCTCGAACCAGGGGACTATAATTGACGCTTTCACAGATATTCGGCAAAAAATTGCGGCCCTTCCATTGAACATTGAAGAAACTCAGCCGCTACTTGATTCTACACTAAGGGAAGAAGGAGGCCACAACAATGAGCAAGTTCTGCAAGAAGTGCGGTAAGGAGATTCCGCTATCCAGCAAAGAGAATCTCTGTGAAAACTGTCAAAATAAGCGTTTTGGCATAGTCCGCAAGGTCGGCGCCGGGGTACTCTCAATGTGTGCCGTTGTCCTTGCCGTTGTTACAAAAGGCAAGTCTGGTGGGCCTAAAGCATAAGAACTAGGACGCAAAAATGCACCTCAAGTTGAGGTATATTTCTCGACAAAATAGATCCCACGGTGGGACGCATTTCTCGACAAAAAACGTGCCTCAAATTGAGGCACGTTTTTCTTTGCATTTTCTCTTGCCAAGTTAGCTAAAATAGAATATAATAGTTTTAGCGAAAGGAGCGTGAACACCATGACAATGGCAACGGCCACCGAGGTGCAAAACAACTTTGGACGGTTTTTGAAGGTTGCCCAGGAGGGCGGCGAGGTGGTAATTCTCAAAAACGGCGTGGAGGTCGCCCGGCTGGTCTCCAAGGAGAAAACCATGTCCTTCCTCTCGGATCAACTGGTGGGCGTACTGTCCAACGATGTGGACGAGAAAGCTGCCAGAGCGGAAAGGATGAAGCGGCATGAAGGTTCTCGTTGACACCAATGTGCTCCTGGACGTCCTCTGCAACCGCAAGGAATTTGTGGCGGACTCCCTGCGGGTGTTCCAACGCTGTGAAGCCCAGCACATCACCGGGTATATCTCCGCCCTGTCCATTCCCAACATCGTCTATATCATGCGAAAAGAACTTGACCCGGAGAAAATCAGGGAGATTCTTCACACCCTGACGATGGTTTTCTCCGTGGTGGAGCTTCGGGAGGGCGATCTGCTGAAAGCGGCGGAGTTGCCCTTTGACGACTACGAGGACGCCATCCAGAGCGTCTGTGCCGCCAGAGTACGGGCAGACTATATCGTGACGAGGAATGGAAAGGACTTTGTCAACAGTTCTGTTCCGGCCCTCAGTCCCTCCGTCCTATTAAAACAGCTATAAAGTAACAGGGATGCATTTCAAATTGAAACGCATCCCTGTTACTTATATCGCAAAATCAGCCGCAGTACTTTTCAGACATGTTATCTAAATATCTAAATAGTGCATATGGTAGTTCCTTCACTAACATCATCGTATTCTTATTTCGACTATACACCTCACGCATCATGGGATGCCCTAAAGTGAAGTCTAGTATCTCCCTAAATGCTCTAACTGCATTTTCCTTTTCTTCTGAATTGCTGTCGCTCTTTAATATGTCTACTAGCTCTTTCCCCATATCATATATCCATGGAAAATCTTCTTTGAAAAGGCTCAGAGTCATAAGGAAACCATACGAACTCCGACCTCCGCTCATATGCATGATTTCTTCTAGAACCATAGGATGGTATTTTCTACTTATAATTCTTCTTTCGTACATTATGCTATTCTTTACAGCGAGTTGCTCAAGGGTTTCCTTTACTCGTTCCATATCATCATATAATTTGGAATCCGGGCTTCTCAAAAGTTTTTGGTTATCTCTTGATAGTTCAAGGATTTCTTCAAGCATTGCAGAAGAACTGATACCGTCCTCAGCCTCTTTTTCTCCATCCGAATTTGACGATTGGTCTTTTAGTGCATTGAGACCTTCTTCTAATGTTGGATACCAAACCTCAAACGCTTTATTCAAGCGTTCTTCCGAGGATATACCTGCATCTCCGCACGCTTTGTTAAGCGTTGTGCCTAATTTTTTGANNTCTGGTTTCTCAAAAATCNTTGATTGAAATTGTAGAATCGGCCCCTGAACTTCAGAACGCTTAATGTCAAAAAGAAACGGCGTAACAAAAGATTTCTCCATAGTCTTGGATAAGGCACCNGCCTCAAAAGAGAGCCAAGGTGCTTCAAGATTATCTTTGGTTACACACAAAATGCCAAAGGTGGAATCTGCCAATTCCTTTGCAATATCAGTACTCCACCTAGCACCTTTATCAATATCTTCGGCCGATACATATGGTTCAATTGATTGTATAACCGAAGGAAAGTACAGTTTACAAGGGACTACACCAGGTAACGGTCTGACGGGCGCTGATATGCCCGTCAGATTTTCCATGTAATGTTCAAGCTGTCGCTTGTGGCGGCAACGGTGGTAATCATCAAATCCACCACCCGCCGCTTGTCGTCGAAGGATACGCTGTCCCATGTGTCAAGGTAGCCGGAAATCTGGCTGACCTGTTCCGGGCTGATAGCTTCCACCGTCAACTCCGCTATCTTTGCCAGAAGCTCCTGCTTGCGTCCGTCCAGTTCTGCTATCTTCACATTCACATAGGAGAGCAGCACATTGTTTGCGCCCGTCAGACTGTCCACCAGCTTTTCAATCTCACCGTCCACATGGGCAAGTTCCACTTGCAGGGCGGTGATTTTGGGATTAGCCTTTTCCGCTTTCTTCCTGCCCGTCAGCGTCTTGTAGCTGTCCAGCTTTTTCACCATCTGCTGATACACAACCGCTTCCAGTTCTGCCGTGATGATTTTCCCACAGCCGGGACAGCTTTTGTTATCCAGCCGTTTCGTACAGCGGAGGTACTGTCTGCCGGAGGGATTGAAGATACTCATAAGGGCGTACCCGCAGTTCCCGCACTTAATTTTCCCCGCCAGCCATGTATGGGTGGCTTTCCGGGCGGACTGGATTTTCATGTTGTTCATCAGCTTCTTGCGGCACATCAGCCATATATCCGAGGGGACAATGCCCTCATGGGGCGCAAGCACCAGCATTTGGTCTTTCAGGCTCTGGGCCTTGTCCGGCTTCACATCCCGGCCTTGATAGAGATAACACCCGTTCATGCCCGTAAAGTCGGCGGCGTCATTGACAAGCACTGTCCCCTGGCTCTTGAAAAATTCGTACACATCCAAGTCCGCCTGTACATAGACGGGGTTGCGTAACATCTGCGCCAGCGTGGGGCGTATCAGTTCCCGGCCATTAAATAAAATTCCCTGTTCCGCAAAGTACCGGGTAATGTCCCCATAGGAGGTTGTCGGCTGGGCGTACATTTCAAACATCAGCCGGATATTTGCCGCTTCCTCCGGGTTCACCACCAGCCGCTTTGTGTTGATACCGTCCATCTTGATTGGCTCCGTATGGAAGCCGTAGGGGGCTTTCCCGCCCATCTTGAAGCCCCGCTGGCTGCGGGAATAATAAGCGTCCGTCACCCGCTTCTGTATCGTTTCCCGTTCCAACTGTGCGAACACGATACAGATATTCAGCATGGCCCGGCCCATGGGCGTGGAGGTATCAAACTTTTCCGTGGAAGAAACAAACTCCACATTGTACTGCTGGAACAGTTCCATCATGTTGGCAAAATCCAGAATGGAACGGCTGATACGGTCAAGTTTGTAGACAATGACTTTCGCTATCAGGCCCTTTTTAATATCCCGCACCAACTCTTGAAACTTCGGGCGGTCTGTGTTCTTGCCGCTATATCCTTTGTCTGTGTATTCCCTGCAACTACCGCCTTTCAATTCGTATTTGCAAAATTCAATCTGGCTTTCAATGGAAATGCTGTCCTTTTTGTCCACCGATTGTCTTGCATAGATTGCGTCTATCCGATTATTCATTTGTCGCTCCTTTTCTTAAAAAAGAAACGGAGCTGCTGACAGTTCCATTATACTGCCAACAGCCCCGNAAATCAATGATGTGGCTGGAAAAACTTACGCCCCGGCTTCCTCTTTCTGCCGCTTGTCGGCGTACTTGCGGAACACATCATAAAGCTGCTGTTCCAGTTCCCGACGTTTTGCCGCTTCCTGCTCCGGCGTGAATATTGGGGAGAGATTTTCCAGCGTGATTTCTTTCCTTTGAAAAGTCACGATTTCGGTTTCCTTTTTGTATCTGATATTCATTATAAAATCACCTTTCCTTTCCATAGTTCGGTTGCCGCTTCAACTCTGCCAGCACTTCCGGGGGAATACGGCCTACTAACCGCTGAATGTTGTGTAACTCGCTTTCCAGCTTTGCCCGTTCTATAACGCCTTTCATCTTGTCTTTTTCGCTGGCTTTAGCTCTTGCTTCCAATGTTTCATTTTCCGCCAAAAGGTCATTTATCGTGACCTTATATTTCTTCAACTGGCCGGAAAAATTCTCCATCTGCGGGAACCACTTTTTCAGCAGAGCATGGGCTTCCGCTTTCTTTTTTCCGGCGTTGAGTGGGGTAATGCTGTCCAACACCGTTTCAATGGCTCTGGCCTGTTTGGAGAGGTTGACCGCCTGCTTGAAAAGCCGGGTTGGGATATGCTTCCGGCCTGTCTTGCTTGCGCTCTCCCCACGCTCCAAGTCGGGGTACTTCTCCACCATATAGGCGTGAAAATCGTCCTGCCACTTTGTCAGATTGGCTCGGTTGCCTATGATTTCTTTGGCGCACAGGCGGTTGTCTTTCGTCAGCGGTACAAAGGTCAAGTGCAGGTGGGGCGTTTTCTCGTCCATGTGTACCACCGCTGATACGATATTCTCCCGGCCTACCCGGTCAATGAGGAAGTCCGCTGCCCGCTGGAAGTAGGCCGCTATCTCCTTTGGGGACTTGCCCTTGAAAAACTCCGGGCTGGCGGTTATGAGGGTATCGACAAAGCGTGTGCTGTCTTTCCTCGTTCTGCACCCAGCCTGTTCAATACGACTCTGAATGAAATGGTAGTAGCGGCCCTCCGGCTTGACGATATGGAAATTGTACTTGCTCCGACTGGTGTCAATGTCCGGGTTGCTGGCGTACTGCTCTTTCTTCCGTTCGTGGTGGGCTTCCAGCGGCCCCGCCGGGTGGCCCTTGTGCTTCTCAAAACGCAAAATTGCGTGTTGTGCCATTGAACTCCTTTCCCCATTCCATTCCTTTCCGGCGGGTTTTCCCGCCAAAATATCTCTGATAGGATTGGAATGGAATCGATATAAATAGATGGTTTTAATCTCTGTATTTCTATATACCGTCCGGTTTCCGTACTCCAAGAGGATTGGTTTTCGTACTTGTTAAGTACGGTTTTCAGCCCTCCGGCGTACCGCAGCCGGATTTCTTGAAGTCGGTGTTTGGAACCGCTTCATAGGATTTTGGGTAAATGCGGTTGGGTTTTCCGCACCCCTGCTTCCGTATCTCCACCAGCCCCGCATACTGCAACTCCCGCAGAGTATTCACCGCTTTTTGCCGTCCGCAGTGGAGCAGGGCGACCACCTCGCAGATGGGGTAATACAGGTAAATCCGCCCGTATTCGTCCGCCCAGCCGTTCTTGCGGGACAATTCCGCCCGCCGCAGGATAAAGGCGTACAGCACCTTCGCTTCGTTGGACAGGGGCTTGAATGAGGGGGCTTCAAAGAGAAAATTGGGGAGCCGGGTGAAGCTGATTGCTTTCTCTGGCTGGTGAATGTAAATCGTGTTCGTCATAGCGTATTTTGTGGACGGTTAGAAGCCCGTTTTTCGGGGTGGGCGATAAATCATACCGCCTACCCCAGTTTTGGGCTTGCGGAGCCTTGCAAATCAAGGCTTTTTCCCGTCTTAACTGTCCACAGCAGACCTCCTTTTCCGTTCACTTTCTGTTTTCTGCCGCCTGTGAACTCTGGCGGCGCAGTCCGGGCAGTATTTACCCCGGTTGGACTTCGGGACGAACATTCCCCAGCACTCCACACAGCGTTTCAAATCCTTGTCACGGTAAATCTCCGCTTCCAGCGTCCCATCCAGCGGCAAGACCGCCCAGCGGAACCACTTGCAGCAGACGGAGAATGTAATCATCTGCGGACAGGCGCAGGTGTCGCCCTCATCCAACGCAAGGCAGTTTCCACCGTCACAGTTGCAGCACTCCCGGCGGATCAGGCTGTTGGCCCGCTTCCTCTGCGCCGGGGTCATGCGGTAGGGGGAACCGTCCGGCTTGCGCTCCAACGGCGGCAAATGTTGATAGGGTCTTTCTTTCATGCTGTCCCTCCGTTTTTCTTTTTGTTGCCGTTTCTCCCCGAAAAGGCTTCCTGCCCCATTCCTGCGGCGTGTTCCGGCGTTGGCGCGCTCACTTGCTCTGGTTACGGTGTCCAGAAGTAGGGTCACGGCGCACTTCCCCAGCCGGGGTATTCCTTTTCAGACGGTCATTCGGTTTTCAAGAGGCTTGTCCATCGATGAACTATCTCAAGTGTATACTTTTTTGATTGCCTGTGCCGTATATCCAAGAGGTAGGAAATCGGTCCGGAAAACTCCCTATTTCCACGCTCTCGGAATTGTGGTATACTAATCAAAAGACAGATAGGGGGAGAACTATAATGGGAATTTTTTTACTTGCCGTACTTCTTGCCATTGTTGTATATGTAGTACAGAAAAAGCGATATGAAAAAACGGAATACTATCAGCAAACCAAAAATCCATATAGCAGCGTTCGATTTAACAAAGGACGGCTGGGGGAATTCTACACTTATAAGTATCTCGACTCGCTGACCGGGTACAAACGGTATTTATTTAACTTGTATATCCCGAAAAGCAACGGAGAAACCACAGAATTAGATGTTGTCCTACTTCATGAATCGGGTATATATGTATTTGAATCCAAAAATTATAGCGGGTGGATTTTTGGAACCGAATCTCAACAATATTGGACTCAAACACTACCCACTGGACGAGGGAGGTCACAGAAAAATCAATTTTATAATCCTATTTGGCAGAACAAGGGACATCTGAAATGGCTTCAAACATTTCTTGCCGACCAAACTTTGCCGTTTTATTCTTATATTGTATTCAGTGACCGTTGCACATTAAAAGATATTACGTTAACCAGCGGAAAACATTACGTTGTTAATCGGTACAACCTTTTTTCTGCGGTTCAACAGAATATTGCAAAGGTAGGAATACAGTTATCATCAGACAAAATCGATGAATTATTTGAAAAGCTGTGTCCGCTTACGCAGATAAACGAAGCAGAGAAAATAACACATATTAGAAACATTCAACAAAGAGCACAAGACAACCTTTCGCAGAATATCTCTGCCCCAGCGGCAACACAAAATGTGGAGAAAACCCTATGCCCTCGTTGCGGTGGACAGCTTGTTATGCGTATTGCCTCTAAAGGAACTCGTCAGGGAAAACGATTTTGGGGCTGCTCCAATTATCCGAAGTGCAGATACATAGAGAATTTACCGGACGAACATAAATAAGGAGTATTTGGATATGGCCTTAACAATCCAAGAACGCTTGAAAGACCTGCGTGTGGAGCATGGCTTGACGCTGGAACAGCTTGCGGAGCAGACGAACCTCTCCAAGTCTGCGCTGGGCAGCTATGAAGCGGACGATTTTAAGGACATCAGCCACTCTGTCCTTATCAAGCTGGCGAAGTCTTACGGCGTGACCACCGACTATCTGCTGGGACTGTCTGAAATGCCGGTGGTACTTGTACCAATAGATAGCGTCAGGGGGAAAGGCTTTGAAGTTCCGGTTGTTGTACTCAATTCCAGCCTCGTCTATGATGACCTTCCCGCCCACCATCATATACTTGCCAATATCCCGCTGCGGATCCAGCTGAAGAGCGCCGGTGATGGGGACGTTGGAATAGACTGGGATAGAACGTTTCAGAAAGCTGGAGGCGAGCAGCTTACCGGTGAGCTTACCAGGATGCTTCTGCGCCCAGGTGATGAACCGGGACTGCTTCATGCACCTTTTCGCCAGGTAGGCGGCGAAGGTGGTCTTGCCGGAGCCGGGGACTCCGAAGTAGACGTTGAGAACATGGGGCGGATCTTTAGGCTTGAGCCAGCGGATCAAAATGACCAGGATAACCAGGTAAATCATATGTAAAACCTCCTTGGAGAGGGTGATAGATAGGATTGAGGCCGGGGCACGCACTGCGTTTGCGTGCCCCGGCCCCTTCTGCTGCTGTCTTACCGCAGGGCCTTAAAGAGCCGGACGCCGGTAAAGGCAAGGCCAAGAGAAGCGCCAACCAGCAAAATGGGGGTATCCACGATGGCACCCACAACGGTAGTCATCCACCCAACGGCAGACGTGAGAACCGTACCAATGTTGGTAAGGAACCCGGACAGAGCGTTTGCTTCCATGATAATGTACCTCCTAAAATTTTTATATGTTCAACGTGATCTTATCGCCGTTTTCATTGATGACAGTAAAGGTGCCGTTGCTCAGGTCAATAGGGCGGCTCAGGTCAATATTGTTCTCTGTGTTGGTGGTGGAGTTGTCCTCATTCTTGATGACCACCTGGGTGTTGTAGTTGATATCCTGATCTATCATGGCAGGCTCATAAGAGGCCATATGGAGATTTCTTTACCGCACNACCAGACCAGGCTCAGCCCATGCTGGACGCTCTGCTGGCCTTTGCGGGGAAGTATGGACTTCCCATGTGGGAACCGATTATCACCACCTATCCTGCCCGGTACGCTCAACAAGCTATGACACTCCACCAAGACGTAGATGATAGCACCGCCCATTTGCTGGCTTATGAGGCCGCAAGGCGGGCCTGTACGTCCACAGGAGCCGTCCCGGCCTGCACCCTGGCTCTGACCCTGCTGAACTTCTATCTCCGCTTTATGGAGGGCGTAGGTGGTCAGCAATTCCCCATCCGAAACGCCGACTGGGTGATGGGTTACGGACAGCAAAAAACACCCGAGCTGTATGCCCAGGTGTATGACCTCACCACTTGTATCAATCTGGCCTATGTTCGGTTTTCCACCGGGGAGGGCAAGGCGATCCGCCAATGTAAAAACTGCGGCAAGTTCTTTATCTCCACCGACTGGCGAAGCGAATACTGCTCCCCCAACTGCCGGGGGGCTTATAACTCCAAAATGACACGCAAAAGGGTAAAGGAGCGAAAAGAAAGAGAACAAGCGAAAATTTGACCGTTCTGCCGCCGTAGGGTAAAATATAGATAGAGCCTATATCACGGTAGGACTGGTTCACGCCCGGAAAGGAGAAGTATGCCGCGCAAGGGCAAGAAAAACGCGCAGGGTGCGGGAACCATCCGCAAACGCACAGATGGCCGCTGGGAGGCCCGATTCACCACGGGCNTTGACCCGGCCACGGGAAAGCAAATTCAGAAGTCCATCTATGGCAAGAGCCAAAAGGAAGTCCGGGAGAAGCTGACGGAGGTCACAGGCGAGATCGACACCGGGACATATCTGGAACCCACCAAGGATACCGTTGGGGAATGGCTGGACACCTGGCTGAAAACCTATGTGGAATACTCGGTGAAGCCCTACACCTTGGCCGCCTATGGACGGGTGGTGGAGAACTACCTCAAGCCGCACTTGGGGCGTGTTCCCCTGGCCGCCCTCACCGCTCCGCAGATACAGCAGTTTTACAACAGCCTTTTGGTGGATAAGAAGCTGAACCCCAAAACGGTGCGGAACATCCACGGCATCCTCCACCGAGCGCTCCGCCAGGCCATGCGGCTGGGCATGATCCGCTCTAACCCCACCGAACTTTGTGACCTGCCCAAGACCCGCCGCAAGGAGATACAGCCTATGGAGAAAGAGCAGATTGCCGCCTTTCTGGAGGCCATCCAGGGCAATCCCTTTGAACTGCTCTACCAGGTGACCCTCTTTACCGGAATGCGGCAGGGCGAGGTGCTGGGCCTCACCTGGGACTGTGTGGACTTCGAGCATAAGACCCTGTATGTCAACAAGCAACTCCAAAAGGTGCCCAAGGCGGGCGGGCCATATCTCCTTGTCCCTACCAAGAATGGCCGGGGGCGGGTGGTGACGGTGGCGGCGTCGGTGATGGCCCTGCTGAAACGTCAGCGGGGACAGCAGGCCCAGGCCAAGCTCCTGGCGGGGCCAAGCTGGAATAATGAATACAATTTGGTGTTCACCAACGAGCTGGGCCGCCATTTGACCCATGAGGCTGTCCGCCGCAAGTTCAAGGAGGCGGTGACCTCCTTCGGCCTGGAGCAAGAGCGGTTCCACGATCTCCGGCATACATACGCTGTGGTCTCCATCGAGAGCGGGGACGACATTAAGACCGTCCAGAGCAACCTGGGCCACGCCACCGCCGCTTTCACCCTGGACGTGTACGGCCATGTGTCCCAAAAGATGCGCCAGCAGTCGGCGGACAGGATGGAGCGGTTTATCCAGGCCCTGTCGGGCTGAAAGATCGTTAAAAAAGTGCGTAAGGGTCAGGGTAAGGGTCAACGGGCAAAGAAAAAGCCTGTAACCCTTGGGGTTACAGGCTTTTCTCTGGCGCAGTGGGAGGGATTCGAACCCTCGAGCCGTTTTAGCGGCTACACGATTTCCAATCGTGCTCGTTATGACCACTTCGATACCACTGCAGGTCACAAANGCTGGAGCCGACCAAGTCGGACAGCAGATGTTATTATACCAGATTTTATAGATTCGTCAAGAGGGAAATCAAAAAAAGGAAGACGGCTGTTCCTCTGCCAGCAGGGCGTCGTACGCCTGGGGCGTGTTGACATTGGTAAGGCACCGGTCAGGGAAGGGGGTATCCGCCAGAGGGAGCCAGCTGGTTCGCAGAGAGGCCGGGAAATCGCGCATCCGGCCGTTTCCCGCCCTGAGCTGGGCTTGGAGCTTGGGAAGAACGTCCTTGCGGTACACGCCGCAGGCAGGATGCTGCCGGCCGTCCCGGGTGACGGGAACCACTGCCTCCCACTCCTCCGTTATGGCCTGGGCCAGGAACCGGGCCAGCTCCCTGGAAAAAAGGGGCGCGTCGCAGGGAACCAGGATAAGGGCCTCTGAGCGGCAGACGGTGAGCAGGGCGTGGAGCGCCCCCAGAGGGCCCTTGTCGGGGAGCAGGTCGGGCACAGTGAGAAAGCCGGGGACGGAGAGCGTCCGCCGGCCCACGGACAGAAGGCGCTCCGGGAAGTCGGAGAGCATCTCTGCCAGCCGGGCCTGAAAGGTCGTTCCCCCGAGGAGAAGCTGGGATTTGTCCCGGCCCATGCGGCGGCTTTCGCCTCCCACAAGCAGCGCGGCGCCTACTACCATATACGTATCCCCCTTTCTCCCATGTCGTTTTGGAAATCGTACCACAGGACGAGGAGAAAAGCAAGGCGGCGCTTCCATTCTCTGTGGAAATGTGGTATGATGAGCCAAAAAGCGCAAAGGGGAGATCCATCATGTCCATCGAAAGAGCAAAGGCCCATCTTGAACAGTATGGCGCGGCAGAGCGGATCCAGCAGTTCCAGGTGTCCAGCGCCACGGTAGAGCTGGCGGCCCAAGCCCTGAACTGTGAGGGGTGCCGCATCGCCAAGACCCTCTCCCTCCTGGTGGAGGAGAAGCCGNTCCTTATCGTGGCCGCCGGCGACGCCAAGGTGGACAACCCCAAATATAAGGCCCGGTTCGGGACNAAGGCGAAGATGCTCTCCCCGGAGGAGGTGGAGCCCCTTATCGGCCATGCCGNGGGCGGTGTATGTCCCTTCGGGGTCAACGAGGGGGTGACGGTCTACCTGGACGAGTCCCTGAAACGGTTCCAGACCGTTTTCCCCGCCTGCGGCAGCAGCAACAGCGCCATTGAGCTGACCATCGCGGAGCTGGAAGAGTATTCCGGCTATGTGGACTGGGTGGATGTGTGCAAGGGCTGGAGAGAGTGATAATAGGAAGGCGGCGGGATATCCTGCCGCCTTCCNGTTTTTTAATGGCGCTGTTTGGACGCCGCCGTCTGTGGCGGGAAGAAAAAAGTAAGCCAGTCAACAGAAAAATATGCCATGCCGCTTTTGCAGGAAAACGCGGAAAATGTCGATCCCACCGAAAATGAAATTGACAATCCTTTGCTCCTATGCGATAATGTCAGTGTCTTCGAGCTCCTTCGCCTAAAGCGTAAGCCATGGCGTTGGAGCCGGCCGGAGCTCCGGCCCGGGGTCGTATTTGGAAACGAAGCGGCCTTCCTGATTGAAAAGGGGACGGAATACAGCGATTTAGGTTGGAGCCGGTGAGCGGTTTTGACTTAGTTTGTTGTCCGTCTATGTGAAGACGGACATTTTTATTGCACCGCAATAAAAAGAACAAACTTGAGGAGGAAGAACCATGAAAAAGCTCACCGCATTGACCCTTGCCGCCGCCATGATCCTGTCTCTGACCGCCTGTGGCGGTGGGGAGACGCAAACTGCTNAGACNCCGCCTGCGGCCCCTGAGACGCAGCAGCCCTCCGCTCCCGCGCAGGAGCAGGTGGAGCTGGTGGTCTTTGCCGCCGCGTCCCTGACAGAGACCCTGACCCAGATCGTCGAGGACTATAAGGCCGTGGCCCCCAATGTGACCCTGGTNTTTAACTTCGACTCCTCCGGTACCCTGAAGACGCAGATCCAGGAGGGCGCGGTGTGCGATGTGTTCCTCTCCGCCGCCCCCAAGCAAATGGATCAGCTGGATATTGAGGCCGATCCCCAGGTGAACACCGAGGGGCTGGACTTTGTGCTCCAGGGCAGCCGGGTGGATCTGCTGGAAAACAAGGTGGCGCTGGCGGTGCCCGAGAGGAACCCCGCCGGGCTCCAGTCCTATGACGATCTGGCCCAGCGGCTGGAGAATGGAGATGTGCTGATGGCCGTGGGCAACGCCGATGTGCCGGTGGGCCAGTACACCCAGAAGATATTCGCCTATTACGGCCTGGAGGAGGACGCCCTTAATGCCGCCGGCGTGCTTACCTACGGCTCCAACGTGAAAGAGGTCACCTCCCAAATCTCCGAGGGGGCGGTGAACTGCGGCATCATTTACGCCACCGACGCCTTCTCTGCCNGACTGACTGTGGCGGACACCGCCACCGGCGATATGTGCGGCCGCGTGATCTATCCTGCCGCTGTACTCCACACCAGCGCCCACGGGGAGGAGGCCCAGGCATTTCTGGATTATCTGACCGGGGAAGAGGCCGGCGCGGTGTTCTCCTCCGTGGGCTTCAGCCCTCTGAGCTGAAAAGAGACGGAAGAAAGGAGGGCGGGGCATGGACTGGTTCCCTCTGCTCAACTCCCTGCGGATCGCGGGCATCAGCACAGTGCTCGTCTTCTTTCTGGGCCTGCTGGCGGCCTACTATATCGCCAGAGCGCCCCGGCTGGTCAAGGGCGTTCTGGATGTACTGCTCACCCTGCCCCTGGTGCTGCCGCCTACGGTGGTGGGCTACCTGCTTCTGCGCCTGCTGGGCCCCAAACGGGTGCTGGGAAGCTGGATCCTGACGCATTTTGGCGTGCGGCTGACCATGGCCTGGTACTCCGCCATTTTTGCCACTGTGGTGGTGATCTTCCCCCTTATGTACCGCACTGCCAGAGGCGCTTTTGAGAGCTTTGACGAGACGCTGGCGCAGGCGGGGAAGACTCTGGGACTGAGCAACACCTATATTTTTTGGCATATCCGCATCCCCGTCTGCCGTCAGGGTATCCTGGCGGGGACGGTGCTGGCCTTTGCCAGAGCGCTGGGCGAGTATGGCGCCACCAGTATGCTCGCCGGTTATACCCCGGGCCGTACCGCCACCATCTCCACTGCCGTCTACCAGCTTTGGCGCACCGGAGAGGACGGCCTGGCCCTGCGCTGGGTGCTGGTGAACCAGGCCATCTCCGCCCTGGTGCTGGTGGCGGTGAACCTTCTGGAGCGAAAGCGGGAGGTAGCCTGATGTCGCTTTTTGTGGACATGGAAAAGCGGTTGGGGGACTTTCACCTTAAGACACATTTTGAGGTGGGGGAGGAGACCCTGGCTTTGCTGGGGGCCTCCGGCAGCGGGAAAAGCATGACCCTTCAGTGCGTGGCCGGGATCCGCAGGCCCGACCGGGGAAAGATCGTTCTGGATGGAGAGACGCTCTTCGATTCGGAAAAAGGGATCGATCTGCCGCCCCAGCGCCGGCGTGTGGGCTATCTCTTCCAGAATTACGCCCTGTTTCCCAACATGACGGTGGAGAAGAATATCCGCTGTGGCCTTCGGGAGAAGAGCGATGCGCCCATGGTGGAGGAGCTGATAGCGGCCATGGGGCTGAAAGGGCTGGAGCATAAGCGGCCCTACCAGCTCTCCGGAGGAGAGCAGCAGCGGACGGCCCTGGCCCGTATCCTGGTGAGCCGTCCCCGCCTGCTGCTGCTGGACGAGCCCTTCTCCGCCCTGGACAGCCACCTGCGCTTCCAGATGGAGCGGGAGACCCGCCAGGTCATCCACCGGCTGGGAAAGACCGCCCTGCTGGTATCCCACGACAGGGACGAGGTCTTCCGCCTGGCCCAGCAGGTGGCGGTGATGCGCGCCGGGCAGATCCTGCAGATGGGCACCCGGCACCAGGTGTTCCAGCGGCCGGAAACCGTCTCTGCCGCCCGGCTCACCGGGTGCAAGAACATCTCCCGGGCCAAAGCGCTGGGGGAGGGGAAAATAGAGGCTCTGGACTGGGGAGTGACCCTGTGCCTTCCCCAAGGGGCGGAGGCGGCCGACTATGTGGGCGTGCGGCTTCACGATGTGGTCTTGGGCCTCGGTGAAAACCAGGTGGTCTGCCGGGTGGCGGAGGTGGTGGAGGATCCCTTTTCCGTCACCGTCATGCTCAAACCCCTGAATGCCGGGGAGAGCGAACCCTTTGGTATTGTTCTGGACAAGGAGGCTTGGAAGCGGACGGAGGGAGAGGCCTTGACGGTTTCGCTGCCCCCCGAGGCCCTTTTGCTTTTGAAGGAGTGACCCCCATGGAAAAACATATTTCTTATGAGGCCGCCCGGACGTTGACCGCGGATGCGGTGAGTCCGGTGGCGGCGGAGCGGCTCCCCTTGGCGGACTGTGCCGGCCGGGTGCTGGCTCAGAGCCTGGCGGCAGCGGAGAATGTGCCCGCCTTTGACCGCTCTCCCTACGACGGCTACGCCTTTCGCGCTCAGGACGTGCAGGGGGCGGGACAGGACAGCCCGGTGGAGCTTCGGGTCTTGGAGGAGATCCCCGCCGGGGGCGTCTNCCATTGCCCGGTAACGGAGGGCACGGCGGTAAAGGTGCTGACCGGGGCTCCCATCCCGCCGGGAGCGGACGCAGTGGTAAAGTACGAGGCCACCCGGTTCACTTCCGAGACAGTGACCCTTTTTAAGCCCGCAAAGCCGGGGCAGAACATCGTTCGGACAGGGGAGGACGTGAAGGCGGGGCAGCTGCTGGCCTCGCCGGGTGCGGTCATCGACGCCGGGCTCATAGGGGTGCTGGCCGCCCAGCGGCAGACGCAGCCGCTGGTGTACCGCAGGCCCCGGGTAGGGCTTATCACCACCGGGGAGGAGCTGCTCCCCCTGACGGCAGAACCGGCGCCGGGAAAGATCTACGACACCAGCCGCTATACCCTCTCAGCGGCCTTGACGGCGCTGGGCTGTGATCCGGTGTGGCTGGGCTGGGCCGGAGATGAGGTGGAGGCCATCAGCCGCCTTGTGGCCCAGGGGCTTGAGAGCTGTGACGCCCTGGTGCTCACCGGCGGAGTCTCCGCCGGCGACTACGACCTGACCCCCGCCGCCATGGAGCAGGGGGGCGTGGAGCTCCTTTTCCGGGGCGTGGACTTTAAGCCCGGTATGGCCTGCGCCTACGGCGTGGGACGGGGGAAGCTGGTCTGCGGCCTTTCAGGCAACCCCGCCGCCGCCCTGACCAACTTTTATGCCATCGCAGCCCCGGCGCTGCGAAAGCTCCGGGGGCTGGCGGACTATCTCCCCCGGGAGGCGCGCTTGACCCTGGCCGCGCCCTATCCCAAGCCCAGCCCCATGACCCGGCTCCTGCGGGGCCGGCTGAAGCTGGATGGAGGAGAGGCGGCGCTGGAGCTGCCCGCCAACCAGGGCAACGCCGTGCTTATCAGCGCAGTGGGCTGTGACGCGATCGCCGTGGTGCCCGCCGGGAGCGGCGCGCTGGAGGCCGGGACGGTATTGAAAGGATTTGTGCTATGAAAAAGGTAGATGTGGAACAGGCGGTGGGACTCTCTCTCTGCCACGATATTACCGCCATGCGGGACGGCTTTAAGGGCGCTGCCTTCCGCCGGGGGCATGTTATCACGCCGGAGGACGTACCCGCCCTGCTGGACTTGGGCAAGCGGACGGTCTTCGTCTGGGAGGAGAACGCCGGAGAGCTCCATGAGGAGGATTGCGCCCTGCGCTTTGCCGCCATGGCTCCGGTGGAGGGGGCCCANTATGAGGGNCCCGNTGAGGGCAAGGTAGTCCTCCGCGCTGACCTTCGGNGGATGTTCCGGGTGGATACCGCCCTGCTGAGGGAGGTCAACGCCATTCCCGACGTGACCATCTCCACCTTGCCCGACCACTATCCCGTGGAGGTGGGCGAGCGCCTGTGCTCTATGCGCATCGTGCCCCTGGTGACGCGGGAGGAGAATGTCCTTCGGGCGGAGGAGCTGTGCAGGGAGCGCCCGCTCCTGGCCCTGAAGCCCTACCGCAGGCTGAAGGTGGGGATCNTCATTACCGGGTCGGNGCTGTACTCCGGCCGGATCAAGGATAAGTTCGAGGCGGTGGCCCGTAGGAAGGTGGAGAAATATCCCCATGAGCTGCTGGGCGCCACCATCTGCGACGACGAGCCGGATATGCTTCTGTCGGCCGGGAAGCGGTTTTTGGAGGCAGGGGCGGAGCTGCTCATCTTCAGCGGCGGTATGTCTGTGGATCCCGACGATCTGACCCCTGCCGCCATCCGGGCCATGGGGGCGGAGGTGGTCAGCCATGGCGTGCCCTCCCAGCCGGGGAACATGACCCTGGTGGCCTATCTGGGCCAGACCGCCGTGCTGGGCGTGCCCGGCGCGGCCATCAGCATGCCCACCACCATCTTCGACGTGCTCCTGCCCCAGGTCTTTACCGGGCAGCGGCTGACCCTGGACGATCTGCGGCGGCTGGGGGAGGGCGGCCTGTGCCAGCAGTGCGGGAGCTGCCATTTCCCCAACTGCACCTTTGGAAGGTATTGATTATGAGAGACGGATTTGGACGGGAGATCACCTATCTGCGGCTGTCGGTGACCGACCGGTGCAACCTGCGCTGCCGCTATTGCATGCCGGAGGAGGGCGTGTCCCTCCAAGACCATGAGGAGATGCTGACCCAGGAGGAGATGCTCGCCGCCGTGGAGGCCGCCGCCTCTCTGGGGATCACCAAGCTGCGCATCACCGGAGGTGAGCCGCTGGTGAAGAAGAATATTCTCTCCATCTGCCGCCAGTGCGCACAGGTAGAGGGCATCAGGGAGGTCTGCATCACCACCNACGGCCTNATGNTGCCCCGGTTGGCGGAACCTCTGCGGGATGCGGGGGTGAGCCGGGTCAACATCAGCCTGGACACGCTGGATGGGGAGAANNACCGCCGGNTCACCCGCGTCGGAGAGATGTCCCAGGCCCTGGCCGGCATTGAAGCGGCACTGAAGGCCGGGTTTGAAAAGGTGAAGCTCAATGTGGTGCTTATTGGGGGCTTTAACGACGATGAGATCCCCGCTCTGGCGGAGCTCACCCGCCGGTGNCCGGTGGACGTGCGGTTCATCGAGCTTATGCCCATGACCGAGGGCTTCCCCCAGTCGGCGTTTATCCCCTGTACCGCAGTGCTGGAGCGCCTTCCGGAGCTGGAGCCTGTCTCCGGCCGGGGAGGCACCGCCCAGCTTTACCGCCTCCCCGGCGGAATGGGGAACGTAGGGCTCATCAGCCCGGTGAGCGACCACTTCTGCGCCTCATGCGACCGCCTGCGCCTCACCGCGGACGGCAAGGTGAAGCCCTGCCTCCACGCGGAGACGGAGCTGTCCCTTAAGGGACTGAGCCGGGAGGAGATGGTGCAGCAGCTGCGGGCGGCCATTTTGGCCAAGCCCCGCTGCCACGAACCCCTCTCCCACGCCCAGCCCAGCAGAGCGGGGCGGGACATGAATCAGATCGGAGGCTGAGCATGGAAGGGATACCGGTACTGGGGCTGTCCGCCTATTCCGGCACGGGAAAGACNACGCTGATGGAAANGCTCATTGCCGCCCTGACCGCGCGGGGACTGCGGGTGGGGGCGGTGAAGCACGATGGCCACGACTTTGAGATCGACCACCCCGGAAAGGACTCCTGGCGCTATACCCAGGCGGGGGCGGCGGTGACGGCTATCACCTCCCTGGGAAAGACCNCCTTCATAAAGCAGGCCGGCGCCTCGCTGGAGCAGGTGCTGGCCCAGATAGGCGAGGTGGACATCATCCTGGTGGAGGGCTGGAAAAACAGCGGCATCTCCCGCATCGGCCTGTGCCGCAGGGCGGTGGGGAAGGACTTTCCCAGTCCCGTGGAGGACTATGTGGCCCTGGTGACCGACCGGGAGGATATGACCGACGCCGTGCCGAGGTTCGGCTTTGACGAGATAGAGGAGCTGACGGAATTTATCATGGAAAACAAAAAAGATTTCACCCATTTTGACGCCGCGGGCCGGGCCAAAATGGTGGACGTGNGGGAGAAGCCGCCCACGGTTCGCACTGCTGTGGCGGCGGCCCGGGTGCTGGTCAACGGGGAGACCTTCCGCCTGATCCAGACCGGCGGCGTGAAGAAGGGGGATGTGCTCACCGTGGCCCAGATCGCCGGGATCATGGGGGCCAAGCGCACGCCGGAGCTCATCCCCATGTGTCATCCCATCCTTGTGGATGGCGTGGAGCTTTCCCTGGAGCTGGACGAGGCGCGATCCAGCGTGGAGATCCGGGCCACCGTCCGCTGCGGCGGGCGCACCGGCGTGGAGATGGAGGCGCTCACCGCCGCCAGCGTGGCCGCTTTGACGGTCTACGATATGTGCAAGGCGGTGCAGCGGNACATGGTCATCACTGACGTGCGCCTGATGGAAAAGACCGGCGGCGTTCACGGCGACTATCACAGAGAGGGGGAGGCAATATGAGCCGGACAGCGGCAGTTATCACCATCAGCGACAAGGGCGCCCGGGGAGAGCGGGTGGACACCAGCGGCCCCGCCGTTAAGGAACTCCTGGAGGCGGCGGGCTTCCAAGTCCTCCACACCGCCATCGTTCCCGACGAGGCGGCGGACATCCGGGCTGAGCTGATCAAATGCGCCGACGAGTTGGGCCTTGCCCTGGTGGTCACCACCGGCGGCACCGGTTTTTCTCCCCGGGACGTGACCCCGGAGGTCACGGCGGAGGTGCTGGAACGTACCGTCCCCGGTATTCCGGAGGCCATGCGNGCCGAAAGCATGAAGGTCACCGCCCGGGGGTGCCTCTCCCGTGGCGCGGCCGGGATCCGGGGCCGGACGCTTCTGGTGAACCTTCCCGGCAGCGAAAAGGCGGCCAGGGAGAACCTGACCGCTGTGCTTCCGGCCATCGGGCACGGAGTGGATATGCTCCTCTCCCAAGGCTCCGCCGACTGCGGCGTCCCCGTGGGCGGGAAGACCCCGCCCTCTATGGACGCCTGGCTCCGGGAGGCCAAGGCCGCCCCGGACAGCGACAAGGTGGGCATGTATCTGACCCACAATGGGGTGGTGCGCGCCACCGCCCGGACTCAGGTGCGGGAGGGAAAGTCCCGGCGCGCCGTGACCGGGATGCGCTTCGGCTATGACAAGGAGAAGGCGGAGGCCGCTGCGGCGGAGATCCGAACCTGGCCGGGAATCTTCCACGTTCGGATATGGCTCAACGAGGGAGAGCTGTCTGTGGGGGACGATCTGATGTACGTCCTGGTGGGAGGCGACATCCGCCCCCATGTGATCGCCGCTTTGGAGGCGCTGGTGGCAAAGCTCAAGAAGGAGTGCGTCACCGAGGAGGAGATAAATTCCCCTTGACAGGGGAAAAAGGAACGCCGCCGGTTTTCTTTCGGCGGCGTTCTTTTTTTGGTTTATTGGCTTGCCCGCAGCTGCCAGAAGGCTACGGCGCTGGCGGCCGCCACGTTGAGGGAGTCCACACCGCGGCACATGGGGATACGGACAGTGTAGNCGCACTGNNCCACCGTTTCGNCGGCCAGCCCGTCCCCCTCTGTGCCCAGGAGCACCGCCAGCCGTTCGATCTGCGCCAGTTTGGGATCGTCCACGGAGAGGGCGTCCTCCCGAAGGGCCAGGGCGGCGGTCTGGAAGCCCAGGGTGTTGAGCCTGGCCAGCCCCGGCTGGGGCCAGTCCTCCGCTCTGTCGCCGATCCACGCCCAGGGGAGCTGGAACACGGTGCCCATGCTTACCCGGGCGGCCCTTCGGCTCAGCGGGTCGCAGCAGGTGGGGGTCAGGAGTATCCCGTCCATGCCCAGCGCCGCCGCCGAGCGAAAAATGGCCCCCACATTGGTGGGATCCACGATCCCCTCCAGTACCGCCACCCGCTGGGCGCCGGCGCAGACCTCCTCCGCCGCCGGCGGGGAGGGCCGCCGCATGGCGCAGAGAATGCCCCGGGTGAGCGCGTAGCCGGTGAGCTGCTCCAGCACCTCCCGGTCGGCGGTGTAGACGGGGATCTCGCCGCAGCGCAGGAGAAGATCGGATTGCAGGGGAAGCTGCCGCCGCTCCATCAGAAGGGAGAGGGGCTCACAGCCCGCCCTCAGCGCACAGAGGATGACCTTGGGGCTCTCGGCGATCAATATTCCCTTGGCCGCCTCCCGGCGATTGCGCAGCTGCCGCCCGGTAAGCCGGGCGAAAACGTCCAGCTCTGGGGCGGAGAGGTCGGCGATCTCAATGATTTCAGACATAAGGACGCTCCTTGCCGGTCATTTTCGCCGGCTCTTCCGCTGGGCGAAGTCATGGGCCTCCCGGAGCCAGCCCAACAGCTCCTCGTCCAACTGGTTTACGGCTGAAATGATGAAATGGTGTGTCCAACGGCCGGGGTAGGGCTCCACTGCCACGGCTGCCCGCGGGGAGGAGAGCCGCCGCTCCAGCCCCAGGGTGAGAATGAGATAGACCTCTGGGCAGCCCTTCATCCGTCCCAGGGAGACAAAGGCGAAGCCATACCGGGCCCTGAAGGTGATCTGGGTCTTGTTTACCTCTATGGCCGTTTCGGGGGCGAGGGAAAGAATGTGGGAGCGCAGAGCGTCATATAGGGGCACAGCTCCGGGCATATCGTTGAAAAATAACAGCTCATCAGCAGTCACAGCCGTGCCCTCCTTTGTGTGAAGCTATCTTATCATGGCCGGCGGCCTGTCGTCAAGGCGACGGTAGCCAGGGGCCGAAAAATGTGTTATACTATCTCAAAAGGAGGGAAACGTATGTTGTATACGGCCCACTATGACGCCCCTGTGGGGATGCTGACTCTGGCTGGCGACGGCCGGTATTTGACAGGACTTTGGATCGAGGGGCAGAAGTACTTCCTGGCCTCCCTGACGGAGCTGCCCGAGACGGTTGACGATCTGCCCGTTTTCAAGCAGGTCAAAGCTTGGCTGGACGCATACTTTGCCGGGGAGAGGCCCACCCCGGAGAACCTGCCATTGAAGCCGGAGGGGACAGCCTTTCAGTGGTCGGTCTGGGCCCGGCTGAAGGAGATACCATACGGCCAGGTGAGCACATACGGCGCCCTGGCTGAAAGGCTGGGGACTGCCTCTGCCCGGGCTGTGGGCGGGGCGGTGGGACACAATCCCATCTCCATCATCCTGCCCTGCCACCGGGTGGTGGGCGCGCACGGGAGCCTCGTCGGCTATGCCGGTGGCCTGGATAAAAAGCGGTGGCTTTTGGCCCACGAGGGCGTGGAGCTGTAAAAGCCACTCCAAACCGGTCATTCCCCCAAAGGGGAGTACCTTCTAAAAGTGGATTGACAGTCAGAAGGGAATGGCGTAAGCTATAGTTAGCTTACACTAACTATATTTATAAGGAGAAAATATGATAACGGAATTTATTTTGGGGATCCTGCTGCCCTTTTTGGGGACGGCTTTTGGGGCGGCCTGCGTGTTTGCGATGCAGGGGCGACTTCATACCAAGGTGCAGAGAGCCTTGACGGGCTTTGCCGCCGGGGTCATGGTGGCGGCCTCCGTCTGGAGCCTGCTGGTGCCCGCCATGGAGCAGGCGGAGGATATGGGCCGCTGGGCATTTCTCCCGGCGGTCATTGGGTTTTGGCTGGGCGTTTTGTTCCTGCTGGTTTTGGACAGGACGATCCCACACCTTCACCAGAACAGCAGTCAGCCGGAAGGCCTCCACACCCGGCTGAAACGGACGACCATGCTGGTGCTGGCCGTCACCCTCCACAACGTCCCGGAGGGTATGGCGGTGGGCGTGGTGCTGGCAGGCTGGATGGCGGGCAACGGCGGCATCACCGCCGCCGGTACGCTGGCGCTGTCCATCGGCATCGCCATTCAGAACTTCCCGGAGGGCGCCATCATCTCCATGCCCCTGCGGGCGGAGGGAGTGGGGAAGGGGCGCGCGTTTCTCTATGGTATTCTCTCCGGTGTGGTGGAGCCGATCGCCACCATGTTGACCATTTGGGCGGCGGGTTTCATTCTCCCCGCTCTGCCCTATCTGCTCAGCTTCGCCGCGGGAGCCATGATCTATGTGGTGGTAGAGGAGCTGATCCCGGAGGCGTCCGCCGGGGAACACTCCAACCTGGGGACGCTGTTCTTCGGGTTGGGCTTTACCGTCATGCTGGCGCTGGATGTGGCGCTGGGGTAAACGAATATGAAAATCTTGATTTATGGAGCGGGTGTCATCGGCAGTTTTTACGCTGCGCTGCTGAGCGGAGCAGGACATGACACCACCGTCTATACAAAAATATCCGTGGATAACAGAGTTTAGCAAACTTTCACGCATTACTAATTCCGATGAAATCAATAGTGAACTTGAAAAAAGGAAAACTTATTCGGACTGTTATCCCAAACTGTTTGATGATATAGATACAACTAAATTTAGAAAAGGAGTGGATATAGAAATATGCAAGCAGATTATTCTTTGGCTTAATATCGGATTTACAAATCAACTATTGCATGAAATTCGGAGTGATGAAACAAATGTAAATTCTGGTGTTCTGCTGAAAAGACTTGACAGATATTTTGAGGAATTAAAGAAAATCTTTTATGGTATAAGTTATGAATAGGCGATATAAAAGTTTTATCTTAATGTCTAAAAAATGGATATTAAAACACAAAAAAATCACGGTATGTATTATAGTAATTGCACTAATTTTTTCTAATTACGTTAAGAACTTATTTGATAGGAGGAACGCTATGCTTGAAATGTCTAATCCGATCATTGTTGAATTTCCATTACGGGGAGAATGGCTTTCTCCTAATACACCGGGGACAAAAGTACCCAGTCATGGTACAAACCAATTAGGAACAAGATACGCATACGATTTTATTCAAGTAGACTGGAACCGTATTGGAAACCCTGCTTATCGAGTTGGTTTAATGCAATATCTTTTTTCGGGTGTAAAATTAAGTGATTATTATTGTTGGGGGCAGGAAGTATATTCTCCTTGTGACGGTATTGTTGTTGTCGCAGAGGACGGTTATGCTGAAAATGCAAAAACAAATCTGCTTGGGGATATGTCTAACGCATATAAAAATGCTCACTATTTTGACCCGGAAAAGGACGATATTCAATCAGTCGCAGGAAACTATGTGATTATTAAATATAGTGAAAATGTATATGCTGCACTTTGTCATCTTCAAACAGGCTCTATTCAAGTTTCTGTTGGTGAAAATGTGGCGAAAGGTGATGTTATTGGAAAAGTAGGTCATTCCGGCAATTCTTTTGCCCCACATTTACATTTTCAACTTATGGATAGTTGCGATATAGCCACAGCAAACGGAATACCTTGTGCTTTTGAGGAATACGAAGTATTTCAAAATGGGAATTGGAAAAAGGTGGTTGACGGTATTCCAACAAACACGGACAGGATAAGGTTTCAACAATCTGATACTGAAACCGAATGAAAATTTTAAGAAATTGAGGTGATAATGTGCAAATTGAACAATGGATATTATGTCCTGTATGTAAAGGTAAAACGCGATTGAAAATACGGGCAGATACAATACTTAAACATTTCCCGTTGTTTTGTCCCAAATGTAAACATGAAACCGTAATCAACATTCAACAATTTAGTATATCAGTTATCAAAGAGCCAGACGCACAGACGCAGAGCCGATAACAAGCAGAAATTTTGAGCTGCTTGTTATCGGCTCTTTCTTTGATAACAAATGCAATCTGCCGCACGACGGCAAAAGAAAAAAAGCCGTCGTCCAGCAGAAGTTTTTTCATGCCTATTTTCACACGGCGGCTTTTGAGAGATCATAGCCGCCGTTTCTTTTTGTTCTCTAAAGAAACAATAACCTTTCCCTAAAGATACGGCGGCTAAAGGAGGTAGCCGCTATGCAACACAAGATACACCGACAAGGTATGACGGTCTTTGATTTATCAAAAAAATCCCGTCCACCGCCGGGGAATATTCCACCCATGAGTATGAACACACAAATCAATTAAATACTGCTTACAATTCCAATACGCCCGTCTGCGCTTTTGCAGACGGGCGTATTGTGTTCTCCCGGCAAAATTTTTTCAAAAAGTTTGCAAAATCTCCGCCTATTTTGGGGGGCGCGGTGTTGAGGGTTTACGAAAGGGGACATCAGAAAAAATCACCCGCTTTCGCGGCTNCGAAAGGAGGTGAGAACATGAATGAACCGAACCGTACTCAATGGCAAATCCGTTGTGCTTTTAATGGCTTTTGTAAACAGGCATTGAAGCGCGAAGCAATGAACGCCCACAGGGACACAAAGCGGCAGCAATCACGGGAAGTAACATTTTCCGACCTGTCACCGCAGGAAGAAAACCAGCTTTATACTTACGATAAATATTTCGCAGACGACGAAGCTGAACAGTCTTTCATTATCGCGGGAAAGGAAATAACTGCAAAGCTGCTTTCCGAAGCCCTGCGGAGCTTGCCGGAAGAAAAGCGCGAAACTATCCTGCTGTATTATTTCTTTGATATGAGCGAAACCGAGATTTCAAGGCTCTGCAACATTCCGAGAACAACAGTGAAGTATCGCCGGAACAGCTCTTTTGAGCTATTAAAACGCTATTTGGAGGAACGCGCCTATGACTGCACAGACTGGTAACAATGAAAATGCTGAACNCGGCTTNTTACCTTACCCGGTAATCATAGCCGCAACAAAGGGCGACCCGGAAGCTATGGCGATTGTCGTCAAGCACTATGAGAGCTACATAACGTCCCTGTCTATGCGCAAGCTCTACGACGAGAGAGGAAATGTGTATTGGGGCATAGACGAGGACATACGCGACCGCTTACGGTCAAAGCTCATGCGGGCTGTCCTTTCATTCGAGGTTTAAGCTGATTTAGGACAAGCAGCGTCCCCCTTTCCGCTGCCTGTCCCGGCTCAACCTTTCCGGCACCTTGACAAAGAAAGCGGCGCAAGATAACGGCGGCGCAGCATAGGGCAGATCGGGTACGTCCCTTTTGCGCCGAGCCATACGGCGGGTGCGCCATGACACTATCCCGGCGGGATTTTTCCTGCCGGGACAGCCGAGCGACCAACACCGCGCCGGGAAGCAAGTTAGCAGCTTGCGGGCGACGACCGCGCAGAATATATAATGATACTCCCTTATCGCCACAGTCCGAGCGTTCAAAGCGTCGCAGGCAATGGGTAGGGCTGCATGAGAACCATGCAGGGGTGAAACTCCCGTGAGGTTATGCTGATAACCGCCCGATCACAGCCCCTTTTTACTATTAACCTTTTACCCATTTTTGAAAGGGGGATTTATAAAAATGAACAATGCTGATGTGCCTATTTGGGAAAAGTACACGCTTACCATTGAAGAAGCGTCAAAATATTTCCGCATTGGGGAAAACAAGCTGCGGAAACTTGCAGAGGAAAATCCCACGTCGGGCTGGGTGATCTTGAACGGGAACCGTATTCAGATCAAGAGGAAACAGTTTGAAAAAGTCATTGACACACTGGACGCAATTTAACAAAAAAGATAGTGAAATAGAGCCTTGAATGTGCTATAATAAGTGTAGGCATATCAAGGCTCTTTCCGACACGGAAAGGAGCAAAACAATGTCGGAGAAAAGACGTGATAACAGAAACCGCATTTTGCGTTCGGGAGAGAGCCAGAGAAAAGACGGGAGATATGCTTACAAATATACTGATACTTTTGGCAAAGTGCAATTTGTCTACGCTTGGAAGTTAGTACCTACGGACAAGACCCCTGCCGGGAAGCGTGACGACATATCCCTTAGAGAAAAGGAAAAAGAGATACAGAAAGACCTTGACGACAGGATAGACACAATCGGTAAGAAAATGACGGTCTGCGAGCTTTACGCAAAACAGACACGCCACCGGGGAAATGTAAGGTACAACACCACACAGGGGCGCAAGCGGCTTATGAAGCTGCTGGAAGCGGATAAACTTGGTTCCTGCCCTATTGATAGTGTGAAGCTGTCCGACGCGAAAGAATGGGCGTTGCGCATGAAAGAAAAGGGAATATCCTACAAGACCATAAGCAACGACAAGCGTTCTCTGAAAGCTGCTTTTTACACAGCGATACAGGACGACTGTATAAGGAAGAACCCCTTTGACTTCCAGCTCAATACCGTGATCGAGGATGACACAGAGCCGAAAGTACCTCTCACAGCGGAACAGGAAGAAAGCCTTTTATCCTTTATGCAGAGTGATAGCGTCTATCAGAAATACTATGACGAGGTTATTATACTGCTGGGGACGGGGCTGCGGATTTCCGAACTCTGCGGGCTGACTGAAACCGACCTTGACTTTGAAAACCGGGTAATCAATGTAGACCACCAGCTTTTAAGGAGCGCAGAAACCGGGTACTACATAGAGAAGCCCAAAACGCAAAGCGGTATCAGACAAATCCCAATGAGTGAAAAAGTGTATGAAGCGTTGGGGCGCGTGATGAAGAACCGTAAGGGAGCGAAAGCGACCACCATTGACGGTTACAGCAATTTCCTTTTCCTCAACCGGGACGGTTGCCCGAAAACGAATGTGAACTATGCTACAATGTTCCGGGGGCTTGCAAAGAAGTATAACAAGTGCCATGAGGAAGCGTTACCTAAAGTAATGACACCCCACACCCTGCGCCATACGTTCTGCACCAACTTAGCCAATGCCGGAATGAACCCGAAAGCGTTACAGTACATCATGGGACACTCCAATATCACTATGACGCTGAACTATTACGCACACGCAACATTCGCTTCCGCAAGGGCTGAAATGGAAAGGCTGATTGCATAGCCGCAGACGGATTTACTACTTCTTTTACTACCATTGAGAGGGAAAACCTAAAAGGTTTTGAGAGTATATGAGAACTTCTCCCCATATCTAAAATGCCGGAAAAGCCCGGAAATACGGGCTATACCGACATATAAGAACTTCTAAAGAGATAATCTAAATTCACCCATAATTTTTAAAGAAAATANTAGCGGTTATCGTTGGCATTCCCAGCGACCTCCTTGGTAAAAAGTAAGATGGATTCTTTTGCCATCGAATTTACAGGTTGACCGTCAAGCAACTTTGATACACGATAGGGCATCCGCTTTTTTATAATATTTCTGGTAATTACATGAACTAACTTAAGGCCATAATGTTGGGCAATTTCTTTGTTGATATCTACAAAGGGGAATTCTATTCGATCAACCGACCTATTGCCCAACGTAAGAATCATACTCCCATTTGGTTTTAACAATCGAGCCATTAAACGAAAAGCGTTTTCATAATCGGAATAGAAGGTAGCTATTTTTGTCTGCTTTTGAGGGGATATTTTTCTGATATAGTCTGAAAGGGAAGGAGAAAGATAAAATGGATTGTTTGTTGAATGTACTCCGCCGAGACTTAGAGAATCAATCTTAGAAAAATTGTTAAAGCAAGTTGGGTCATATTTAAAATCTAAACTGTTAATCCAGAGTAATTGTAGAGTGGAAAACTGTCCATAAGTGACAGTTGTGGCATTTTCTCCATATGGGGGGGATGTGCAAATTATGTCAAAACTGGCTGGCTTGTAAGAACGCATGATATCTATT
>CAJMXB010000020.1 GCA_905219705.1 Oscillospiraceae bacterium | reverse complement strand
CGCCCCGGTGGAGGAGGCCAAGCCTGTGGAGGCCGCTCCCGCTGTGCAGGAGGCGCCCAAGGCGGAGGAGACTGCCCCCGCCGCTCCCGCTGAGGAATCCCCCAAGGCGGAGTAAAACGAAAAAAAGAGGCCCGGTATCGCGAAGATACCGGGCCTCTTTTTTTCTCTTAAAATGCCACCACCACGCCGCCGTCGTTGGCGTATACCGTGGTGACGCCCCGGGCGTCAGAGATCAGGATATCCTTGAAGTGGCAGGATTTTTTCACCTGCTCCAGCACGTAGAAGGCCCGCTCCGCGTTGTTGCAGTGGACGATGGAGAGGGTCTTGCCCACGTGGCCCGGATCGGCGGCCATCAGCGCCACCATCCGGCTCAGCGCCTGCTTCACCGCCAGGGCCTGGCCCACCTTTTTGATCTCCCCTTCAGGGGTGGCCCCCATGAGGAGCTTGATGCGCAGGGCCTCGGTCACCAGGGACAGCGCCCCGGTGAGGCGGCCGTTTTTGCGCAGGTGATCCAGGTTTTCCAGTACAAAATAAGTGGTCATGGAGGAGATATATCTGGAGGTCTCGTTGACCACNGTCTGGAAGTCCCGGCCCGAGCCCGCCAGCTCCAGGAGCTTCATAGCCACACAGACCTCTCCCGCGGCGGCGGAACAGGAGTTGAAGATGTGCACGTTGCTCTTGGGGTGCTCCTCCAGCCAGATGGCCCGGGCCTGGGCGGCGGAATTGTGGGAGCCGGAGAGGAGGGCGGAGAGGGTGACCACATAGAGGTCGTCGGCCTGGGCCTGGTCAAAGGCATCCAGATACTGGGCGGGGGAGGGACAGGCCGTCTTGGGGGGCTGGTCGTTCTCCCGCATAAGGAGCAAAAGATGGGTCTGGTCAAAGGTGTGGTCGTCTACGATGTCCTCCCCGGCCAGCGAGATGGTCAGCGGTACCCGCAGGAAAGGCCCCTGGTGGAACTGAGGAGCGGTGAGGTCGCAGCAGCTGTCCACAATAATTTTGAAACTCATAAAATGTATCTCCGAATCTAATATTTGAAATTACATTCGGATTATAACACATTGAAAAGGAAAAGTAAAGGGAAAGCGGGGGGGAACGGGCTCGAAACAGAAAAAGTGCGGAAGCTCAGGGCTTCCGCACCGTTTTGGGGTCAGCGGGGAAAGTCCTCCGGATATTCCTCCCGCAGCTCTCCCATCAGCTTGATATCCTCCTTCGTGGAGGACAAGTCCAGCTTTTCATACATATCCGGCCTGCGCCGTTTTGTCCGCAGGATGGCCTGCTTGCGCCGCCACCTTTCAATGAGGGCGTGGTTGCCGGAGAGGAGAATGGAGGGCACCTTCCTGCCGTGCCACTCCTCGGGGNGGGANNATTGAGGANACTCCAGCAGACCGTTCCAGTGGCTCTCGTTTTCAAAGCACTCGGGATCGGGGAGCACGCCCGGCACCAGCCGGCTCACCGCGTCGGCCACCGCCATGGCGGGGATCTCCCCGCCGGTGAGGACAAAATCTCCCAGGGAGATCTCCTCATCCACATACGCCTCGATGAAGCGCTCGTCGATGCCCTCGTAGTGGCCGCAGACCAGGATTAGGTGGTCGTAATCCGCCGCCAGGCGCTTGGCNTCCGCTTGCNGGAAGGTGGTTCCGGCGGGGGAGAAGTAGATGGTGCGGCCGGGGCCGAATGAATCCACCACGTGCTTCCAGNNCTGGTAGAGGGGGTCGGCCNGCATCACCGCCCCCCGGCCGCCCCCGTAGGGATAGTCGTCCACCTGCTTCTGCTTGTTGAGGGTGTAGTCCCGGATCTGGTGGGTCTCAATGCGCAAAAAGTCCCGCTCCTGGGCCCGGCCCAGAATGGACTCGGAGAGCACATCCCCCACCGTCATGTCAAACAGGGTCAAAATGTCGATGCGGTACATCAGCTCTCCATCCCTTCGATGAGGTTGACCTTAATATAACCGTCCTCCACATTGGTCTCCGCCAGGNAGGCGTCCACCGCGGGGATCATGTACTCCTTNCCCCGGCCCTTGACCACATAGACCTCGTGGGCGGGCGGTGTGAGGATGTCGGCAATGACGCCCAGCTCCTCTCCGGAGGCGGCGTCCAGCACCCTGAGGCCCATGAGGTCGGCCAGAAAGTGCCGGCCATCGGGCAGCGTTACGCCAGTACGGTCGATGGAGAGGACTTTGCCCTTGAGCTTCATGGCCTTCTCCACTGTATCAACCCCCTCCAGGGCGGCCAGCACCATGGTTTTGTGGGGGCGGGCGGCGAGGAGCTTGACGGGCTTGCCGTCCATATAGAGGGTGTCGAAGGCGTACAGGAACTCCGGAGAATCCGCCCAGGGCATGATCTTCACCTCGCCCTTGATCCCGTGGGTATTGACGATCTGTCCGGCCTCTAAAAATTGGTTTTTCATAGAAAAGCTCCTTTNAGGTGTGCGCTGTTTCCCGCTGACGGATGAGCCCGCTCACAGCGGCGAGCTGCTCAGCCAGCGCGGAGTAAAAAGCGGCAATATGGACGCCGTCCACCAGCGCGTGGTGGCAGAGGATAGAGAGGGGCAGCAGCGTCCGGCCCTCGGCAGTGTGATACTTTCCCCAGGTAATGCGGGGATTGCTGTCGGCGGGGGAGGGGACGGGCTGGACAAGGCCGGTGAAGGAGAGCCAGGGCAGGGTGGAGATGAACAGCTTGTCCAGGGCCTCTTCTTCACTCTCCTCAATGCCGCCCCGGGCCATGGCCCGCTCCTGGGCCTGGACAGCATAGGACAGATAGTCGAAGAAGGGCCGGCCGCTGTCCAACGCACAATAGCAGTATGTCCCGTCCTCCAAAGCCACGGTGTGGGAGNTCTGGCATCGGTCAAATTCCACGACCCTCCCCTCCAAAATGCGCTGACGCAGCTGGGGCACACGGTTAGCGGCCTGGCTGACGCAGTAGCACAGAGAGAGGAACAGGGGAAGGTCGGCCGCCCTGACCTGGGGGAGGAAATCGGTGATGTCCACCTCCGCGGTGAGGCCCACATAAGGGTAGGNCATGGCGCTGAAATANTCAAAATGCGCCTTGCGGGGATAGGCGTTCATATCCAGATAGCGGTAGTCCATAACGCGCTCCAATCTTATGGTGGAAATGAAAAAACGGCGGGGGAAGCCCCGCCGTTTTCACTCAATCGCTGATCTCGACCGAGACCCGTGTACCCTTCCGCTGACCCACGGAGCGCATGAGGACACGGATCCACTTGGCAATGCGGCCCTGACGGCCGATCACCTTACCCATATCCTNGCTGGCGACCCGCAGCTCCAGGGTGGTCTCGCTCTCGCCCACGTGCTCGGTGACCTCCACCTGATCGGGGTTGTCCACCAGGTTCTGGGCGATGTAGGTGAGGAGCTCTTTCATCTGGTGTTGTCCTCCCTTTTAGATAGCGCCGGCTTTTTTCAGCAGAGCCTTCACTGTCTCAGTGGGCTGAGCACCGGTCTTGATCCAGGCCTGGGCGCGCTCGGCGTCCACCTTCAGCTGAGCGGGGTCGGCGGTGGGGTCGTAGGTGCCGATCTCCTCGATGAAGCGGCCGTCACGGGGATAGCGGGAGTCCGCCACCACAATGCGGTAGAAGGGAGCCTTCTTAGCGCCCATACGGCGCAGACGAATTTTGACCATTTTATTTTCACCTCCATAGAATTATCGTTCGTATATCTGGAAACGCCGGGCTCCGGCGCTTACCAACGTAGTTTAGAAGGGGAAGCCTCGCCCCATACCCATGCCGCCCATACCGGGCAGGCGGCCCTTTTTGGCCAGCTNTCGCATCCGGGGGTCGCTCATCTGCTTGGTCATCTGGCGCATGGCCTCAAACTGCTTGAGCAGCCGGTTCACATCCACCACGCCCACGCCCGCCCCGGCGGCGATGCGCTTTTTTCTGCTGTTGTTGAGCACATCCGGGTTCTCCCGCTCCTGGGGGGTCATGGAGAGAATGATGGCCTCGGTACGGCCCAGGGCCGAATCGTCCATGTTGGCGCCCTCCAGGGCCTTAGCGTCGATGCCGGGGAGCATCCCCGCAAGGTCGCTGAGGGAGCCCATATTTTTCATCTGCACCAACTGGTCGTAGAGGTCGGTGAGGGTGAACTTATTTTTGCGCAGCTTCTGCTCCAGCTCCTGGGCCTTCTTCAAATCGAAGTTTTCCTGGGCCTTTTCGATAAGAGAGAGGACGTCTCCCATGCCCAGGATACGGCTTGCCATCCGGTCAGGGTGGAAGATCTCCACCTGCTCCAGCTTTTCTCCGGTGCCCGCGAACTTGATGGGCTTGCCAGTCACTGCCTTGATGGAGAGGGCCGCTCCGCCCCGGGCGTCGCCGTCCAGCTTGGTGAGCATCACGCCCGTCAGATTCAGCGCGTCGTCAAAGGCCTTGGCGGCGTTCACCGCGTCCTGGCCNATCATGGCGTCTACCACCAGCAATATCTCGTCGGGAGAGACGGCGGCCTTGATGTTCTGCAGCTCCGCCATCAGCTCCTCGTCCACGTGGAGCCGCCCGGCGGTGTCCAGAAACACCAGGTCATTGCCGTGCTTTTTGGCGTGCTCCACNGCGGCGCAGGCGATGTCCACCGGGTCGATCTGCCCCATCTGAAACACGGGGATATCCAGCTGGGCGCCCACCACCTCCAACTGCTGGATGGCGGCGGGGCGGTATACGTCGCAGGCCGCCAGAAGAGGCCGCTTGCCCTGCTTTTTCATCAGCNCTGCCAGCTTGGCGGCGTTGGTGGTCTTGCCCGCGCCCTGAAGGCCCACCATCATCACGACTGTGGGGGGCTTGGAGGAGATGGTCAGNTTGGCGTCTTCGCCCCCCAGGAGCTCGGTGAGCTCCTCGTTGACGATCTTGACGATCATCTGGGCGGGGGAGAGGGCCTCCAGCACGTCGGCGCCCACGGCCCGCTCCGACACCTTGGCCACAAAATCCTTGACCACCTTATAGCTCACGTCGGCCTCCAGCAGGGCCATACGGATCTACCGCATGGCCTCCTTCACGTCGGCCTCGGTGAGGCGGCCTTTGCCCCGGAGCTTTTTGAAGGCGTTGGAGAGCTTTTCAGTCAGTCCCTCAAAGGCCATGGCTCACTCCTGCTTGAGCTTGTTCAGCACGGAGGAGATGCGNTCGGTCAGCGCCNCGATNTCGTCGTCCCGATATTGGGCGGCATTGCGCTGGGCGATGGCATCCACATCGGCCAACAGGCCCCGGAGCTCGTCCTGCATCACGTGGAAGCGGCGGATGATCCCCGTCTTGTCCTCCAGCTCGGTGAGGGTGGCCTCCGCCCGGACGATCACGTCCCGGACACCCTGGCGGGAGATGCTGTAATTCTCCGCGATCTCACTGAGAGAGAGGTCTTCATTATAATAAAGGTCGTAAAACTCCTTTTGCCGGTCGGTGAGCATGTCGCCGTAAAAATCATACAGCAGTGCCATGCGGTAAGCCTGGTTTTTCACGAGGATCCCTCCCTGGTGACGAAATGTAAAGTCGAATGACTTTACAATGGAAATATTGTACACCAGCGGGAGGGTTTTGTCAAGAGGTTGTGGAGAGCCGGCGCGAAAAAAATCTCTTGCACTTCAGGGAAAAAGTCTGTATAATAAAAAGCTGAACAGAAAACATGCCGGTGTGATGGAATTGGTAGACGTGACGGACTCAAAATCCGTTGGGCTAATCCCCCGTGTGGGTTCGAGTCCCACCACCGGCACCAAAAGGGAGGGCCGCCTATAGGCGGCCCTTTTCTTCCAGATGCAGACCGGCGGAGCGTCTACTTACGGAAAGGAAACAAAAGCATGGCTGAAAATGAGACTGGCCTGATGAAAAAGAAGGATGTGCTGATCATTCTGGCGGCCCTTTTGATCGCCGCTGCCGGCATGCTGGCAGTTTGGCTGAGCGGTCGGAACGCGGTGGTGGAACGTGCCCGGATCTATCTGGGCGCCGACCTTTATCAGGAGGTGGCCCTGAACGAGGATCAGGTCATCGAGGTCGACCAGGGCAGCGGCGTGGTCAACCACATCGAGGTCAAGGACGGCGCCATCCGGATGATGGACTCCACCTGCCCGGACAAGCAGTGCGTCTACCAGGGGGAGATGTCCATGGAGAATTATGAGCGGCGCGGCCTGCGGCAATGGATCGTCTGTCTGCCCAACCAGGTGACGGTGGAGCTGGTATTGGAGGGCGGGGAGTAATATGGAGCGAACCTCTTCTCGGTTCACCACCCAGCGGCTGACCCGTTTGGCCCTGCTCTCGGCGGCGGCGGTGGTGCTTGGCTATATGGAAAACCTCCTCACCGCTGTGATGGCGCTGCCTCCGGGGATCAAGCTGGGACTGGCCAACACAGTGCTGCTCTACGCCATCTATCTATTGGGGGCAAGGTATGCGGTGCTTCTGATGCTGATGAAGGTGGTGCTTACCGGCTTTATGTCGGGCAATCTGGCGGCGGCGTTCTTTTATAGTATGGGTGGCGGCGTTCTGAGCCTTGTTATGATGCTTTTGGTGAAAAAGCTGGGCCGGGACAGCGTCTCCATCGTGGGCGTGTCGGTGGTAGGCGCGATATTCCACAACGTGGGCCAGATCCTGGTGGCCGCGCTCATTATGGAGACGCCGGGGCTGTTGTTCTATGTCTTTCCCCTGATGATCTCGGCCGTAGTCACCGGCATCATCACCGGTATTGCCGGGCGGCAGATCGTGCGGGTGCTGCGGCTTCCCGGCGCGGAGGGACAGGGATGAGAAAAAAGCTGATATGGGGATTGGCCCTGGCCCTGGCGCTGACTGGCTGCGGCGGCGGTCCTGCCGTGGCTCCGCGCGTCACCACTGCGCCGGCCGAGCCCAAAAGCCAGGTGGCGTTTTTCTTCGACACTGTGGTGACCATGAACATCTACACCGATGACGAGACGCTTCTCTCCGACGCCCAGGCGGAATGTCAGCGGTATGAGGACTTGCTGAGCAAGACAGTGGAGGGCTCTGACGTCTGGAATCTGAACCACGCGGGAGGAAAGCGGATCCAGGTCAGTCCCGAGACCCGGGAGATCCTGGAAAAGGCGCTGGAGTACTCCGCCCTTTCTGAAGGAGCTTTTGACATTACCATCGGCGCCTNCGTAGACCTGTGGGATTTCACAGGGGAGGGGATGGGGCGCCTTCCCAACGAGACCGCCTTGGCCCAGGCCGCCGAGAAAGTGGGTTGGGCCCAGATCGACATGGACGAGGAGGGAGTCCTGCTTCCCGCCGGCGTCACCATCGACCTGGGGGCCATTGCCAAGGGNTNTATCACCGACCGCATTGCCGATTTTATGCGGCAGCGGGGCGTGGAGAGCGGTTTTCTGAACTTTGGCGGGAATGTACTGGCCATCGGCGGTAAGCCCGATGGCACCGACTGGAACATTGGCATACAGGATCCCCGGGGCCTTCAGCAGCAGNCCGTGGTGGGCGCTGTGCCCGTAAGGGATCAGGCTGTGGTCACCAGCGGCATCTATGAGCGGGGCTTTGATCTGGACGGAGTGCGCTATCACCATATTCTGGATACCGCCACCGGCTGGCCGGTGCAGAATGAGCTGGCCGGCGTTTCCATCATTGCCCCGGATGCCTTTGACGCCGATACGCTATCTACCGCGGTGTTTGCCATGGGCTTGGAAAAGGGAACTGCTTTCATTGAGAGCCTGGATGGGATCGAGGCCATCTTTGTCACACGGGAGGACGAGGTGACCTGGACTTCCGGGCTGGAGGGGCGGTTCCAGCCGACATAATGGAATAATGGGAAAAAGGGCCTTCTCTGCCTGCGGCAGGGGAGGCCCTTTTTGACATGGCCAGAGAAATGTGAATTTTTTATCAAATTTTATTGCGTATTCCAAAACATGGTGCTATAATACCACATTGTTCGGGAGAAAAATCCCAATACAAATCAAAACTTAAGGAGAGGAACAATATGAAGAAGAGACTGGGCGCTCTGCTGCTGGCCGCGGCCATGATCTGTGGCTTGGCTGCGTNCNGCAACGAGGGCAAGGAAAGCCCCGCGCCTGCGGACGCCGTCACCGGCGTTGGCGAGGGCAGCGGCTACGGCGGCGCTATCAAGGTGGAGGTCACTCTGTCCGCGGACAAGAGCAAGATCGAGAAGATCGACGTGACCGAGAGCAATGAGACCCCGGAGATCGGCGGCAAGGCCATTGAGCTGCTGACGACTTCCATTCTGAACGACCAGACCATCAACCTGGACGCCATCAGCGGCGCCACCCTGGCTTCCGACGGCTTCCTGGGCGCCGTGGAGGCCGCTCTGACGGCGGCCGGGGCCGATGTGGCCAACTTTAACTCCAAAGTTGAAGGCGGCAACGGCGAGGAGCAGACCATGGATGTGGACGTGGTGGTCGTGGGCGCCGGCGGCGCCGGCATGACCGCCGCCATTGCCGCCGCTCAGGCCGGCAAGAAGGTCGTCATCCTGGAGAAGACCGCCATGGTGGGCGGCAACTCCGTCAAAGCCACCGGCGGCATGAACGCCGCCAAGACCGAGTGGCAGGACACCAACGAGTTCACCGAGAACGCCGGTGTGGAGAAGACCCTCGGCTCTGCCGCCGAGACCTACCCCGAGCTCAGTGACCTGGTGGCGACTGTCCAGAAGGAGTATGACGACTGGAAGGCCGCCGGCTCCAACGGCTACTTCGACAGCGTGAACCTGTTCATTCTGGACACCATGGTGGGCGGCAAGGGGATCAATGACAAGGAGCTTGTCAGCGCCCTGGCCAATAATTCTGCCGCCGCCATCGACTGGCTGGACGGTATCGGCGCCGAGCTGCACAATGTGGGCTCCTTCGGCGGCGCGTCCGTCAAGCGGATCCACCGCCCCGTGGACGCCGAGGGCAAGACCGTCTCTGTCGGCGGTTACATCGTTCCCATTCTGGAGAAGGCCTGCGCCGACAACGGCGTGGAGATCATCTTCAACGCCCCTGTGACCGAGATCCTCATGGACGGCGGCAAGGCNGTGGGCGTGAAGGCCGAGGGCTATACCGTCAACGCCAAGAGCGTCGTCCTGGCCTGCGGCGGCTTCGGCGCCAACCTGAAGATGGTGGCCGAGCTCAAGCCTGAGCTGGACGGCTTTNTCACCACCAACGCGCCCGGCTGCACCGGCGACGGCATCAAGATGGCCGAGGCCGTGGGAGCTGCCACTGTGGACATGGATCAGATCCAGATCCATCCCACTGTGGAGCAGAACACCTCCGCTCTGATCACCGAGGNTCTGCGCGGCGACGGCGCCNTTCTGGTCAATGCCGAGGGCCTGCGCTTCTGCGACGAGGTGGGCACCCGTGATGCCGTCTCCGCCGCTGAGCTGGCTCAGACGGGCGGCAACGCCTGGCTGGTGGTGGATCAGAAGATGGTGGACGCCTCCAGCGTCATCGCNGGCTACATCAAGAAGGGCTTCACNGTTCAGGGCGACACCTACGCCGACCTGGCCAAGGCCATGGGCGTGCCCGAGGATGTGCTTCCCGAGACCATGGAGAAGTGGAACGCCTGCGTGGCGGCCGGCAAGGACGAGNAGTTCGGCCGCACCAGCTTCGCCAATCCCCTGGACAGCGCGCCCTTCTACGCCATCCAGATCGCCCCCGGCGTCCACCACACCATGGGCGGTGTGAAGATCAACACCTCCACGGAAGTCCTGGGCACTGACGGCAATGTGATCCCCGGCCTCTTCGCCGCCGGCGAGGTCACCGGCGGCGTCCACGGCGCCAACCGTCTGGGCGGCAACGCTGTGGCCGACTTCACCGTTTTCGGCAAGATCGCCGGTGAACAGGCCGCCGCTTACGCCAAGTAAGAGGATCCTATGGAACGAAAAAGACCCAGGGCTTGGCCCTGGGTCTTTTTGCGCGCTGTCCGGCGTACGCTGGGCACCGTCACCCGCCCCTGTCTCCCGTCATAGATTAGGGTGAGGTGATTCCGTGAATAATGTTGTCATTATGGCCCTCATTGCTACATTGGGGACTNGGTNCGTTACGGCGTTAGGCGNTGGAACGGTCATATTGTTCAAACATACCAACCAAAAAGCAATGAATCTTATGCTGGGTTTCGCCGCGGGAGTGATGATCGCCGCCAGCTTTTGGTCGCTGCTCCAGCCCGCTATAGAACGGGCGGAGGCTTACTTAAATGTGCCGGCCTGGCTGGTGGNGACTTGTGGGTTCCTGTGCNGAGCAGTGTTCATGTGGGTGTCAGATAAGCTGGTGAGCTATGCCCGCCGCAAGGCGGACAGCGTTCCGGAGGAGGGGGGACGGTTTAACCGCATCATGATGCTGGTACTGTCCATCACCCTCCACANTATCCCGGAGGGGATGGCGGTAGGCGTGGCCTTCGGCGCCCTCCACAACGGCGGGAACCCGGAGGCCCTCATGGGGGCGGTGACCATCGCCGTGGGCATCGGTCTTCAAAATTTCCCGGAGGGTGCGGCGGTGTCCCTTCCTCTGCGGCGGGAGGGCTGTTCCCGGGGGAAGAGTTTTCTTATCGGTCAGGCCTCCGGTATGGTGGAGCCCATCGCCGGCGTTTTCGGGGCGCTTATGGTGGTGTATGTGGAGGCCTTTTTGCCCTTCGCGCTGGCCTTTGCCGCCGGGGCGATGATCCTGGTGGCCGTCCACGAGCTGATCCCGGAGTGCCAGCAAAATCAAAAGATCCATCCCTACTTTGCCACCATGGGCATCGTCGTCGGCTTTGCGGTGATGATGCTTCTGGATGTGATGCTGGGGTAGGGAAGGTTTGCTCCCTCTCCCCAAAATAGAGAAAGAGAGGCTAAGATCATAAGATCTTAGCCTCTCTTTGGCGGAGCGGGTGGGATTCGAACCCACGGACGGTTGCCCGTCAACTGATTTCGAGTCAGTCCCGTTATGACCACTTCGATACCGCTCCATGCCGTGTTTTCACACTTTTAGTAGGATACCCTATTTTTTCTTTCTTGTCAATATTGCGCTTCCGGCCATTTAAGGATATAATAAAAACAATACATACAAGAAGGAGTAAGAGAATCGTGGTAGATAAAGAAGGACTTCTTCAGCACTTTCATGACAATCCCTTCCTGCAGATCAATCATATGGAGCTTGTGGACGCGGGGGAGGACTGGGCCCAGATGGAGCTCAAGGTCTATGAGGGCAGTCTGAATCCCTTGGGCCTTGTCCATGGAGGCGCGCTGTTCACCTTGGCGGACAGCGCCGGCGGCGCCGCCGCCCACACCGACGGCCGGGTCTATGTTACTCTTTCCAGCAGCTTTACTTTCCTCCACAGCGCGCTTCCGGGCGACACGGTCAGGGCCAAGGGGACGGTGCGCCGCCGGGGCCAGACCACCTGCTATGTGAATGTGGACGTTACCAACCAGAAGGAGGAGCTGCTGGCCAGCGGCAATTATACCTTTTTCCATATCCCTGAGATGGACGGCAGGTTCAACTGATACAAAAAACGCCGGGAGCAGCCGCTCCCGGCGTTCCTTTTATACCCGGATCTGTTCCAAAAGCGCACCGATCTTGCCGGTGAGGATCAGGTCAGCCCGGCTGTCGTAGGGCGTAGGCGTTTTATTGATGAGTACCAGCCGGTGGCCCCGGTAGTAGTTGATAAGGCCCGCCGCCGGGTACACCGCCAGGGATGTGCCGCCCACGATGAGCAGGTCGGCCCCGGCGATGGCCGCGACCGCCTTTTCCATAATATCCCCATCCAGGGGTTCCTCGTAGAGCACTACGTCGGGCTTTACCAGACCGCCGCAGACATCGCACCGGGGGACGCCCTGTGCACGCTTGACATAGGCGGCGTCAAAGGATTTATGGCACTTCATGCAATAGTTGCGGTGGACGCTGCCGTGGAGCTCATAGACCGTTTTGCTCCCCGCCGCCTGATGGAGGCCGTCGATATTCTGCGTGACCACCGCCGCCAGCCGGTTCGCGGCCTCCAGTTGGGTAAGCCTTTTATGGGCGGCGTTGGGCCTGGCGTCCAGATAGAGCATCTTTTCCTTGTAAAATCGGTAAAACGCCTCCGGATCGCGGAGGAAAAAGCTGTGGCTGATGATGGTCTCCGGCGGGTAGTCGTAGCTCTGATTATAGAGACCGTCCACGCTGCGAAAGTCGGGTACGCCGCTCTCTGTAGACACCCCCGCGCCGCCGAAAAACACCCCGCGCCGGCTCTCGTCCAGCCACTTCTGCAAAGTCTCCAGCTCTGTCATGATATCTNCCTCCTTTGGAATGAAGCATATCACGAAAAGACGGGCCGCGCAAGAGCGCGGCCCGTCCTCTAAGAGCGCACAGGTGATATTTTTTACTTGCCCATCTGGGCGGCCAACTGATTTTCGTCCTTCTTACGCACGAAGGTCTGGACATAGAACAGGACGAAGAAGACCACGGCCGCCACGATACCTACGGGATAGGCGATGGAGGTGGACAGGTGCAGGCACTCGGGGGCCTGGAAGAAATAAGTGATGGACACCGCCGTCATAAAGGTGGCGGGCAGAGCGGCCATCATAGAGGCCACCGGCGGATAGCCGTACCGGTGGAGGAACACAGCGCCAGTCCACAGTACGATCATCGCCAGGGTCTGGTTAGACCAGGAGAAGTACCGCCACAGATAGGTCCAGGGCANCAGCTTTACAATGATAAATCCGACAGCCAGCAGAGGAACGGCCAGAACGGCCCGCTTCTTGGTATCGGCCTGATCCAGCTTGAACCAGTCGGCAATGGTAAGCCGGGCGGAACGGAAAGCGGTGTCACCGGAGGTGATGGGGCAGGCGATGACGCCGATCATAGCCAGTACGCCNCCCACCGGGCCCAGCAGGGAGGTGCAGATCTCATAGACCACACCGCCTTGTCCACCGGCGGTGATGGCGGCCTGAAGGCCCTGCATCCCCTCTACCAGGGAACCGTGGTTGGTGTAGAAGGTAACGCCGGCGGCGGCCCAGATAAGGGCGATGATACCCTCGGCCACCATAGCGCCGTAGAATACGGTTCGGCCTTCCTTCTCAGACTTAATGCACCGGGCCATCATGGGGGATTGTGTGGCATGGAAGCCGGACACCGCGCCGCAGGCCACTGTAACGAACATCATCNCCCACTTGGGCGTTCCGCTGGGATGAAGAACGGACAAAGTGGCGGCGCTGAGCTCAGGCATATCGCTGCCATGCAGGAAAACGGTGGCTCCGCCCACGCCTACCGCCATGATGATAAGGCAAAGCCCGAAAAACGGATAGAGCTTGCCGACCACCTTATCGATGGGCAGGAAGGTGGCCGCCAGATAGTAGAGCATAATGATCACGAGCCAAACGCTCTGGCTCAGCTGCTCCGGGGTCAGCTTGGCCAGCAGGCCGGCGGGGCCGGCGGCAAAATTGACGCCTACCATCACCAGCAGCACCACCGAAAACACCCGCATGACAAAGGTGATGATCTTACCCATATAGAGGCCCACTACCTCAGAGATGGACATACCGTCGTTGCGCTCCGACATCATGCCGGACAGGAAATCATGAACCGCGCCGCCCAGAATGGTGCCAAAGACGATCCACAAGTAGACTGCCGGGCCCCAACAGGCTCCGGCAATGGCCCCGTAAATGGGGCCCAGACCTGCGATATTCAGAAGCTGGATCAGGAAAATGCGCCAGGTTTTCATGGGAATGTAGTCCACGCCGTCGGGATGGGCGATGGCGGGAGTCTGGCGGTCATCAATATGGAAGACTTTTTCGATCAGCTTACCGTAGGTAAAGAAGCCTACCACCAAGATCACCAGACAAACAAAAAACGTGATCATGCCAATTCCTCCCTTTCATAATTTCCCGCCCCCGCCGTGCGCTCTTCTGCGGCAGGTTCGGGCAGGGGCTTTACCAGCCCCTTACAAGGTGCTATCTTAATCCTTCGAAAATCGAATTTCAAGGGGAAATCTCTATAAAATTCGTAGGGGAACTTTGTTCAATTTAATAAAAAATTCTTTTAAGCATCTTTACTATTCTCACGCTTTTGCCCTTTGCCTCAAAAAAACAGGCCGGCATTTTAAAATGCCGGCCTGTTTTTTCGGTTTTGATTCTCGTGTCAGTCCTCGCCGTGCTCGTGGTCGCAGCCGCAGTCACACTCGTCATCGGTAAGATCGATGGCAAACTTGCTACCGCAGCCGGGGCACTCCACTGTGCCGGCCTCCAGAATGGATTCGTCGATGTCCAGCTCCGNGCCGCAGTTGGGGCACTCGACCTCGAAAAAGTCCTCGTCGTCACAGCAGCCGCACTCGTCGTCATCCTCGTCCTCGCCGTAGATGATCTCTTCCACGTCGGCAAGGTCGTCGGACACGGCGTCCAGCTNCTCGCCCAGGGCGTCGGCGTTCTCCTCCAGATCCTCGATGGACAGGCCGATCTCCTCCAGAATACCGATCATCACGGAGATGAGCTTGCCCTCCTTGGACTTGGCGGTATCCAGCTCCAGGCCCTCGGCCAGGCCCTTCAGATAGGCCACCTTCTCAGAAATCGTCATAGTAAACTCCTTTCAAATCAGGGCTGTCACACTGCGAAGTGCCCCAGGCGCTCCTTTTAGCCCTTGCAGCGCTCCAGGTACTCACCGGTACGGGTGTCGATCTTGATCCTGTCGCCGGGGTTGATGAACAGGGGAACCTTGATCTCGGCGCCGGTCTCCACTGTGGCGGGCTTGGTGACGTTGGTGGCGGTGTCGCCCTTGAAGCCGGGATCGGTCTCGGTGACCTCCAGCTCAACGAAGTTGGGAGCCTCAACGCCCACTACCTTCTCCTTGTAGATCATCAGCTTGCACACGGTGTTCTCCTTAACAAAGGCGAAGCCGTCAGGCAGATCGCCCTGGGATACGGGCACCATGTCAAAGCTCTCCTGATCCATGAAGTAGTACAGGTCGCCGTCGTTGTAGCTGTACTCGGCGTCTTTGCGCTCGATATAAGCGGTCTCGAACTTAGCGGTGGGGTTGAAGGAGGTCTCAGTGACGCCGCCGCCCAACACATCCTTCATTTTTGTGCGCACAAAAGCGGCGCCCTTGCCGGGCTTCACGTGCTGGAACTCGACCACCTGCATGACCTTTCCGTCCATCTCAAAGGTCACGCCGTTGCGGAACTCACCTGCAGTAATCGTAGGCATTGGTATTCATCCTCCAAAAATCAAAATTGGTAGAATCATTTTACTCTATGTGAAAGACTTTTGCAAGCCCTTTTGTACCTTTTTCCGTCAGGAAGGAAAACCAAGGGGGCCATGCCAGCTTTTCTCTCTTGACACAGGCGTAAAACCGTGGTAATATAAATGTCGCATCTGACCGCCCGTCCTCTCAAGATGGATAAACATGGAGAGATGTCCGAGTGGTTTAAGGAGCCAGTCTTGAAAACTGGTGACTCCGCAAGGAGCCGTGGGTTCGAATCCCACTCTCTCCGCCAATCGCGTACAACCGAAAACGGTGAAGATAACCGGCTATGGAGAAGTACCCAAGTGGCCGAAGGGGCTCCCCTGCTAAGGGAGTAGGGCGGGAAACCGTCGCGAGGGTTCAAATCCCTCCTTCTCCGCCAAAAAAAGGAAAGCGGCCCGCTGGGCCGCTTTCCTTTTTTCGATGGGAGGAAAGGCACGTTGAAATTCTATTTCGCACCTATGGAGGGTGTCACCGACCATGTTCTGCGGAATCTCCACCACCGCTATTTTCCGGGGGTGGACAAGTATTTCACGCCCTTCTTTTCCCCCACGGAGGACGGCCGCTTTACCGGCAGGAGCAAGCGGGATTTCCTCCCGGAGGCGAACCGGGGCGTGCCGGTGGTGCCCCAGCTGCTCACCAAGAAGGCGGAAGACTTCCTCTGGGCGGCCAGGGCTCTGGCCGATATGGGATATGAGGAGATCAACCTGAACCTGGGCTGTCCTTCGGGCACGGTGGTGGCCAAGGGGAAGGGGAGCGGTCTTCTGTCTGACCTGGAGGGGCTGGAGCGGCTTTTGGACGGGATCTTTGCCCGGGCGCCGGCCAGGATCTCTGTTAAGACCCGGCTGGGGAGGAAGGCGCCGGAGGAGTTTCCCCGCCTGCTGGAGCTGTTCAACAGGTACCCCATTGGAGAGCTTACCATCCACTGCCGTGTGCGGGAGGATCTTTACCGCAGGCCCGCCCGGCCGGAGNCGTNCACTCTCGNNCTGGCGGAGAGCGCCAANCCGGTATGCTATAACGGCGACCTCACCACGGCGGGACGGTATGGGGATTTTTTGACCCGCTTCCCTCAAACGGAGGCGGTGATGCTGGGCCGGGGACTGACGGCAGACCCGGCTCTGGTGCGGCGGATCCAGGGTGGGCCCGGCATAGGCAGGGAGGAGCTCAGNGCCTATGACGAGGAGCNGTTTGAGGGCTACAGCTCTGACTTCGGAAGCCGTAAAAACGCCCTGGGACGCATGAAGGAACACTGGTTCTATCAGCTCTGCCTTTTTGAGCAGGCGGAGAAATATGAAAAGAAGCTGAAGAAGACCACCGACCCTGCGGAATACGAGAGCCTGGTGGCGCGGATCTTTGGTGAGCTCCCCCGCCGGGCGGAGGGGGTGGAGCCNGNCTGGTAAAAGGGAACGGGAGCGATCGAAAGACCGCTCCCGTTTTTACTTAAAGAATGTCCAGCAGAGTCTCGCAGCCCTCCCAGACGTCCCGGAAGGTGGCCTCGAAATCCCCGGTGTNCCAGGGGTCGGCGATGTCTCTGGGGTGAGGGCTCCAATCCAACAAGCTGTGGAGCTTTTCACTGTGTCCCAGGATGCGGGCCATGTTCCGCAGGTTGGCGCTGTCCATGCCGATGAGATAGCTGTATGTCTCGCCGTCCTGCCAGGTCATCTGCCGGGCCCGGTGGGGCACCAGAGGGACGCCGTGGGCGGCCAGCACCCGCCGGGTGCCGGGGTGGATGGGATTGCCCAGCTCCTCTGTACTGGTGGCGGCGGAATCCACCAGGATATCCCTCCGATCCGCCCGCTGGAGCAGGTGGGTCATCACGCTTTCCGCCATAGGGGAGCGGCAGATATTGCCGTGGCAGACAAAAAGTATCTTTGTCATATCCTGAAACCTCTTGAACGTATTGATATTCCGGGCCTTGCGGGTGTCTCGCAGCATTTTCTTCTATTCATTCTCCTGGCATATCTCGGCATAAAATAGCACAGCTTTGACCCCAAAAGTAGTAGGAACGGTAGTAAACCAAGGGGGCTTATTCCGTTTTACTACCCGCCGCTGGCGACCCGTTTCAGCTCCGCCTGCGCATCCTCAAAGCCCAGGTGGGTGTAGGTGTTCAGCGTGACGCCAATATCCGAGTGACCCNTAAGGTATTGTAGCGTCTTGGGGTTTATGCCGCTCTTTGCCATGTTGGAACAGAATGTGTGCCTGCAAACGTGCGGGGTGACTTTGGGCATCTGCACCTTGTAGATGCTGTTGTATTTCTGGCAGATGTGCTTGAAGTAATGCTCCCAGTGAAGCGCCACCATCGGCTTTCCATCCTTGTCCAGATACAGAAAACCACACCTGCCATCGATCATCGGCTCGGTCTTGGGCTTTGGCCGGTTGGCAATGATACGCTGGAAGCACTGGTACACATCGTCCGTCATGGGGATTTCCCGTGTTCCGCTGGAGGTTTTCGTGTCCTCGATGATATACTCCATGTTCCGCTTGCGCTGAAGCTGGTGGTTGACACTGATTTTGCGGTTCTTCATATCCAAGTCAGCCAGCGTCAGACCTACAAACTCCGAAATGCGAAGTCCTGTCTTGAACAGGATATAAATGCCGTCGTAGTACCGGGAGAAATGCTTGTCACCCTTTACAAATTCCAGAAATGCCCGCTCCTGCTTTCGCGTGATTGCTTCCCTTGTCACACTGTCGTTGACAACAACGGTGGCAAGCTGAAACTCAAACGGATTTTTGCGTATCAAATCATCATCGACCGCCATCTGAAAGGCAGGCCGGACAACGCCCCGAATGGAGCGGATGGAGCTGTAGCCTCTGCCGTCCTGCTGTAACTTGATAAGCCAGCACTTGGCATCGGACAGCTTTACTCGGTCAATGCGCTGCCGGCCGAAGTCCTCTTTTTTGATGATATTGAGGACAAAATTGTAATTGGCCTTGGTGTTGTGCCGGACGCCGGTTTTCTGCGAAAGGTACTTTTTCACCAAATCCAAAACGGTCATTTCTCCACCACGAGGGATAATGGCGTCCTCAATGTCCCGCCGGATTTGCTTCTCCTTTTCCCGCAGGGAAAGNCCGTCCCGTTTGCCCTGGGGCGTGCTGTCTGTGGCTTCCAATTTCCAACTGTAAACAAACTGGGGCTTGCCGGTGGTGTCGATGTATTTATACGCATATCGTCCGTCCTTGCGTTGGCTCTCTCCGCTGCGAAGAATGCGGTTTTTGCTGTCACGTCGCTTTTCGCTCACGTCTATGCTCCTTTCTGTGAAAAGAGCCTCGGCACGACATAATCATATTATACCATAACCGAGGCTCATTTTCCATATCAATCTGACCGATTTCTTGAAACTTTTCGTAAAGTGCGGCACTTAAATCGACGACAGCTTATCCAAAAACTGCTCAAATCGCTGGCGTTTGATAAGGATTTTCACGCCATTCTGAATGACAAAGCCAGCATCCAAATTATCGTGTACCAGCTTTCGCAGTTTCTTTTCGCCAATCCCGAAATAGCGGGAGGCTTCCTCAATAGTGAGGCAGAATTTGTCCTTTACCAAAATGCCGCTCTCCTCGGCCATCGTTCACCAGCCTTTCTTTGAAATTCCCAAGTCCGCAGGCGGAAGAAACAGGGAAAGGGTAAGCTGTTCCTCCCGCCGGGGTCGGTTATCAGTTCACACCGAGAATGGCGCGGATGAGTTTGTTTTCCAGACGGCTTTTCATGTACTCGTCCAAGCAAGCGTGGGGACAGCCGCTTTCGTCGTAGACCGTCCGGGTGCAGAGCTTGTTTATGTAGCCCTCGTAGTATCGCAAAACCTGCTCTACGGCGTCGCTATCCCCAGCCTGGGCCGCGTCGCTCACCGCCAACGGCAACAGTTCACGGCCCTTGTAGTTTCGGCGCTTCATGGCGCTAACCTCCTTTCGTCGCTGTCAGTTTCGTCCGCAGGACATTCAGCGATTTNNTCCTNCGCCGCTGGACGGCACTTCGGGACAGGCCCAGGGCCTCGCCAATCTCGCTGTCAGTCAAGTCCAGAACCAAGCGCAAAATCAAAATGCTCTGCTCCTGCTCCGGCAGACTGGCAAAGGCGTCGGCAACCCGTTCACTGCTGATCGGCAGGTCGTAGCCGCAATACGAAAATACATAGCTGTCGCTGGGATAGTCATCAGCCGAACACAGCTTGTCNATCGCCGTCTGGGACAGACGCTCCAAGGACGTTTCCCGGCTGGCCCGCCGCNNCATTTCCCGGATGTAGTCGATAGCCTCATGCTTCAACACGGTCTTGCAAAAGGCATCAAACCTGCACCGTTCGCCATAGTCGCGGGGNTNAAATTCCATCTTCTCACCCCCTTTCGCTGGGGGATGGTGGTGGTATTCTCCCTTTCCGCTAACAGAGCGTTCAGCGGTACCGGTTTTGTGCGCAAAAACCGCTTTCCGCAGAGAAAAAAGTGAAGAAAANTTTTCGGGCCGNANGAAACGACAAAAATCGCCCGGCAGGTCATAGACCCACCGGGCGGTTTGCACTGTATAGTTTGCTATATCTGCATTGTATAGTATAACTTCATAGCCGCAATTCCCCCAGGTGGGGGATGGGCTTTTTTTGATAAGTCAAGGGCTATCAGATTGTGTCGAATAGCGGTGTACTTCATGGCGGCTACCTCCTACCAGCTGCCAGTTCCACAAACAATCGGACGGCAGCTTTCATCTCCAAAAACCGCCGTCCGATTTGGCATCATGTAAATTGGGCGCAGGAAATTAGCTGCCTCGACCAACGGTTTTTTTCTTTCCCCGTTGGGGGCAGTCAATTTCTGTAACAGCGAAACCGATTTGCGCTAATCGGCCTGCTGTGCTTTTTCTTTCAGCTTTTGAAATGACAGGTCGTGGAGTATCAAAATGGCCTCTAAATAGTCCTCCGAGGATTTAACTAATGTCAGGTCAGTTCACCCCCTTGTGGATATTCAGGTGTTTCTACGGTTAAAGCACGATTGATTTTAATTGCAAAAAAGAAGGTAACTGCGGTTGTCAGCAAGTCGGCTGCTGGCTGAACCCAAATGACCCCCGACAACTGGAACAACCGAGGCAGTACGTAGATCAGCGGCAGGAAGAAAATTCCCTGTCGGCTCAAACTCAACAGCCCGCCTACCAGACTTTTTCCGATGGAGAGATAAAGGCTTGCATATACCATCTGAAAACCAAAGGTGATAAACAGAATTGCGTTCAGCCGGAGGGCCTTGCTTGCCAGATTTACCATTTCCGTATCAGTTCCAAAAATGGATACGATTGGTTCCGCAAAGGCAAAAAGTACGATAGCCGCGATTATGCCGAATGTTGTAGACCAAATCAGGCAAAGGCGGATGGCCTTTTTCAGCCGGTCAAATTGCTTTGCGCCGTAGTTATATCCGGCAAACGGCTGGAAACCTTTCAAGAAGCCAAAGACGATGTAAGTCCCAACAGTCATAATACGGATCACAGCCCCCATCGCCGCCACAGCGTAGTCCCCATAAGGCTTTGCCGCGCTGTTGGTAAGTCCCATAGACGCACTGGCAAGAAGCTGGAACAGAAGCACAGGAATACCGATTTTCAAANTTTCGCCCAAAAGCTGGGGTGAAAGACGGATATTCCGCAGCGACAGCCGTAGAACACCTTGCTTTGTTGCTATGTACCCAATATAAAGGGCCATGTTGACGCCCAGCGAAATCACCGTGGCGATAGCCGCGCCCTCAATGCCCCAATCCAGGGCGTAAATCATAATCGGGTCTAAAATGATGTTGATGATACTACCGGTGAGCATGGAGATCATGGTAAACCGGGTAGCGCCCTGCGCCGTCAGAAGGTTGTTCATTGTGACGGTAAACACATTGATGATGGAGCCAGTCACATAGATTTGAGCGTAGGCTCTCGCATAGGGCAAAATCGTGTCGGTCGCTCCCAGCGACATCAGCACAGGGTTGAGGAATACCATAATTCCTGCGATAATGACCGCTCCTACAAAAATGCTGGCAAAAAGTGCAGTGGAGGCGGTTCGATTGGCTTCTGCGTTATCTCCCTTTCCAAGTGACCGGGAGATATAGGACGATGCTCCGGCCCCAAACATCATCCCCAAGCCAATGACGATCTGCACGATGGGAAATACAACAGACACCGCCCCCATCTGGCTCATGCCGAGGCCGCTGACAAAATAGGCGTCGATGGCGTTGTAGAGTGCGGAGATCAGCATACCGATCATGGTCGGTATGCCTAACTTCATCAACGAGGCCGCTACCGGCTCGTCCCGCATGATGCTGATTCGGTTGTTGCTTTGCTGATTCATTTGTTGTCCTCCTGATTTTTGGATTTATTTCGACGGTNGGAACCATATCGCTCCCGCCGAAGAATACTTTTGATGATTGTACGGTATTGAGGATTTTCGCTCTCTAATTCCATTTCAATCTCCCGACAAATGACTTCCTCGCTTTTTTGCAGCTCAGCAGGATAGAGAAGATCGAGTGAAATTGTGGTATAGCCGCCGCTTTCAATCAGCCGGAAATGGTCTATGCTGACCTTGCCGCTGTACTTTTGTAGAACAAATTTGACTTTATCCCGCAAATATGCCGTCAACCCATCGTCATCTATGAGATAGTCCACTTGGATGAAACAGTCACAATGAAACTGCTGGTATAAGGCGCAGGATATTTCGTGAATTGCGTTGTAAAGCTGTTCGCTGTCTTTTCTGTACCCCTCAATTCGCAGGGAGATCACGAAATAGCCGAACCCATAATCATGCACCATCAGATTCCGTACTGCCGCAATTTCCGGGTATGCTTTGACAGTCCGCAGAACGTCGTCAATAATACTCTGGTCGGTTGCCTGGCCCATGACCCGCCCCAGCACTTCCCAAAGGCTTTTTGTCCCCGCAATCACAATAAAGGCAGATACCAATACGCCACAGTAGCCGTCAATCTGCCAGCCTGTCACATGGCTGATTACTGTTGAGAGCAAAACCGCTCCTGTAGCGGCGGCATCGCTGATACAGTCCGTGGCAGTTGCTTTCAGCGTTTCAGAGTTTGTTATTTTTGCAAATTGCCGATTGAAAAAATACATATAGCCTTTTACCAGAATGGACAACACCAGAACAATGATCGTTGCCACGCTGAACAGCGGCTTTTGAGGGCTGACAATGGACTGGAAAGAGGTTTGTACGAGTTTTCCGCCCATCAGCACCACGGCAAGGGATGCAAAAATCCCCATGATCCACTCAAAGCGTCCATGACCGAACGGGTGGGTACTTCCCCTGCCATACCTCGCGATCTGAAACCCTAAAAGCGTCATAAGTGAAATTCCTGCGTCTGACAGGTTGTTAAATCCGTCCGCAGATATGGCAACCGACCGACTGAAAAACCCGGTCATGATTTTTGCCGTACACAAGAGCAGATTCAGGATAATGCCTGCGATGCTGGACAGTGAGGCATACGCTTTTTTTACTGCGGTGTTTGATGTGTTTGGCTTTCCTTTGAAATACAGCTTGATTAGTTGAGCCATCATAGGCTGTTCCTCCTTTAATTTTGAACGATAGTTCATTATTGTTCAATAAAAAAAGGAACCGGTCTAAAGACCGATTCCCGACAAATACATTTTGGATAATTTGTGTAAAATCATAATCGCCCATTCCTTTCCCTTGTAGTGGTACATGATCTGCATGAGGCCGTCCACAAAATTGTTTGCGATAATGTGGATGAAAACTGCGTCTGCGGTGGTATCGTCCCGATGCTCCAGCAAGTGAGCTTCTATGTCTTTGACAAAACGCTCTTTCTCACATTCATACTTTGTGCCGCCGCTCTTGTCGATCAGGATGATAAATTCTTTTCGATGGTCAAATAAGTTTAGCAGACATTCCGTTTCAGCCTTGCTCAACCCATAGATTTCTGTGCCTAAGTGTCTGCTTTCGTTTTTCTCACCGGCAGTCAACACCCGCTCCCAATCATACAGCACAGGGCTGAGGATGGCATCAAACAAATCAGCCTTGTTCTTGTAGTAAGAATAGATAAGGCCGGTAGGGATTTGTGCGTTGGCCGCGATATTTCGCATGGCTGCCAGTTTGTAACCTCTATTAAAAAATTCATCTAATGCGGCTACAAGAATTTTCTCCCGTATTTCGTCTTTCAGTACCTGTGGCATTATGACCCTCTAATATTGAATTTTTGTTCAACTATAACATAAGATAGCCAAAGTTGTCAAGTATATATTTTGCCCTCAAAAGTGGGGGACACTAACGTAGCAAGCATAGGGAGTGTGGCCACACTCCCGAAAAACGACCCTCTTTGGCCCTGCCGAGCCGTGTCCGTTTTTGCTTGTTGGGATAGTCCCAAACCCTTTATAAATGGTCCCAATTTACCATTGTGTTCCCAGTGTGGTTCAAACTGTTGTNCCANAATAATTTGAGAGTCATTAGGAGCACGAAAGCGAATTGGGAGTATAAATATAAAAGATGAAGCAATTTGAGGAACTACATTCTTCTTGTATTTCGTGTACCGCTGGATTATAATAGGTTTAGTGGGAGGTGTTAAATCATGGCAGATATAATACAAGGTTCAAAGTTTGAAAAAGATTTTATCGAACGCACATATGCCAGTATCGTTTCTGACATGTCTATTGCATTTTCAGAATTAGTTGCTAATTCATGGGACGCAGGTGCAACTCTCGTTTCTATAACACTTCCAAGTAAAGGCAACAATCTGATAACAATTGAGGATAATGGGTCAGGCATGACCGATAAGGAATTTCAGCAAAGATGGATNACAATTGCGTATAATCNAGTTGCCCATCAGGGGCAATATATTGAATATAATTCATCTAAAGGCAAAGCAAAAAGGTTAGCATATGGACGAAACGGTGTGGGACGACATGCGATGCTTTGCTTTGATAATAAATATCAAGTTGATACTTGGCGAGACGGGAAATGTAACACTTATTTAATCAGTGTTGATGGTGGGGACTCTGCGTTTTCAATAATGCAACATACAGTGTCCGATAAAGAGGGAAGTGGAACACGGCTCACGGTAAAGGCAGTAAAAAAATGTCCTTATAAAGCTGATGTTATGCGTACATTGGGATACCGCTTTCTTTTTGACCCAGAGTTTACTGTTTTTGTGGATGGCGAGGAAATCGAATTTCAAAATAATATTACGCCTATTAAAAGTGAAGAAATTAAGTTAAAACTGAAACCTTCCATCAAAGTGTCAATTTATCAAATTCCCGATGGGGAAACGTCAACAGCAACAAGCGGAATTGCATTTTGGGCAGGCTCAAGGCTCGTTGGAAATCCATCGTGGATTGTTGGCAGCACCCGTGTAGAAGATGCTCGCCGAAAGTTTGCGTTACGTCATCTCATCGTTGTTCAGGCAGATTGTTTGATTGATGATGTTCACTATGATTGGTCACATTTCAATAATACCGAACCGGTAAAAGAGGTCTTTGCCGTAGTAGTTCAATTTGTAAAAGCATTTCGTGTTAGCTATTATAAAGGGAAAGTCACCGAAGTAAAAAAGGACGTGATACGAAATAACATTGATAAAATAGAAACATTATCCATTCCAGCACTGTATGATTTGAAAAATTTCTTTGAAAATTATTTAGAGCAGCGTCCAGAAATTGATGGTGACGAGCTGAATGTAATTATTGGTGCGCTTGTTTCAGTTTTACAGTCCCGTAACGGAATGTCACTTTTGGAAAAATTGTCAGCTATGGATATAGAAGATATGGATACCCTAAATGAAATTCTTGATGAATGGTCTGTGTCTGATATACGAGTAGTTTTAGATGAAATTGACCAGAGGTTGAAAGTTATCAATGCAATTGAGCAGTTATGTGGTGATCCGTCAACAGATGAATTACATATTTTACATCCCCTTGTCAGTCAAGCAAAATGGTTGTTTGGCGTAGAATTTGACAACCCCAATTATACATTTAACCGTGCTCTCTCAACAGTTGTTCAAACCCTATTACAAAGCAAGCGCAAAGAAATTGTTGATATAAATTGGTCGAAACGGCCTGATTTAGTTATTGGGAGTGATTTTTCTCTTAGTTGTGTCTGCACAGAAGATGTGGATGAAAATGAGGTCTTTCTAATTGATAAGATATTGATTATTGAACTAAAAAAGGGCGGTTTCACTATTGGCCGGGATGAAATGAATCAAGCAAATGAATATATTGAATCAATTTACTACGGAAGCAGCTTAAACTGTAAACCCAAAATCAAAGCATTTGTTGTTGGCGATAAGGTTTCCGATAGTATGGGCGCCAAAAGGACAGTGGAGGATTTTGGAGAAATATATGCCTATACTTATAGACAGTTGGTAAGGACAGCTGAAAAGAGATTATTCAATCTCAAAGAAAAGTTGACCGTAAGATACCAAGAGATGAGTGTGAAAGACTATCTTTCCGAAGTTTTGGAGGAACCTCGTCAAACAGAATTAGCCTTGGCAAAATAGTAACTCCCTATCTGTACCCCACAAATCAGCCCATCAGCCTACGCATTTAGGCCCTATTCAGCGGCCTATTTTCAGGGCTTCCAATCCGCAGTCACATAGGGGGTAATACGATTTGACCTGCACCCTCAAAAACGAGGTTCTAAATGCGTAGAGGTGGGCGCAAAAAAGTCAGGGCGGGAGGCCGACACTCCGGCACTCCTGTTCGGGCTTCTGCTGGGCTGTGAAACTGTGCTGTCACACAAGAGGGCCTGCGGCCCTCTTGTGGCACCCGCAGAAACCGTACATCCGCTTCGCGTCTGTACGGTTTCTGTGGGTCAGATAACGGCCCTGATAACCCCTGCTGCTATTTGGCCTCCCTGCTTCCCGCTTCCGTTCCATTCCTTTCCGGCGGCTTTGCCACTCATTCTCCAAGGGAGAGGGTATGGGAAAGGATAGGAAAGGAATGGGTAATTGATAAGTCTTTGCTTGATTTTATCTTTAGTTACTTATATCTATATTTTATTGCGTTGGATTTTCCGACGTCGGTTTTTCCGTTGTCGGATTATCCGACGACGGAAATGCCAACAACGGCAAAAAAGGGCAAGGCACGTCTATTCATGCCTTGCCCTTTATCATCCATATCGTGCCGAGGCGGGTGTTATCGTCCAGACCTCAAAAGTAGTAAACAGGTAGTACATTTGCGGGGGTATCTGCTGAAAGTCCAGATATATCAACCATTTTCAAGGACAGGATATATACTGCCGTGGCAGACGAAAAGGATCTTTGTCATATCTTGAGCCTCCTGTGGGGAGATTATGATACTATTATATCATATCTGCACCTATAAGGGCAGCTCCTTTCGTGAAAAATGGGGAAGAGAGGAGAGGGGCGGGGCTTGCCATCCGAGGAAAATACAGGTATAATAAGAAAAATCAACTGTCCCAAAGGAGCACGCTATGGCCAAACAAGGTTTCATTCACGATAAGCTGGACATCAAAATGCTGGAGCTCTATTTGATGGCCCGGATGGCGGGGCCGGTGGATTTTGACACGCTTATGGAGCTCGCCATGCGCCATGAGGGCGTAGAATATTTTGATTTTGCCGAGGCCACCGCCGAGCTGGTGGAGAGCGGCCACCTCCTTCTGGAGGAGGGGCGCTACACCATCACAGAAAAGGGTCAGGTCAACTCGGAGGCCTGTGAGAGCAGTCTGCCCTACTCGGTGCGCCGCCGGTGCGATCAGGATCTGACGGCAGTGAACGCCGCCCTGCGGCGCAGTGCCCAGATCCGGGGAGAGGCCCTGGCCAGGGAGGACGGCTCCGCCGTGGCCCGAATGACGCTGGATGACGACGGGGGAAATCTGCTGACCATCGAGCTTCTATGCCCCTCTCAGGCCCAGGCCGAGCAGCTCATCGCCGGCTTCAAANCCCGGCCGGAGCGGGTCTATAACGGACTGCTGGAGGTCTTGAACGATNAGGGGAAGGGGGAGTGACCGTGGGAGAGCCCATCTTTTTCGGCCTGCCCATCAGCATGGCTCTTTTGTACTTTATCGTCTATTCCGTCCTGGGCTGGTGCATGGAGACCATTTACTGCTCCACCCTGGAAAAGCGGTTCGTCCCCCGGGGTTTCCTCTATGGCCCTATGTGCCCTATTTACGGGGTGGGGGTGCTGATGATGGTCTGCTGGTTTCAGCCCCTTATGGATAAGCCGGTGCTGTTTTACCTGACCGCCACAGTATGTATGTCCGCCTGGGAGTACCTGGTGGGCTGGTTTTTGGAGAAGACCACCCACATCAAGTATTGGGATTACAGCATGTACCGCTTTAATCTCCACGGCCGCATCTGCCTGTGGGTGTGCCTGATGTGGGGCGTGCTGTCCTTCCTGGTGCTTTATTTCATTCACCCTAGGGTGGCGGGACTTTTGGAGAGGATTCCGGCTCTGGCCGTCTACGTGCTGGACGGATTTTTCCTGGGCGTGCTGGTCAGCGATGCCGGGGCCACCATCTACCAACTGGCCCGTACATCCCAGATGCTCTCCCGGATGCAGCAGGTGGGCGANGAGCTGCGGCTTCAGGCTCACCTGGGCAAGGCGGAACTCACCGATATGCTGACGGAGGCGAAGCAGAGCTTCTCCGAGCGGCTGGACGACCTGCTGCCCGAGCAGCTGGATGAGAAAGGCCGCGCCCTGAAGGAGCGCTACAACGACCTGATGATGGGAGCCGAGCTCATGAGCCGCCGGTTCCGCTCCCGGTACAGCAGCATGACCTCCGGCAGGGACAGAGAGGCCCTGGAGAGCGTCAAGCGCCAGGGGGAGAAGGGCATGTTCCGCCGCAGGCGGGCAAAGAATTGAATCGCAGTATAAAAAGCCCCGGTATCATGCACCTGCCTGATACCGGGGCTCTTTGCGCAAGCGGCTGCTGCCCAAGGGCAGCGTGTGAAAAAGAGATGGCCTTAAAAAATATTATGTATACCAAACTGGTGATTTCATTTTTTGGGGAAATTCATTTTCGGGCTATGGAAAATTCTGTGGATAAATTGTGAAGACGTTTGGATAAAAGGGGTGTATGGCTGTGGAAAGACCTGTGAAAAATGTGAATAACTCTGTGTAGTGAATGTTATGAACGTAAATTATGTAAATCTTATGGAGAAAAAGTGCACGGGAAGGCGGGAAGGAAGAAAAAAGAGGGAGTTTTTTGTCGATAAGGCTGAAAAAGGGAAAAGATGGGGCCGCACCGGAGCTGTAAAGGTCAAATTACACGGTGTAATTTGAGAATGGGCCGCCGTTCTCTGCGCATACTAAAGACCACGCAAGGAGGGAGCGCCATGGACGAGCAGGAACAGCAGCAGCCGCAGCGGGAAGAGGAGGCGCGGGAGAACATTGAGGGGCTGGGAAGCGCCCTCATCCGCACCCGGCGGGGGACGATCCACACCTTGACCATTGTGGGACAGGTGGAGGGGCATCAGCTTCTGCCGCCCACAGTGAAGACCACCAAGTATGAGCATGTTTTGCCCCTGCTGGCCATGGTGGAGGAGAGCGATGAGGTGGACGGCCTTTTGGTGCTGGTGAACACGGTGGGGGGCGACATCGAGGCGGGTCTGTCCATTGCCGAGACCATCGCCGGTATGACCAAGCCCACGGTGTCCATGGTGCTGGGAGGGGGCCATTCCATCGGAGTGCCCCTGGCGGTGGCGGCGAAGCGCTCCTTCATCGCCCCCTCGGCGGCCATGACCATCCACCCGGTGCGGATGTCCGGTACCGTCATCGGAGTGAGCCAGATGTTTGCCTACTTTCAGCGCACCCAGGATCGGATCATCGACTTCGTCACCACCCACAGCAACATCCGCCGGCAGGATTTTCTCTCCCTGCTGCTGGAGACAGGGGAGCTGACGGGGGATGTGGGCAGCGTTCTCTATGGGGAGGAGGCTGTGCGGATCGGGCTGATCGACCAGACGGGCGGACTTTCCGATGCGCTGGAGTGCCTCCATCGGCAGATCGAGGAAAGAAAGGCGGGGGAGAGGGAGGGGTGACCTCCTTCTCCCTTAAGGTTTTGTGAAGCGGGCGGGAAAGAGTGGAAATATCCCGCCGGGTGTGGTAATATGAATAGCAGAGAAAAAGCTGTGCGTTGGAGGGAAGCGTTTTGGATTACATATCTTCTGTCCTTATGGGGATCCTGCAGGGGATCGCGGAGTTCCTGCCCATTTCCAGTTCGGGCCATTTGGCCCTGTTCCAGCACTTTTTCGGGGTGGAGAATTACGAGGAGACCCAGATGTTTTTCACTGTTCTGCTCCACCTGGGAACGCTGATCTCCGTGTTCGTCTACTATTGGAAGGACATATGGGAGATGATCCGGGAGTTCTTTTTGCTGCTGGGCGGCCTCTTCTCCCGGCGCGGCGGCCAGGGACAGAGCGCACCGCCCGCCCGGCGGATGGTGCTCCTCATCGTCGTGGCCACCTTGCCGTTGTTCCTCATCCTGCCCGTCAAGGACAGGGTGGAGGCGGCCATGGGCAGCGCCGCCTTTGTCTCGGTGGCGCTGCTGCTCACCGGCTTTATCCTCTATTTTTCCGACCGGATGGCCCGGGGGCGCAAGACCGAGCGCACAGCCACCCTGGCCGACGCGGTGGTGGTGGGCTTTGCCCAGGCTGTGGGCACCCTCCCCGGCATCTCCCGCTCCGGCATCACCATCTCCGCCGGGCTCCTGCGGGGCTATGACCGGGTCTTTGCCGTGCGCTTTTCCTTCCTTATGAGCCTCCCGGCAGTGTTGGGGGCCAACATCTTGAGCTTGAAGGACGTGATGGAGGCGGGGGGCGTGGACATGGAGCTGATGCCCGTCTATCTGGTGGGCACCCTGGTGGCCGCCGTGGTGGGCTACTTTGCCATTCGCCTGGTGAATCTGCTCTCCGATAAGGGGAAGTTCGGCGCCTTCGCCTATTATTGTTGGGGAGCAGGAATCCTCTCCCTGGCCGCCGGTTTTTTCGTAAAATAAATGGAAAAGGGCTCCCGAAGGGCTCCTCCCGAAATGGGCGGAGCCCTTTTTATGCCGGANGGGCTTGAAATTTGGAGGAATTTGCGGTATATTTATGTTGATATTTTATGGACAAGCCGCCGCCTGTTCGCGGCGTTTTCGGAAAGGATGATCCCAGTGGCCTCCTCCACACAAAAGAAAACTGGTTCCACCCGCGCAAGCGCTTCCGACGCCCGCGCCTCTTCCGGCAGAGGGAGCTCTGCCGGCCGGTCGAGCGGCTCCACCAGCCGGAAAAGAGCGCCGGAGCCGGCCCGCCGCCCGATCCGCCGGGAGGTGGGCGCGCTGGTGTGCCTCCTGCTGGGTGTTTTCTCCGCCCTGGGCTATTTCCAGGTGGAGGCCATCTTCATCGACTTTCTCTGTGGGACGGTGAAGGGCCTGATCGGTTACGGCTATTGGCTGCTGCCCCCGGCTCTGCTGTGGTGTGCCGCCATCCTGGGCTTTCACCGGGGCCGGCCCGTACAGCTTCGGGTGTGGTGCACGGTGCTGATCCCCGTGATTTTGGGAAGCCTTCTCCACCTGTTTCTGTTCAAGAGCGAGTTTGCCTGGAGCGGTGAGATCGTGAAGATCCTGTGGACGCAGGGGAAGACCATGACCTCCGGCGGCGTTTTGGCCGGCCTTTTCTCTCAGGCTCTTATCGCCGTGTTCAGTAAGATCGGCGCGGGCATGGTGCTGATTCTGGCCCTTTGCGGCCTGCTTATGGGCAGCTTCCGCATCACCCCCGTCCAGGTAGTGGATTGGCTGCGCAGCCGGCCCCGGACAGAGTACGAGGAGGTGGAGGAGGACGACGAGGAGGAAGAGCTTCCCCCGCCCCCGGCCAAGCC
>CAJMXB010000019.1 GCA_905219705.1 Oscillospiraceae bacterium | reverse complement strand
TAACCAGTTAAATTTTTAATAAACGCTCTAAAAACTTGTAATTATTCCCTCCATCCTCTATAATAGGGAACAGGGGTTCCCGATCCGCTCCCGACAGGCGGATCACAGTGAAAAATAACACGAAAAACAGATTCAGGAGGTAAACAGTTATGAGCATCCAAAAGGTAGTAGTCATCGGCGGCGGCACCATGGGTCTGGACATCGCCCAGGTCTTCGCCAGGAAAGGCCGCGACGTGGTCGTGCGCGATATCAAGGATGAGATCATCGCCGCCTCCGAGGCCCGGCTGAACAAGGGTCTGGATAAGCTGGTGGCCAAGGGCAAGCTGGACGAAGCCGGCAAGAAGGCCATCACCGACAAGATCACCTTTACCACCGACATGAACAAGGCCGCCGACGCCGACCTGGTGGTGGAGGCCGCCATCGAGAATCTNGAGATCAAGAAGAGCGTCTTCGCCGAGCTGGACGCCATCTGCAAGCCGGAGTGCATCCTGGCCTCCAACACCTCCTCCATCTCCATCACCGCCATCGCCGCCGCCACCAAGCGGCCCGACAAGTTCATCGGCATGCACTTCTTCAACCCCGCCACCGTCATGAAGCTGGTGGAGGTCATCCGGGGCGCCAACACCTCCGACGAGACCTGCAAGGTCATCACCGAGCTGGCCGCGGAGATCGGCAAGGAGCCTGTGGCTGTCGAAGAGGCCCCCGGCTTTGTGGTCAACANGATCCTCATTCCCATGATCAACGAGGCCTGCGACCTTCTCTATACCGGCGTTGCCACCGCCGAGGGTATCGACACNGCCATGAAGCTGGGCGCCAACCACCCCATGGGCTCCCTGGCCCTGGGCGACCTGGTGGGCCTGGACGTGTGCCTGGCCATTATGGACACCCTCTACAACGAGACCCACGACCCCAAGTACCGCGCCAGCCTGCTCATGCGCAAGATGGTTCGGGCGGGCAAGCTGGGCCGCAAGACCGGCGTTGGTTTCTTCGACTACACCAAGTAAGTCATGACGGACTATAAAGCGCTCTATCAGCAAAAGCGCACCACCGCCCAGGAGGCGGTGAAGCTGGTCAAGTCCGGAGATTGGGTGGACTACAGCTGGTGCGTCAACCATCCCGTGGCCCTGGACAGAGCCCTGNCCGCCCGGAAGGATGAGCTTTTCGACGTAAAGGTGCGGGGCGGCGTGACCATGTGGATGCCCGAGATCGCCAAGGCCGACGACGCCGGAGNGCACTTCACCTGGAACTCCTGGCACTGCTCCGGCATCGACCGGAAGATCATCTCCAAGGGGATGGGCTTTTTCGCCCCCATGNGGTACTCCGAGCTGCCCCGGTTCTACCGGGAAAATGTGTCGGTGGATGTGGCCATGCTCCAGGTCACCCCCATGGACGACCNCGGCAACTTCAGCTTTGCCCTGTCCGCCTCCCACNTGGCGGACATGCTGGACAAGGCCAAGCACATCATCCTGGAGGTCAACCGCAATATGCCCTGGGGCTTCGGCCTCAGCGGCAGCGAGATCAACATCCGGGACGTGGACTTCGTGGTGGAGGGGGACGACCCGGCCATCGCGGAGCTGGGCGGCGGGGGCGAGCCCTCCGCCGTGGANAANGCCGTGNCNGAGCTTATCGTGAAGGAGATCCCCAACGGGGCCTGCCTTCAGCTGGGCATCGGCGGCATGCCCAACGCCGTGGGCAGCCTGATCGCCCAGTCCGATCTGAAGGATCTGGGCGTCCACACCGAGATGTATGTGGACGCATTTGTGGACATCGCCCAGGCAGGGAAGATCACNNGCCGGCACAAAAACCTGGACAAGGGCCGCCAGGTCTATGCCTTCGCCGCAGGCAGCAAGAAGCTCTATGACTACATCCACCGTAACCCCGATGTAATGGCCGCCCCGGTGGACTATACCAACGCCGTCGGGGTCATCGCCCAGCTGGACAACTTTATCTCCATCAACAACGCCATCGACATGGATCTCTTTGGCCAGGTCAATGCCGAGAGCGCCGGTGTCAAGCACATCTCCGGCACCGGCGGCCAGCTGGACTTCGTCATGGGAGCCTACCTGTCCAGGGGCGGCAAGAGCTTTATCTGCATGTCCTCCACCGTCACCGGAAAGGACGGCAGCGTAANAAGCCGCATCGTGCCCACCCTCACCCCCGGCTCCATCGTCACCGACCCCCGCTCCTGCACCCAGCACATTGTCACCGAGTACGGCATGGTGAACTTGAAGGGGCTTTCCACCTGGGAACGGGCGGAGAAGCTCATCTCCATCGCCCACCCGGACTTCCGGGACGGGCTCATCGCCGACGCGGAGAAGCTGGGCATCTGGCGCAGGAGTAATCTGCGCTGAACACGGCCCCATCAAATCAGCGGGCGCACACTGTGCGGCCCCTACGGGAGGTAAATTACCATGAACANTCTTCTTCTGGAAGTGAAGGACGGCGTTGCCGTCATCAGCATCAACCGGCCCCAGGCCCTCAACGCCCTTAACAGCGAGACCCTCACTGAGCTCAGCGCCTGCCTGGATCAGGCGGACGCCGACAGCGCCGTCAACGTGGTCATCCTCACCGGTGCCGGAGAAAAGTCCTTTGTGGCCGGGGCGGACATCGGCGAGATGAAGCCCCTCACCGCTGTGGAGGCCAAGGCCTTCGGCCGTCTGGGCAACGACGTGTTCCTGAAGATCGAGCGGCTTTCCAAGCCGGTGATCGCCGCGGTCAACGGCTTCGCCCTGGGCGGCGGCTGCGAGCTGGCCATGGCCTGCGACATCCGCCTGGCCTCTGAAAAGGCCAAGTTCGGCCAGCCCGAGGTGGGCCTGGGCATCACCCCCGGCTTCGGCGGCACCCAGCGGCNGGCCCGGATCGTGGGCACNGGAAAGGCCATGGAGCTGATCCTCACCGCCAAGACCATCAACGCCGCCGAGGCAGAGAAGATCGGCCTGGTNAACGCCGTCTATCCCCCCGAGGAGCTGATGGGTAAGGCCATGGAGATGGCCGCCCAGATCGCCGCCAACGCCCAGATCGCCGTTCGGGAGTGCAAGGCCTGCATCCGCCGGGGCATCCAGACCGACATCGACACCGGCCTTGCCTATGAGACGGAGGCCTTCGGCCTGTGCTTCTCCACCGCTGACCAGAAAGAGGGCATGTCCGCCTTCCTGGAAAAGCGGAAGGAAAAGAACTTCATCGGAAAGTAAATCAAGGGATCGCCCCAAAAAGGCCCCTTTCCATAGGGAAAGGGGCCTTTTTAAGTGTAAGATGCCGATAGGCACAGTCCCTTTTCCCTCCTTGTTTTTCCGGGAAAATGTGATATAGTCACAGTGCGGTCAACACATCATGCCTCAGGAGGTGCGCTATGGAGAAGATCAAGTGGATCGAAAACAAGCTGCCCAAGACGCAGGACGCCCACCCCTCCCTCATGTCCTTGGAGGAGGTGGCCAAGGCCCGCGCCTTTCACGGCAGCTTCCCCCAATACGCCCCCACCCCGCTGGCGGCGCTGGACGGCATGGCCCGGTCTCTGGGCCTGGGCGGGCTCTACGTAAAGGACGAGAGCCGCCGCTTCGGCCTCAACGCCTTCAAGGTGCTGGGCGGCTCCTACGCCATCGCCCGGTACATCGCCCGGCGGACGGGCCGGGACATCTCCGGGCTGAGCTACGACGTGCTCACCGGCGATGCGCTCCGGGAGGAATTCGGCCAGGCCACCTTCTTTACCGCCACCGACGGCAACCATGGCCGGGGCGTGGCCTGGGCCGCCAACAAGCTGGGCCAGAAGGCGGTGGTGCATATGCCGAAGGGCACGGCGCCCGTCCGNCGGGACAACNTCGCCAAGGAAGGGGCCCAGGTCACCATTGAGGAGCTGAACTACGACGACTGCGTTCGCCTGGCCGCCAAGCAGGCCGCCCAGACCCCCAACGGCGTGGTGGTGCAGGACACGGCCTGGGAGGGCTACGAGGAGATCCCCGGCTGGATCATGCAGGGCTACGGCACCATGGCCGACGAGGCCGACGAGNAGCTGGCCNCCCTGGGCAAAAAACCCACCCACATCTTCATCCAGGCCGGAGTGNGCTCCCTGGCCGGGGCCGTTCTGGGCTACTTCATGAGCCGCTATCCCGACGCCCCGCCCAAGGTCATTGTGGTGGAGGCCACCGGGGCCGACTGCCACTACCAAAGCGCTCTGGCCGGAGACGGAAAGCCCCACCCCGTCACCGGCGAGCTGAAGACCATGATGGCGGGCCTGGCCTGCGGAGAGCCAAGTCCTCTGAGCTGGGATATCCTGAAAAACCACGCCGCCGCCTTTGTCTCCTGCCCCGACTGGGTCTCCGCCCGGGGCATGCGGNTGCTCGCCGCACCGCTGAAGGGGGATCCCAAGGTGGTCTCCGGGGAGTCCGGCGCGGTGGGCACGGGACTGGTGGCCACCCTGATGACCGATCCCCAATACGCCGATCTGAAGGCAGCCCTGGGCCTGGATGGAGAGAGCACGGTGCTCCTGTNCTCCACTGAGGGGGACACCGACCCGGAAAACTACNGCGCCATCGTCTGGGGCGATAAGGTGGTCTGAGTGCCAAATGCAAAGAGAGGCGGAAAAGCGAGCTCGCTTTTCCGCCTCTTTTCCGTCTTTTTCAGGCCGCCGGAGTCATCTCCAGAAGCTCGCTTTGGGCCTCGCCCATGGTGTCGGCGGAGAAGCAAAACTGTCCACCGCCGTCGTAGACCTCCACATGGCCGCCCACATACCGAAATTCAAAGCGCTCTGTCATTTTGGCCCCACTCCTTTCTGATGAGACCATTCTAACAAGATCACAGTCCCATAAACAGGACTGCAGCGGACAAGGGCCCCGGNCGAAGGATGCGCTCCAACCGGGTGCATTTTTGCCGTTTTTGTGATATAATCCTCTCAAAAGGAGGCGAGACCATGCTGTCACGACAGCGGCTTTTTTGGNGGGGACGGCCCTACGACCTGCTCCGCTCCGACAGTGCCTTTGTCCGGGCCTGCCGGGACAACGCCGTCTACCACATCAAGCACTGCCCCGGCTACGCCGCCATCTGCCGCCACCTGGGCTTTACCCCCGACCAGCTTCAAACCATAGAGGACATCGCGAAGATCCCCGTCATTCCCACCCTCTTCTTCAAGCGGAAGGCCCTCTTCTCCATGCCTCAGTGGCGCATGGCCATGAAGGTCACCTCCTCAGGCACCAGCGGCAAGTACAGCCGCATCGGCTTTGACTGGGGCTGTATTCTGGCCGAGGCCCCCATGGTGGTGCGCCTGGGCTTTGTCCACCACCTGGTCTCCCCAAAGCCCGCCCACTGCGTCATTCTGGGCTATAAGCCCCACAGGAGCAACCACACCGGGGTCACCCGCACCATGTTCGGCCTGACCCACTTCTCCCCGCCCCTTTCCCGCACCTACGCCCTGAACATGGTGGACGGCTCCTATGTCCCCGACCTGGACGCGGTGGCGAAGGCCCTGAAAAGGCTGGAATCCTCCCCCTTCCCCACCCGGGTCATCGGCTTTCCCTCCTACCTGTGGTTCGGCCTGCGGCGGATGGAGGAGCTGGGGCTGCAAGTGCGCCTCCCCCGCGGCTCCCGCATTATCCTGGCGGGGGGCTGGAAGCAGCACGCCGCCCAGGAGGTGGACAAAAAGACCCTCTACGCCCTGGTGGAAAAGGTGTTGGGCGTTCCTGAGGGGAATGTCAACGAGCTGTTCGGCGCGGTGGAGCACCCCGTTTTCTACAACACCTGTGAACACCATCACTTCCACATCCCCATCTACGGCCGGGTCCTCATCCGGGACCCGGACACGTTGGCTCCCCTGCCCATGGGGCAGGTAGGCCTTGTGAACCTCATCTCCCCCCTCATGACCGCCACCCCCACCCTCAGCGTCATGACCGATGACCTGGGCTATCTCACCCCCGGGGAGGACTGCCCCTGCGGGAAGAAAAGCCCCTACCTCACCATTTTGGGCCGGGTGGGCATGTCCGACATCCAGACCTGCGCCGCCGGGGCCTCGGAACTTCTCGGAAAGGGGGAAGCCTTTTGATCTTCGCCAACGGAACGCTGCTGCCCGATTCAGAGCGAAAGAACATCATCCCCCGCCTGGAGGAGGAGATCGGCCGCACCCGCATGGGCCCACCGCTGGAGGCGGAAGCCGTCATTGCCGCTGTGGACGCTCTGGGCAAGCGGCTCTCAAACGGGGAATTTGACCAGCTCCTGGCCCAATTCCTCCCCGCCGGTGTGACCTTGGATGAGCTGCTGCCCCTGCTCCGGCGGGAGGCCCTGGAGGAAAAGCTCCGTGCCGAGCTGGGAAACGACCCCTTCGGTACCAGGGATTTCCAAAAAACCACTGCCCGGGTCTATCCCCTGGGCGTTCTTCTCCATGTGGCCCCCGGCAACATGCCGGGCCTTCCGGTCTACAGCGCGCTGGAGGGCCTTTTGACGGGAAATGTGAACCTGGTGAAGCTGCCCCACGGCGACAAGGGACTGAGCCTGGCCGCCTTCTCCCTCTTGGCGGAGCAGGAGCCCCGGATCGCCCCCTATCTCTACGCCTTTGACCTGTCCTCCCGGGAGGAGGCGGACTTGAAGGCCCTGGCGGCCCTGGCGGACGGCGTCGTCACCTGGGGCGGGGACGGGGCCGTCACAGCCCTGCGCGCCCTGGCTCCGGCGGGGTGTAGGCTCATCGAGTGGGGCCACCGGCTCAGCTTCGCCTACGTCTCCGGTTACGAGGACAAACAGGCCGAGCTCTCCGAGCTGGCCGGGCACATCGTGGAGACGGGCCAGCGGCTGTGCTCATCCTGCCAGGTCATCTTTTTGGACACGGACAGCCGGGAGGAAGGGGCGGCCTTCTGCCGGGAATTTCTGCCCTATCTGAACGCTGCCGCCGCCAAACGTCCCGGCACAGGCGCCCAAGCCACCCTCAGCGGCCACACCGCCCTTCTGGAGCGCATTGTGGAGGGGCGGGCAGAGGGGGAAGGGCTCTTTCAGGGCAAGGGCTGCTCGGTAATCCTCCGCCCTGACCGGGAACTGGAGCTGTCCCCCATGGAGGGGAACGTGCTGGTCAAATGCCTGCCCAGCGGGGAACTGCTCCCCACCCTCCGCCGGCAGAAAGGCCGCCTGCAGACGGCGGGGCTGGTCTGCACCCCGGAAAAACGGGAGGCCCTCACCGCCCTGCTGGCTCGGGCGGGGCTCACCCGTGTCACACGGGCGGGGCGCATGTCCGCCTCCTTCCCCGGAGAGGCTCATGACGGAGAGTATTCTCTGCGCCGGTATATACGTATTGTTGATACAGAAATATAAGAAAGTTTTTATTTACCTTGCGAGGGCTTTCGTGTAAAATAGAGGCGATGACCCATTTTGCGGAAGGGAGGCGTTTTCGTGGCCAATGAGAGTTATTTGCCGGGACACATCCTGTCCCTTACCGCCGCTTCGGCGGATCGGCTCATCTCCGCCGGCAGCGGGGATGCCGCCCTGCTCTATCTCTATCTTTTGAAAACGGCGGGAGAATACCGGAGCGCCCAGGCGGCCCGGGCTCTGAAATGGGAGCCGGGGCGGTGCGACGCCGCGGCCGGCCTGCTGGCCAAGCTGGGCCTTATCAGGCTGCCGGAGCCTCCGGCGGAGGTCTCGCCCCAGCCGGAGCCCCCGGAGTATTCTGCCGAGGACATCAACCGGGAGCTGGAGGACGGCCGCTCCCCCTTCCCCGCCCTGGTGGGGGAGGTACAGCGGCGGCTGGGCAAGCCCCTGTCTACCGCGGATCTGAAGAGCCTCTACACCATCTACGATTTTTCCGGCCTGCCCCCCGAGGTCATTTTGCTGGTGGTGAGCTGGTGTGTGGAGGAATGTCAGCGCAAGTACGGCCCCGGGCGGATGCCCCGGATGCCCCAGATCCAGCGGGAGGCCATGCTCTGGAAGGAGCGGGGGGTGGACACCACCGAGGCCGCCGACGCCCATCTGAAGCAGCTGACCAGCCTGCGGGAGCGCTCCACCCAGATCCTGGCCCTGATGGATGTACGGGATCGGCCGCCGGTGACCAAGGAGAAGGACTTCATCGCCCTGTGGGTAAACATGGATCTTTCCGACGAGGTCATCCGCCTGGCCTATGAAAATACCGTTTTACAGACGGGGAAGCGGAGCCTTCCCTATATGAACAAGATCCTGACCGACTGGCACCAGAAGGGACTTCGCACCGTGGCCGCCATCCAGGCCGCCGAGGGGAAGGGCCCGGTGCGCCGCTCCCACCCCGGCGCGGGAGCCACTGCCCCCCAGCCCACCAAGGAGGGGGAAGCCGACCGGCGGGCCCGGGCGGATATGGAGCGGATGCGGCGGCTGATGAAGGAGGGAAAGTAAATGGGATATGACGGACAAGTCCTCCATCGGGCCAACGCGCGCCTGAAGCAGCGGCGCAAAGAGCGGGAGAAGGCCGATGAGGCCCTGCGCCGAACCCTCTTCTCCCAGTGTCCTGAGCTGGGGGACATCGACCGGCAGCTCCGGGGCGCCATTCTGGATGTGATCGCCTCCTGTCTCAAGTCCGGTTCCGATCCCGGCCCNGCCCTGGGCGTCATCCGGGACAGGAACATGGAACTCCAGACCCGGCAGGCCCAGCTTTTGCAGGAGCTGGGCTATCCCCCCGACGCCCTGGAGGGGCAGAGNGNCTGCCCCAAGTGCAATGACACAGGCTGGCAGGGCACCCAGATGTGTGACTGCCTGAAAGTTCTCTGCGCCGAGGAGCAGGTNAAGGAGCTGAGCAATCTTTTAGACCTGGGGGAGCAGACCTTCGACCACTTCTCCCTGGACTGGTACTCCCCCCTGCCCTGGCCGGGGGAGAGCCTGTCTCCCAAGGAGAACATGGAATTTATCTACGAGGTCTGTCTCAACTACGCCCAGAAGTTCGGCAAGTTCTACTTCAAAAACCTGTTCCTCACCGGCGACCCCGGGCTGGGCAAGACCTTCCTGTCCGCCTGCATGGCCCGGACGGTGGCGGAAAACGGCTTCTCCGTGGTCTATGACACCGCCACCCATCTTTTTTCCCAGTTTGAGGAACAAAAATTTNCCAAAAACGTCTATGAGGGGGAAGAGGCCAGAGGGGAGACCAAAAAATACCTGGGCTGCGACCTGCTCATCCTGGACGACCTGGGCAGCGAGTTCACCTCCCCCTTTGTCCAGAGCGTCCTCTACACCCTGGTGAACACCCGCCTGGTGCGGGGCGCGGCCACCGTCATCTCCTCCAATCTGACCATGGACGGAATGCGGGCGCGGTACAACGGCCAGACCGCCTCCCGGCTGGAGGGAGAGTACCGGGTGCTGCGGTTCTACGGCGAGGATATCCGGCTGAAACGGAAGGCCGCCCTGTAGGCGTTCTGGGAAATAAATCCGCCGGTGGGAAATGATTGCTTTTCCGCCAGATATAGCGTATAATGTGGTTTACAGAGTTTTACCCTTCTATATCTTGAAGAACTGGAGGAGACAAATATGAAACTGAAACGGCTCGGTTCGCTGGTGCTGACACTGGCACTGACTCTCTCCCTGACTGTGCCCGCCCATGCCGCCACCTTCAGCGACGTAGAGACCCATTGGGCCAAGGAATATATCACCAAGATGGCCAACCAGGGCTACGCCAAGGGCTACGACGACGGCACCTTCAAGCCTNACGGCAAGATGACCGCCGCCGAGACCCTGCTGTTCTGCGCCCGGGCCACCGGCCTGGACAGCACCACCCAGGAGAAGATCGCCGCCGCCCGGGCCGAGGAGATGGNATCCATCCTGCCCAACGGGATGTACTCCTGGGCGGGCAAGGAGATGGCCGTGGCCATCGAGACCGGCGTGCTTTCCATCTCCGAGCTGGAGGCCCTGGCCCAGACCGACCCCAAGACGGTCACCGAGGCCAACCCCAAGGGCCGCGCCTATCTGGAGCAGACCATCACCCGGGAAAACCTGTGTATGTACCTGGTGCGGGCCATGCAGCTGGAGCCCCTGGCAAAGAGCCTTTCCACCTACACCCTCTCCTTCCAGGACAAGGCCAGCATCTCCTCCGCCCTGCAGCCTTACGTTTACGTGCTCAACAACTTCGGCGTCGTCCAGGGCAATGAGCTGGGCGACTTCAACCCCCAGGGGGCCGTGACCCGGGCGGAGATGACCACTATGCTGTGCCGCACTCTGGACTTCATGTCCTCCGCCGGCATTGAGGTAGAGCTGAGCGAGTACACCGACTACGACTGGACTGCGGGTACCATCGCCGCCGTCACCAACGGGGCCGACGGCAGTGTGATCCTCACCCTGTCCAGCGACATCTCCGGCACCCGCTCCTTCTCCCTGCCCTCCTCCGCCAAGATCTTTGACGACAATATGCTCACCAGCTCCAGCGCCCTGAAGACGGGCCAGTACGTGCGCCTGAACCTGAACGCCAACGGCTCCATTCGGGAGGCCCGGCTCAGCGGCGGCCTCACCACCTGGGCCGGCTCCATCTCCAGCCTGGCCGACGGTCAGCTCTCCCTGCTGGCGGGCGGACAGAGCAAAAACCTGAAGATCGACCGCTTTACCGAGGTCATGGTGGGCAAGACCACCGGCGGCCGGGAGATCATCGACGAGGACGCGGGCTACTCCTCCGCCATCTGCTACGTGGATGAGATGGGTCACCTGGCGGGGGTCATCTTCTCCGGCGGCACCCAATTGACCGAAGGTCNCATCGAGAGCGTCACCACCGTGGGCGGCAACACCGTTTTGGGCGTCACCGCCTTCAACGGCACGGTGTACCGTTATACCGTACCCACCGGCATCGCCGTCACTGTCAACGGCGTGCTGGGAAGCCTCAGCGCCTCCCAGGTGGGCAAGTACATCCAGGTGCGGGTGAACAACGACAACAGCGAGGCCGCCTCCATTGCGGTAGACACTGTCAGCCGTTACATCCAGGGCCCCATCAAAAAGCTGGGTACCACCGGCACCGTGCGCAATGTGACCATTCAGGATCAGTTCACCAACCGGGAGTACACCTATCTGGTCAGCCAGAGCATCGCCATCACCTATGAGGGCCAGCCCAAGACCGTCTCCCAGCTGGAGAGCGGCTGGTANGTCACCGCCCTCATCTCCAACAACCTGATCGCCCAACTGGACGGCTATCCCGGCTCCATCACCATAGAGGGCACTTTGAGCTCCATCTCCTATGGCGCCACCACCGTGCTGGAGGTGACNCTGGCCGATGACAGCATCGTCCGCTACGACCTGGACATCACCAAGCTGCCCACCATTAACCGGGAGAACAAGACCAGCTCCATCGACCGGCTGCGCACCGGCGACAGCGTGATCGTCACCATCCGCTACAACGAGANCGAGCGCATCAANGCCACTCCCCAGAACGCCAACCTCACCGGCACCATCACCAAGGTGACCCTGGAGAGCGGCGGCGTGACCATGGAGCTGCGTCTCACCGACGGCACCGTGGCCAGCTACACTGTCTCTGAGGGCGTGTCCGTGACCCAGGGCAGCGCCGCCTCCAACGTTTACAACCTCAAGCCCAATCAGACCGTGGCCCTGGTGACCAATGGGGACGAGGTGGTGTCCGTGAACATCACCACTGACGCCTCCTCCGCCAGCAAGCTCACCGGCACAGTCTACACCGTCAACGCCAACAGCCGCACCATGAGCCTTCTGGTGACNAATCCCAACGGCACCGCCTCCACCGTCCAGGTGAATATTCTCCGGGGCGCCACCCTGCTGGGGGCCGACGGCAGCAGCCTGAGCCTGAACAACAGCTTTNCCGTGGGCGACACCGTGGAGCTCCGGGGCAGCTACGAGGGGGCCACCTTCAACGCCTCCATCATCATCAAGGAATCCACCTGATCTGCTGAGAAAGAGCCCGCCGTTTCAAACGGCGGGCTCTTTTTTTCTCTTTTTTCAAAAACCGCGCAAAAAATCAGGCTTTCACATATTTTTTATTTTTCAAGCAGACCATCTTGTGCTATAATGTTTTTAACCATGCAAACACATAAAGGAGGGGCTGAGCATGCAAAACAAACTCACCGTTACCATTGCCGGGCAGGAATATACCCTGGTAGCCGCCGAGGACGCCGCCTACATGGAGAAGGTGGCCGCCCACGTGGACGCCAAGGTGCGGGAGGTATTGGACGGAGCCAGGGTCTCCTCCTCCGACGCCGCCATCCTGGCCGCCCTGAACATGGCCGACGAATACTTCAAGGGCCAGGAGGCCGCTGAGGCGCTCCGGGGCCAGATCAAGGGCTATCTGGAGGAGGCCGCCGCCCTGAAGCTGGAGCTTTCCAAGGCCAAGCAGGAGATCTTCAAGCTCCAGAACCAGGCCAAGAAGTAAGATGCTGGAGCTTTTGGCCCCCGCCGGCTCCAGAGAGGCTCTGGAGGCCGCCGTACAAAATGGGGCGGACGCGGTCTATCTGGGCTTTGGCGACTTCAACGCCCGCCGCAACGCCAAAAATTTTACCGAGGCGGACTTCGCCTCGGCGGTCTCCTATTGCCATCTGCGGGGCGTCAAGGTCTATCTGACACTGAATACCCTCCTCACCGACCGGGAGCTGCCCCTGGCCGCCCAATTGGCGGCCAGGGCCTCTCAGCTGGGGGCGGACGCCGCCCTCATTCAGGACTTGGGCGTGCTGNGGGTTCTGCGGCAGGCCGCCCCTGACCTGCCCCTCCACGCCTCCACCCAAATGACCGTCCATTCTCTGGACGGGGTGAAGCTGTGCGCCGATCTGGGGCTGAAACGGGCGGTGCTGTCCCGGGAGCTGCCGGAAAAGGAGATCGAGTATATCTGCACCCACTCCCCCATCGAGATCGAGGTTTTCGGGCATGGGGCCCTGTGCATGTGCTACTCCGGCCAGTGCTTCTTCTNCNCCGTGNTNGGACAGCGCAGCGGTAACCGGGGCCTGTGCGCCCAGCCCTGCCGGATGAAATACGGCTGGGGCGGCAGGCCGGACGGCTATCCCCTGTCCCTGAAAGATGCCTGTCTCATCGACAAGCTGCGCCAGCTCCGGAAGATGGGAGTGGCCGGCCTGAAGCTGGAGGGGCGGATGAAGCGGGCGGAGTATGTGGCGGTCATCACCCGCATCTACGCCACCGTTCTCAAAGAAGACCGTCTGCCCACGGAGCAGGAGCTTCAGGATCTGGAGGCCGCCTTTTCCCGCCAGGGCTTTACCCAGGGCTATTTTGACGACAAAACGGGCCCGGAGATGTTCGGCGTGCGGCCGGAGAAGGCTCCGGAGCCCAAGGAGCTTTTCGCCCAGGCCCGGCAGACCTATCTGGGCCAGGAAGCCCCACTGGTGGACGTGCGCTTTTACGCTATGGTTCGGAAGGGAGAGCCGCTGCAGGTGGCGGTGGAGGACGAGGACGACCGGGTGGTCACCGCCGCCGGGGCCGTGCCCGAGGCCGCCATTACCCACCCCATCACCGTAGAGCAGGTGGAAAAACAGCTCTCCCGCACCGGGGGCACCCCCTACCGCTGCCTGGGGACAAAGGCTCTGGTGGAGGAGGGACTCAGCGTCCCCCTGTCCGTCCTCAATGCCCTGCGGCGGCAGGTGCTGGAGGAGCTGTCCCTCCAGCGGCAGACCCTGCCCCAGCGGCGGGTGGGCCAGTTCCACCCCGGCGCACGGTACGAAAATCCCAGCCAGNGCCCCGCCCTCACCGTCTCCGTGCGCAAAGCCGCCCNGGNGAGCCCGGAACTTCTGCGGCTGAGCCCCGCCATCGTCTATATCCCCGCCCAGGAGCTGGCCGACCATCCGGAATGTCTGACGGGCCTTGGCCGGNACACGGCAGTGGGGGTCATTCTCCCCCGCATCCTCTGGGNCAGAGAGCTTGACCAGGTGACCGCGCAGCTGAAAAAGTGCCGGGAGCTGGGGTGCACCGAGGCGCTGGTGGGCACCTACGGCCTTTTGGCCCCGGCGAGAAAACTGGGATACACCCTTCGTGGGGACTACGGCCTGCCCGTTTTCAACGCCCAGGCCCTAAAGGAGCTCAAGCGGCTGGGGCTCCAGTCTGCCACCGCCAGCTTCGAGCTGAAGCTGGCCCAGATCCGGGACATGTCCAAGGCCATCCCGGTGGAGGTTCTGGTCTANGNACGTCTGCCCCTGATGATCACAGAGAACTGCATCATCAAAAACCGCGCCGGCCGGTGCGCCTGTGAGGGGGAAAATATCCNCACTGACCGAAAGGGANAGCGGTTCCCGGTGGTGAAGGCTCCGGGCTGCCGCAGCGAGATCCTGAACAGCCGCAAGCTTTTCCTGGCGGACAAGCCGGAGTGGCAGCAGTGCGGCCTGACCTACGCCCGGCTGAGCTTCACCACAGAAANCCCCTGGGAGTGCGTCCAGGCCCTGGAACGGTACCTGGGCCGGAGCCAGTGGGCTCCGGCGGAGTTCACCCGGGGACTCCNCTATCGNGGAGTGGAATGACATGGAGCTAAAGATAAAAGCCCTCTCTCCCAAGCTTGGGAAGGAGATCGAATATCCCTCCTACGCCACCGCCGGCTCCGCCGGGATGGATCTGCGGGCCTGCATCGACGCGCCCCTCACCCTCCCCGGCCAGACCGTCCTGCCCAAGCCCGTGGGCAGAGTGGCCGCCTGCCGGGTGAAGGTGCCCACCGGCCTGGCCGTGGCCATCCCGGAGGGCTATGTGGGCCTCATTTTCGCCCGCTCGGGCCTGGCCACCAAATTCGGCGTCGCCCCCGCCAACTGCGTAGGGGTCATTGACAGCGACTACCGGGGAGAGGTCATTGTGGGCCTTTCCAATCACAGCGGGGAGGACTACGTGATACAGCCGGGAGAGCGCATCGCCCAGCTGGTACTCATGCCCATCGTTCAGGCCGGCATCACCGTGGTGGACGACCTGGATGACACGCAGCGCGGAACCGGCGGCNTCGGCTCCACGGGAAGGGGCTGAACCATGGACATCGTTTTGGCCTCCCAGTCTCCCCGGCGGCAGGAGCTTTTGAAGCAGATGGGCCTTACCTACCGCGTCCACGCCGTGGACATTGACGAGCACATGGAGCGCTCCCTGGCCCCGGGCCAGCNGGTGGNGGCCATTTCCCGGGAGAAAGNTGCGGCCTGCGCCGCCTTAGAGGGCCCGGAGTCCCTCATCATCGCCGCCGACACGGTGGTGGCGTGGAACGGCCAGGTGCTGGGCAAGCCCGCCGACCCGGCCGACGCCTGCCGGATGCTCCGGGCGCTGTCGGGACAGACCCACACGGTCTTTACCGGCTTCACCGTCCGCCGGGGCGAAGGGGCCGTCACCCGCAGCGAGCGCACCGAGGTGACCTTCCGCGCCCTTACCGAGGCGGAGATCTCCGCCTACGTCCGCACCGGAGAGCCTATGGACAAGGCCGGCGCCTACGGCATCCAGGGCCTTGGCTCCCTGCTGGTAGAGGGCATCCGGGGCGATTACTTCAACGTGATGGGCCTGCCCATCTGCGCCCTGGGGCTGCACCTGAGGGAATTTGGGGTAAACTGTCTCACCGGAACAGAAAAATGACGCGCCGACTGAAAAATATCGTTTGGAGATAAATTGCCTGTGAAAGACTTTCTCAAGCAAAACGGAATACTGATCCTGGTCATCGCCCTGCTGCTGGGACTCATCACGGCGGTGGTCTCCTTCACCTTCGGCGGCATTGCCAACCCCTTCGCCAACCTGGCCGGGGTGGTGGCCACCCCCTTCCGCAACGGCATCCACGCCTTTGTCACCTGGACGGAGGGCGTGTACTCCGACGCCTTTGAGCGCCAGGCCATCGCCGAGGAGCTGGAGGCCCTGAAGCAGGAAAACGCCCAGCTGCGGGAGCAGGCCCGGGAGGGCGAGGCCGCCAGCCGGGAGAACGACCGGCTGCGCAACCTGCTGGGGCTGAAAGAAAAGCGGCGCAGCTTCCAGCTCGAGTCCGCCACCGTCACCGCCCGGGGGATCTCCAACTGGTCGTCCACCCTCACGGTGAACAAGGGTTCCGCCCAGGAGGTGGCCGCGGGGGACTGCGTGATCGATGAGTACGGCAACCTGGTGGGGGTCATCGACCAGGTGGGGCTCAACTGGTCCACCCTCATCACTGTGGTGGACGTGGATCTGGAGATGGGCGGGCTCATCTCCCGCACCGACGGGGCCGCCATTTTGGAGGGGGACTTCTCCCTCATGGGCGACGGGAAGCTGAAGCTGACCTATCTCCCCGAGGGAGTACAGCTCCTGGCGGGGGACGCCATCCTCACCTCCGGCCTTATCTCCGGGGACAAGGCCAGCTACCCCTCCCGGNGGCTGGTGGGCTATGTGGAGGAGGTTCGCACCGACGCAAGCGGCATGAGCGATTACGCCGTACTCGTTCCCGCCACCCAGCTGGAGAGCTTGGAGCAGGTATTCATCATCAAGGATTTCGACGTGGTGGACTAAGGCGCGCCGCGCACAGAAAGGAGGCCGGGACATGACCACCAAGGACTTTACCATCAAATGGCTGGCGTACGCCCTGGCCCTGCTGCCGGTGTGGTTCATCAACGCCTTTCTCCTCTCCGGGCTGCCCTTTTGGGGCGTGATCCCNATGCTTTTGCCCCTGTGCGCCGTGGCGGTGGCCACCCTGGAGGGCGCCACCGCCGGGGCCGGCTTTGGGCTGGCGGTGGGTGTTTTGTATGACGCCGTCACCTTAGAGGGCCTTCCCGGCGCCATGACCTTTCTCATGGCCCTGCTGGGGCTGGGGACGGGCCTGCTGGCCCAGTACGTCCTGCGGCAGGATCTGGTGGGCTGCCTGATCTGTTCCGCCCTGGCTCTGGCCGCCATCGACGTCATGCGCATCGGCACACGGCTTCTGAATGGCGCCGCACCTCTGGAGGCCATGGCTTTGGTCGCGGGGAAGGAAATTTTGTGGAGCCTGTGCTTCGTGCCCTTTATTTATCTGCTGTTTCGCTGGGTATTCCGCCGGGTGCCCAAGGCCACCGTACTATGAGGGAGAACGTTATGGAGGGAAAACAGTTCCTGCGCCGCTCCCGGGTGGTATTGATGATCCTGGGCGCCATTTTGGCCGTCTTTGTTTGGGCCCTTTACGATCTGCAGGTGGTGCAGGGGGCCTACTACCGGGAGCAATCCACCCGGAAGATCGCCAACACCGAGACGGTACAAGCCGCCCGGGGAGAGATCTTAGACCGTTACGGCCGGCCTCTGGTGACCAACCGGGCCAGCTATCAGGTGACGCTGGACGCCAACCTGATGGGAGACACCCAAAAGCGCAACGCCACCCTCCTCTCTCTTTTGGAGGTCTGCGCCGAGCAGGGGCAGAGCTGGAGCGACACCCTGCCCATTACCGCCAAGCCCCCCTTCCGTTTCACCGCTGACGAGCCCTTCCAGATCCACTGGGAGGACGAGGAGGGGNATGTCCACATCTCGGACACCCGGCTTTTCCAGCTGGCCAAGACCCTGCGGCTGCGCAGCGTCACCGCCGATTCCTCGGCGNTGGAGACCGTGGCGGCCCTGCGGACATATNTTGAAGTGGATGCGTCGCTGGATGAGACCCAGGGCCGGGCCCTGGTGGGAGTGCTCTACGAGTTGACCCTCCGCTCCAAGGANGTGGTACGCACCGGGTACGTTTTCACCGAGGATGTGGACATCGCCTTCATCACCGCGGTGAAGGAGCGGGGCCTGGCGGGGNTNAAGATCGACACTGTCACCGTCCGGGAATACGCNACCGCCTCCGCCGCCCATCTGCTGGGCCAGGTGGGAGCCATCACCGCGGAGACCTGGGACTACTACCGGGAAAAGGGCTATTCCATGAACGACACCGTGGGCATCGACGGTGCGGAGCAGGCCTTTGAAGACATCCTCCGGGGCACCCCCGGCGTGAAGGATGTGGAGCTCAACCAGAACGGCAAGGTGGTGGGGGAGAGCTGGCACGTCAACAGCGAGACCGGGGAAGTCCAGACCCCCCAGCCGGGGGACAACCTGATGCTGACGGTGGATATCCGCCTTCAGGAGATGGTGGAGGAGGCCCTGGAGCGGCATGTCCCCGGCATGACCGACGAGACCGAGGGGGCGGCCTGCGNCATCACCGATATGACCGGCGGGGTGCTGGCCTGCGCCTCCTATNCCTCCTTTGATCCGGCCACCTACCGNAAAAACTACAACGACCTGGCGGAGGATCCCCTGACGCCCATGCTCAACCGGGCTCTTCAGGGCCTCTACGCCCCCGGCTCCACCTTTAAGATGGCGGTGGCGGCAGGCGCGCTGGAGGAGGGCGCTATCACCCGCACAGAGAAGATCCAGGACACGGGCCGTTACAAGCACTACGAGCGCATCGAGGATCAGCCCATGTGCTGGTACTACCGGCAATACGGCGGCACCCACGGCTGGGTCAACGTATCCGAGGCCATCCGGGACTCCTGCAACGTGTTTTTCTACGAGACCGGCCTTCGGCTGGGCATCAGTAAGATCGACCAGTACGCCTCCCTTTTCGGCTTGGGAAAGACCACGGGGCTGGAGCTCTATGAGGAGGCGGGCGAGGTGGCCGGCCCGGAGACCAGCCAGCGCCATGAGCAGCCCTGGTATGAGGGGGACACCATGTACGCCGCCATCGGCNAGGGCAACACNAAGGTGACCCCCATCCAGCTGGCCAACTATGTCTCCACCCTGGTCAACGGCGGGCACCACTACCCCACCCATCTGAAGAAGACCGTAANATCCAATGNCTTCTCCCNGGTAGTGGAGGAATACCAGCCGGTGGTNTTGGACGANNTCGGCCTGGATGAGGATAACCTGGCCGCCATCAAGCAGGGGATGGGCATGGTGGCCAGCGAGGGCTCTGTGGCCTGGTACTTCAAAGATCTTCCGGTGAAGGTGGGCGCCAAGACGGGAACCGCCCAGGTCTCCCGCAACAGCGAGGCCCACGCCATTCTGGTGGCCTTCGCCCCTTACGACGACCCGGAGATCGCCATCTCCATCGTGGTGGAGCACGGCGGCTCCGGTACCGCGGTGGCCGCCATTGCCNCCGAGATCCTGGACAACTATTTCTCCNCCCGGGACGTGATGGACGCCCCGGTGGTGGAAAATACCATGGCCCGTTGAGCGAGCCTGGGCAGAAAGAGTGATACGCCTTGCAGATTGACGATACACAGTACTGGTTCGACCCCGGCGACGTGAAATACAAGGCCCCCTATGGGGCCGTCCCCTCGGGCACTTCGGTGCGCTTTACCCTGCGGCCCAAACGCGCCGGGTCTTTTGTCCGGGCCACGCTCACCGCCCGGTGGGAGTTCGACGCAGACCGCTCCACCCAGCTGTCTCTGCCCTGGACAGGGCTGGACGGGGAATACGACCTCTTTTCCGCCGATCTGGAGCTGGGGGACTATGTGGGTCTCATCTGGTATTCCCTCCGCCTGGAGCGGTGGGACGGCAGCGGGGTGGATACGCCGCTTTACCAGCTCACGGTCTATGACGGAAGGGAATCCGTCCCCAGCTGGTTCGGGGAGGGGGTCAGCTATCAGATCTTCCCCGACCGGTTCTGCCGCCTCACCGTCCCCGACCCCGCCGGCATGGTGGGCGGGCGAACGGTACATCAGGGCTGGGAGGAGGAGCCGGAATACCGGCCCGACAAAAAGGGGGAGATCCGCAACCGGGACTTCTTCGGCGGAAGCCTGCCCGGCGTGACGGAAAAGCTGCCCTACCTGAAGGCCCTGGGCGTGGAGACCCTCTACTTCTGCCCCATCTTTGNAGCCCCGGAAAACNACCGCTANNGGGCGGCGGACTATGAAAAGATCGACCCCATGCTGGGCACGGGGGNGGATNTTACCCGCTTGTGCCACAAGGNCCACAAGCTGGGGATGCGGGTAATGCTGGACGGTGTGTTCAACCATACCGCCTTCGTCTCCAGATATTTCAACGGCGACGGCTTTTATCCCGGCCCCGGCGCCTGTCAGAGCGAAAGCTCCCCCTACCGGGACTGGTTCTGCTTTCAGCGCTGGCCCGACCGGTACACCTCCTGGTGGGGCATCTACTCTCTGCCCACCACNAACAAAAACAGCGAGAGCTGGCTTTCCTACATCACGGGGGAAAACGGCATCATCCGCTCCTGGCTCCGGNCGGGGGCCGACGGCTGGCGGCTGGACGTGGCGGATGAGCTGCCCGACAGCGTGGTACACGCCATCCACACCGCCGCCCGGGCGGAGAAGGGCGATGCGGTCATCATCGGCGAGGTGTGGGAGGACGCCTCCAACAAGATCGCCTATGATGTGCGCCGCCATCACGTTCTGGGCGGCCACTGCGACGGAGTGATGAACTATCCCCTGCGAAGCGCCCTTATCCGCTTTCTGCTGGGGGGCGACGGGGCCTGGTTCCAGACCGATATGGAGCGGCAGCGGCAAAATTATCCCCGCTGGGCCTTCTACTCCGCCATGAACTCCCTGGGCACCCACGACACGCTGCGCATTCTCACCCTGCTGGGAGAGGGAAGCGANNGGAAGGACGACACCTCCCGGGACTGGCGGGCAGGCAGCCGACTGACCCCGGAGCAGCGCGCCCTGGCCGCCCGGCGGCTGAGGCTGGGCTCTCTGCTCCTCTACGCCTTCCCCGGCTCTCCCACCCTCTATTACGGAGATGAGGCGGGGATGGAGGGCTTTGAGGATCCCTTCAACCGCCGCACCTATCCCTGGGGCCGGGAGGACAAGGCTATGATCGCCTGGTTCACCGCCCTGGGCAAGGCCCGGGGGGAGCTGGCGCCTCTGCGCCGGGGAGAGCTGGAATGGCTGGAGTGCCGGGGCAGAACGGTCTCCTTCCTCCGAAGGCTGGGGGCAGAGCGGATCGTGGCCGCCGTGAACGCCGGGGAGCGCCCCGCCGCGGTGGAGCTGCCCGACGGCCAGCGGCTACGGCTGGAGCCCATGGAGGGCAAGCTGCTGCGGTGGGAGGAAGAGCGCCNNACCNAGCTGCTGGGCGCCTGAGAAATTTTTCCTGTGTCAAATTTTGACATCAGCACTTTTCAATTTCCCCATTTCGTGGTACCCTATTGATATCTCCCGTTAGAAGGTGATCGCTATGAAGCTCAAACGCATTTTTGCCNCCCTTTTATGCGGGGCGTATCTCCTCTCCTCTTCCGCTCTGGCTCTTGAGAACCCATATGTGGACGTCACGGGCGAGGAGTGGTTTGCCGAGGCCGCTTTGGAAATGACCGAGTTGGGCGCCATGACCGGCGTCTCCGGCAATGAGTTCGGCCCCTACGAGCCGGTGACGAGGGCCACGGTAGTAACGGTGCTGTNGCGGCTGTTCGGCGCGCCGGAAGCCAACACCGAAGAGTCCTTCCCTGATGTGGAGGACACCTGGTACGNCACCGCCGCNGNCTGGGCCAAGGCCACTGGCCTGGCCGGGGGCTATGAGGACGGCTCCTTCGGCGGCGAGGACTACATCACCAGGGAACAGCTGGCCGTGTTCCTCTACCGCTACGCCGCCCTGTCCGGGCAGTCCATCGCCTCCGGGGCGCTGGGGCTTTTTACCGACGCCGACCAGATCTCTGACTGGGCCGCCGATGCGGTGCGCCACACGGTGGGCGCGGGCATCCTCCAGGGGGACGAGGGGTGGTTCCACCCCCAGCTCACCGCCAACCGGGCGACCTTGGCCGTCACCCTGCAGCGGATGCTCACCCCCGCGGCGGGATAATTGTGACCAGTTTGGAAACATTTNGTGAAACCTTTCTTATCCCGCTTGACGGAAGAGGCTTTTTTGAGATATGCTTCCTTCAAGGCCGGAATCAGGCGAAAAGGAAGGTTTTATGATGGATCGTATCTTAATGTATTACCTCCGGGTGAGTCAACANCTCTCCCAGCAGTTCAGAACCCACCTGGGAAAGCTGGAGCTGACCTTTCCCCAGGCCCTGGCGCTTAGCACCCTCAACGATCAGGGCCCCATGCCCATCAGCAAGCTGGCGGAGCTTACCGGCAGCGCCAATTCCACCATCTCCGGGGTCGTCGACCGGCTGGAGAGGCTGGAGCTGGCCAAGCGTAAGCGCTCGGAGCTGGATCGACGGGTGATCTATGTGGAGGCCACGGAGAAATACCGGCGCCTGCAAGACCGGGCAGAGGCCGGCGTCAACGAGTACTTCGACCAGCTGCTCGCCGCCCAGCTCACCGACGGGGAGCGGAAAACCGTTGCTGAGGGCCTCCAGCTTCTGGACAAGGCCCTTACCGCCGGAGAAGAGGAAGCCGCTGGAAAAAAGAGCAAAAAGTGAAAGAAATGTGAAAAAAGCAAATTTTCTCTTCCAAATTTAATATTTTGTGATATAATGGCCCCGAACGGCTATTATAGTTATAAATCCTACGATATCACAGCCGTTTTCGGCTGTGATATTTCTTATCCCGCGAAACTTCCGAAAAAAGGAGCTGAGGCGTTTGAGATCCACATACGGCTATGACTCGTACCGGGGCCGCTCCAAGACCCGCACCGTCCTGATGGCCCTCATCGTCATCCTGCTCATCGTGCTCGTCCTGNCCGTGGCCGCCTTCTTCCTGCTTCAAGACCGGGTCTACTACGGCGACGACGGCAAGGCCCACATTGACCTGCCCTCCTTCCTTCAGCGGGCGGAGGCTGAGCCTACCCCCCACCCTGTCCAGAGCCAGGATGTGGTCATCGTCACCCCGGAACCCACGCCGGAGCCCACCGCGCAGCCTCTTTTCTATCCGGTGGCTCTGCCCCGCGGCGCCCTCACCGACGGCACCGCCCAGGCGCAGATGGAGGCGGCCGGAGGCAACGCCCTCCTCTTCGATATGAAGGATGACGAGGGCACTCTGGGCTATGTCTCCGACCTGCCCCAGGCCATCTCCGCCGGGGCCTCCGCCGCCACGCCCGGCCTGAACGAGGCCATCCGGACGCTCAACGGCACCGAGGGGCTCTACACCGTGGCCCGGGTGGCCTGCTTCCGGGACAACCTGACCCCCAAAATGAACAACACCCTGGCCCTCCGCTCCCCCATCGGCAACTGGCGGGACAAGGAGGTCGTACGCTGGCTCAGCGTGGGGGTGCCCGCCGCCAGGGACTATGTCTCCGGGGTCTGCCGGGAGCTGGCGGAGCTTGGCTTTGACGAAATTTTGCTGGACTATGCCGGCTTCCCCACCGCCCTGGACGGCGATCTGGGCAATCTGGTGGTGGGAGAGCGGTATGATCCCGCAGACCTCTCCTCCGCAGTGGAGGAGTTCTGCCAGGAAGTGCGTCAGGCCCTGGAGGACTACCCCGACGTGAAGCTGGCCGTNTCCGTCTCCGCCGGTCTGTTCGNCGGGGAGGGGGACGAGAGCGGACAGAGCCTGGAGCTGGTGGGCCTCTATGCCGACCGGGTCTATCTCCCCGGCCCCCAGGACGCCGCCGCTGCCCGGGCCTATGCCCAGTCCCAGGAGCAGCTGGGCGAGGATATGCCCGCGCCGGTATTTACCACGGCGGCCTATGAAAACGAANCCCCTGCCATCTCCTNNCTGCNTTTGGGCGGCGGAAGCATCCTCCAGCCCGGGGCGTGAGATAAAACGTCTTCCCATGACAAACGCTGGTTTCCAATCCGTTTGGAAACCGGCGTTTTGTGCTTTTTCTACAAAAATGTCCATGAAGAAATATGTAAAAATGCAAATTGAACTTGAATTAAACTCCCCATTCGGGTATGATAGATGATGCAAACATTCCCAATGTGATCCACCATTTTTCACGCAAAAAGGCGGTGAGACGATGTCTATGGACGCAATCAAGCAGGTGGCCGACAGCGAGCAGCAGGCCAAGGAGCGGCTGGCGCAGGCCCAGACGGAGGCCAAGGCTCTGGTAGAGCAGGCCCGCAGGGACGGCGAGACCGCTCTGGAGCAGGCGAAAAAGGCCGCTCAGGATCAGGCCAGGGCCTTACTGGCCCAGGCTGAGACCCTCGGTGGGGAGAAGACCCGCCAGATCCTGGCCGAGTATGAGACCGACTGCCAGGCCCTGAAGGAACGCTCCCGGGCCAGGCTGGATAAGGCCGCTGAAGTGATCGTCGGAAAGGTCGTGAGAGGCTGAAATGTCCATCGTAACCATGAAACGGCTGCGGCTCATCGCCCTTCAGNCCGATCGGGAGGCCATCTTCAACGGCCTCCAGCGGCTGGGCTGCGTGCAGGTGGACGAGTCCACGCCGGAGCCGGGCGACCCTCTCTTTGAGACCCTGCGCCGGCCGGACGCCTCGGCCCTTTCCNCCGCCANAGNGCGGCNGGAGCTGGGCGGGCAGGCTCTGGAGCTTCNGAAGCGCTACAGCGGCGAAAAGTCGGGTGGGCTTACCCCCCGGCCCGAGGTCAGCGNCGGGCAGTTCTTTGATGACGAGGCCTACGCCANGACGGAGGAGATGGCCCGGCAGCTGCGTGCCCTTCAGCAGGAGCTCACCGCCCTGACCGCTGAGCAGGCCAAGCTCCAAAACCAGCGCGCCGCGCTGCAGCCCTGGCTGGAGCTGGACGTGCCTCTGGACACCGCCTCTACCCAGGCGGTGAGCGCTCTTTTCGGCTCTATCCCCGCCGCCGGGTCGCTTGACGAGCTCGCCGAAGCGCTGGGCCAGGCCGGGCAGCTTTGCGCCCTCACCCCGGCGGGGAAGGACGCCGGCCTTCAATATCTCTTCCTGCTGTGCCACAAAAGCGTGGAGGGGGAGGTCATGGAAGTCCTCCAGCGCTGGGGCTTTACCCGGACGGTCTTCCGGGATCTGACGGGCACCGCCGGGGACAATGACCTGCGCCTGCAAAAAGCCCTGAAGGAAAACGACGCCAAGGCTCAGGCCCTCACTGAACAGATCGCCGGGGCCGGGGATCAGGCCCAGGCTTTGAAGCTCTTTNCCGACCGCGCCCGGCAGGAAGTCCGCCGGGAGGAGGCCAAGAGCCGCCTGTGGGACACGGGGGAGAGCTTCTTCCTCTCCGGCTGGTTCCCCGCCGAGGACGAAGGACGGGTCAAGGCGCTGCTGGACAGCTTCCCCTACGCCTGGGAGGTCACCGACCCCAGGGAGGAGGAGTACCCCCAGGTGCCGGTGAAGCTGAAAAACGGCAAGCTCACCTCCCCCATGAGCATGGTCACAGAGATGTATTCTCTGCCCGCTTACGGCTCGGTGGATCCCAATCCCCTGATGGCCCCCTTCTTCATCCTGTTCNACGGGATGNTGATGGCGGACATGGGCTACGGNATCGTAATGATGCTGGTGTCCATCCTCTCCATCAAGCTCTTGNAGCCCACGGGCCCCACCGTGCGGCACATGATGCCCCTGCTGGGCCTGTGCGGCGTGAGCACCTTCATCTGGGGGGCCCTGACCGGCGGCTTTTTCGGCGACCTGCTGCCCCAGATGGCCATGCTCATCGACCCCAACACCACCTTTACCCAGATGCCGGNCCTGTNCTCCCCTTTGGATNATGCGGTGCCGGTGCTCATCGGCTCCCTGATCCTGGGCGTGTGCNAGATCTTTGTGGGCATGGCCGTNAGCNTGTACCGAAANATCAAGCAGGGAGAGGTGATGGCCGCCCTGTNCGGCGAGGGCGCCTGGTACCTGGTGTTCGTCCTGGCGGGCGTCGCCGCGGCGGGCGTNATCCCCGTCAATACGGCCCTGATCGCCATCCTGATCCTGCTGGTTCTCACCCATGGCTACGGTAAGAAGGGCCTTGTGGGAAAGCTGGTGGGCATCGGCGGCTCCCTTTACAACAACATCACCGGTTATTTCAGCGACATTTTGTCCTATTCCCGCCTTATGGCCCTGATGCTGGCCGGGGCGGTGGTGGCCCAGGTGTTCAACCAGCNGGGCGCCATGACGGGAAATGTGGTGGCCTTTTTCATCATCGCCATGATCGGCAACGCCCTGAACTTTGCCCTTAATGTCCTGGGCTGTTACGTCCACGACATGCGCCTTCAGTGTCTGGAGTTCTTCGGCCGGTTTTATGAAGACGGCGGACGGGCCTTCCAGCCTTTGGATATCTCCACACAGTATGTTGACATAGTCAATCAATAAGGAGGAACTAACAATGGANCTCACTCNAATGGTACNACTGCAGCAGAGCCTGACCTTCCTGGGCTCCATCGGCGGCCTGGCCCTGGCTTTGCTGGGCGCCGGCCTGGCGGTCGGTCTTTCCTGTGTCGGCTCCGCCAAGGGCACCGGCATCGCCGGCGAGGCGGGCACCGGCCTGCTCAGCGAGGATCCCTCCAAGTCCGGTAAGGTCATGGTGCTTCAGCTGCTGCCCGGCACCCAGGGTCTCTACGGCATGGTGGTGTTCTTCTTCGCCATCGCCCGCATGGGCCTGATGGGCGTCGACTTTACCGCCCTGCTGAACATGACCACCCAGCAGGGCATGGCCTATTTTGTGGCCTGCATGCCCATGGCGCTGGGCGGACTTCTCTCCGCCATCGCCCAGGGCCGGGTGGCCGCCGGCTCCNTCAACATCCTGGCCAAGAAGCCCGACGACTGGTCCAAGGGCCTTCTGCTGTGCGGCATCGTGGAGTTCTACGCCATTTTGTCCCTGTTGGCCTCCATGCTGATGCTCCTGCAGTTCTGATCCNACAGGAAGGGGATTTCATATGAACGGATTGGATCAAATCAAAGCGCGCATTGCCGCTGACGCCCAGGCCCAGGCCGACGGCCTCCTGGCCGAGGCCAAAGCGCAGGCCCAAGCCATCCGGGCCGGCTATGACCGTCAGGCTCAGGCCCTCGCCCAAACCATTCTGGAAAAGGGGGAGCGGGACGCCGCCGAGCAGGTCAGACGTATGGAAAACATGGCCGCTCTGGAGGGGCGCAAGCAGATCCTCGCCACCAAGCAGGAGATGCTCTCCCTGGCCTTCGACAAGGCCCTGGAGCAGCTGTTGAGCCTGCCGGAGGAGACATATGTGGACTTGCTCAGCGACCTGTGCGTCAAGGCCGCCATCACCGGCCGGGAGGAGGTGCTCTTCTCCAAGGCCGACNGGGACAAGGTGGGCAAAAAGGTGGTGGCCAGGGCCAACGAAAAGCTGGCCAAGCAAGTGGCCCCTAAGCTCCCTGACGAGCTTACCGGCTCTGCCGCCGGGGCCATTCTGGACAAAGTCGTCACCGCCGGCAGCGCCCTTTTGGCGGGCACCGGACAGCTCACCGTATCGGAGCAGACCCGGCCCATCCGGGGCGGCTTTATCCTGGCGGGCGAGGGCGTGGAGGTCAACTGTGCCTTTGAGACTTTGGTGCGCCTGTCCCGCGCCGGACTGGAGCAGGAGGTCGCCGCCATCCTCTTTGACGGGCCCTGAGCGGCTCCGCCGGGAAAGGAGAACGCTTTGAAAGATACCGATTATCTCTCCATCTCCGCCTGGATCCGGGCCATGGAAAACCGGCTGCTCACCAGAGAGCGCCGGGAGCGGATGCTGGAGGCCCGAACCGACGAGGAGTGCGCCAAGGTCATCACCGAGTGCGGCTACGCCGAGCCCGAGGGCCTGTCCGCCCCCGCCGTCAACGCCGTGCTGTCCAAGGCCAGGGTGGAGTTGTTTCAGGAATTGAGGGACGCCGTACCCCAGCGCGCNCTGGTGGAGGTGTTCCAGATCAAGTACGACTACCATAACGCCAAGGCCCTGCTCAAGGCCGAGGCTCTGGGAGAGGACGCCGCGCGGCTGCTCATGGCCGGTGGGCGGTATGACCCCCACGCCTTNGCGGAGGCTTATCACCGGGGNGACCTGGACGCCGTGAGCCCCGTCTTCCGCAAGGCAGTGGAGGCGGCGGGTGCCCTCCTCACCGAGCGGCGGGATCCCCAGCGCGCCGACCTGATCCTGGATCGGGCCTGCTACGCCGAGATGACCCAGGCCGCCAAGGACAGCGGAAGCCCCTTCCTTCAGGGCTATGTGCGCCTGTGCGTGGACGCGGTGAACCTTCGCGCCGCCGTGCGCTGCGCCCGGATGGGCGCCGGAGCCGAGCTTTTGGGGGNGAGCCTGCTGGAGGGCGGGAACGTCTGCCCGGCCGCCGTGGCTGCCGCCAAGGGTGGGGAGCTGGCCAAGCCCTTTGCCGCCTCCCCGCTGGAGAGCGCGGCCCAACTGGGCACGGCCCTTACCGCCCCCGACTCCGGCAGCCTCACCGCCTTTGAGCGCGCCTGCGACGACGCCCTCACCGCCTACCTCTCCCAGGCCAGGCGGGTGGCCTNTGGGGAGCAGCCGGTGGTGGGCTACCTGTGTGCCCGGGAGGCGGAGGCCACCGCCATCCGCACCATCTTCTCCGGCCGCCAGGCGGGCATGAAGGCCGAGGCCATCCGAGAAAGGCTGCGTGAGAGCTATGTCTGAGTATAAGATCGCCGCTCTGGGCNANAGGGACAGCGTCCTGGGCTTCCGCGCCCTGGGGCTGGAGGTTTTCCCCGCCGAGGATGTGGAGCAGGCCAAGGCCACCCTTCGCCGGCTAGCCAAGGAAAACTATGCCATCATCTATCTCACCGAGGGCTACGCCAAGGACATGGGCCCTGAGATCGCCCGGTATAAAGACGCCCTCACCCCCGCCGTCATCCTCATTCCGGGGAAAGAGGGCTCTCTGGGCATCGGCCTGGAAAATGTGAAGACCGCGGTGGAACGGGCCGTGGGCGCGGATATTCTGTAAGCGTGGAGCAAGGGGCTGCGAGGGAGCTTGGNCTGGAGCGAAGNCGAGCGTAGGGCNGCCTGCGGCCCGAAGACCAGGCTGAGTCGGAGGGACTGCCCAGCCGTTGGGAGCGAAGCGACCTTACGGATGGGGCGTGCCCCTTGCGGGTAAAGCGACNGAGCGGTNANCCCCTTGCGGCGCGTGATATGGCTTTTTATAGGAAAGATACCTTTCAAGAAAGAAGGTTGAAAATTTGAGCGGAAAAGTTGTGAAGGTCTCCGGCCCGCTGGTGGTGGCCACCGGCCTCAGCGACGCCAACATGGCCGACGTGGTGCGGGTGGGCCCCCAGCGGCTCATTGGCGAGATCCTGACCATGAACGGCGACTCGGCCTCCATCCAGGTCTACGAGGAGACTTCCGGCCTGGGCCCCGGCGCCGACGTCATCACCACCGGCGCCCCCCTCAGCGTGGAGCTGGGCCCCGGCATGATCGAGAACATCTACGACGGCATCCAGCGGCCCTTGGAGGAGATCGTCAAGGCCGCCGGCGCCAGCATCACCCGGGGCATCGAGCTGCCCGGCCTGAACCGGGAGAAAAAGTGGGCCTTCACCCCCACGGTGAAGGCGGGAGACAAGGTGGTGGGCGGCGACGTCATCGGCACTGTGCCCGAGACCGTCTCCGTCCTCCACAAGATCATGGTGCCCCCCCGCCTGCGGGGCGAGATCCTCTCCATCCAGGCTGGGGAGTACACCGTCACCGAGCCGGTGGGTATTCTGCTGGACGAAAAGGGAGAGCGCCACGAGCTGAAGCTGATGCAGACCTGGCCGGTGCGTGTGGGCCGGCCCTATAAGCACAAGTATCCCCCCAAGACCCCCCTGCTCTCCGGCCAGCGCATCGTGGACGCCCTGTTCCCCGTGGCCAAGGGCGGCACCGCCGCTATCCCCGGGCCCTTCGGCTCCGGCAAGACGGTGATGCAGCACGCTCTGGCCAAGTGGTCTGATGTGGATATCGTCATCTACATCGGCTGCGGCGAGCGCGGCAATGAGATGACCGACGTGCTCCGGGAGTTCCCCGAGCTGGTGGATCCCCGCAACGGCGAGCCGCTGATGAAACGCACGGTGCTCATCGCCAACACCTCCGATATGCCCGTGGCCGCCCGGGAGGCGTCCATCTACACCGGCATCACCATTGCCGAGTATTTCCGGGATATGGGCTACGACGTGGCCGTCATCGCCGACTCCACCTCCCGCTGGGCCGAGGCGCTCCGGGAGATGTCCGGCCGGTTGGAGGAGATGCCCGGCGAGGAGGGCTACCCCGCCAACCTGTCCTCCCGCCTGAGCCAGTTCTACGAACGCGCCGGCGTAGTGGAGTGCATGGGCTCCGACGNCGCGCGCCGGGGCTCCCTCACCGCCGTGGGCGCCGTGTCTCCTCCCGGCGGCGACCTCTCTGAGCCGGTGAGCCAGGCCACCATGCGCATCNTCAAGGTCTTCTGGGCTCTGGACGCCTCTCTGGCCTACCGGCGGCACTTCCCCGCCATCAACTGGCTCAACTCCTACTCCCTGTACCTGGACTCCCTGAAGAGTTGGTACGACGAGAACCTGGGGCCCCAGTTCATGCAGAACCGGGACAAGGCCATGGCTATCCTTCAGGAGGAGGCCAACCTCAATGAGATCGTCCAGCTGGTGGGCAAGGACTCCCTGTCCCCGGGCGACCAGCTCACCCTGGAGACCGCCAAGATGCTCCGGGAGGATTTCCTGCAGCAAAACGGCTTTTTGGAGGTGGACTGGTATTCCAGCTACGAGCGTCAGGACAAGATGCTCCAGATGATCCTGGACTACGACNAGCTCTGCCGTTCCGCCATCGCCAAGGGGGCCCGGGTGACCGACCTGTTCGNGATCCCCTTCCGGGAGAAGATGGGCCGGGCCAAAACGGTGCCCGACGAGGCGTTCCCCACGGTTTACGCCGACATGGCCCGTGAGATGACCGAGCAGATCGACCAGGCCGTGGTGAAGGGAGGCGAGGACGCATGATTCGTGAATACAAGACCATTCAGGAGGTCAACGGCCCCCTGATGATGGTGCGCAAGGTGCAGGGCGTCACCTACGACGAGCTGGGAGAGATCGAGCTGCCCAATGGCGACATCCGCCACTGCAAGGTGCTGGAGGTCAACGGCGAAAANGCCGTCGTCCAGCTCNTCGAGCCCTCTGCCGGCATCAACCTGGCCGACTCCAAGGTGCGCTTTTTGGGCCACCCTCTTCAGCTGGGCGTGTCCTCCGAGATGCTGGGCCGGGTCTTCAACGGCATGGGAGCGCCCATCGACGGCGGCCCTGATATCCTGCCCGACGAGTACCGGGACATCAACGGCCTGCCCATGAACCCCGCTGCCCGGGACTATCCCAACGAGTTTATCCAGACCGGCATCTCCGCCATCGACGGTCTGAACACCCTGGTGCGCGGCCAGAAGCTGCCCATCTTCTCCGGCTCCGGCCTGCCCCACGCCGCTCTGGCGGCCCAGATCGCCCGGCAGGCCAAAGTGCTGGGGGACGAGGGGGCCAACTTCGCCGTGGTCTTNGCCNCCATCGGCANCACCTTTGAGGAGNCCAACTTCTTCGTGGAGGAGTTCCGCCGCACCGGCGCCATCGACCGCACCGTGCTCTTTACCAACCTGGCCAATGATCCCGCCGTGGAACGGANCGCCACCCCCCGGATGGCCCTCACCGCCGCGGAATACCTGGCCTTTGAGAAGAACATGCACGTGCTGGTCATCCTCACCGACATTACCAACTATGCCGAGGCCCTGCGGGAGATCTCCGCGGCCAAGAAGGAAGTGCCCGGCCGCCGGGGCTACCCCGGCTATCTCTACACCGACCTGGCCACCATGTATGAGCGGGCGGGCCGGCAGCTGGGCAAGGCGGGTTCCATCACCATGATCCCCATCCTCACCATGCCCGAGGACGACAAGACCCACCCCATCCCCGACCTGACGGGCTATATCACCGAGGGGCAGATCATTCTGAGCCGGGAGCTGTTCCGCAGGGGCGTCAATCCCCCCATCGACGTGCTGCCCTCCCTGAGCCGNCTGAAGGACAAGGGCATCGGCGAGGGCAAGACCCNGGCCGACNACTCCGGCGTACNCAACCAGCTCTTCGCCGCCTACTCCACCGGTAAGGAGAACAAGGAGCTGATGAGCATCCTGGGCGAGGCGGCTCTCAGCCCCACCGACCTTCTCTACGCCAAGTTTGCCNACCAGTTCGAGCAGCGCTATGTCTCCCAGGGCCCCGACGAAAACCGCTCCATTGAAGAGACTCTGACCTTGGGCTGGGAGCTGCTGAGCATCCTGCCCAGGGCGGAGCTGAAGCGGATCAAGACGGAGTTCATTGACGCCTACCTCCCCAGCGGCGAAGCCGCTAAGGGATGACCGGCTCAAAAAGGAGGACTAAACCATGCCCGCTTTGAACGTGAATCCCACCCGCATGGAGCTGACCCGGCTCAAGGGGCGGCTGCGCACCGCCAGCCGGGGCCACAAGCTCCTCAAGGACAAGCGGGACGAGCTGATNAAGCAGTTCATGGACGTGGTGCGGGAGAACCGCACCCTGCGCCGGAAGGTGGAGGAGGGCCTGACCCGGGCCAACACCGCCTTTGCCGCCGCATCGGCGGTCATGTCCCCGGAAATGCTGGAGCAGGCCATCCTCTACCCCAGGGAGTCAGTCTGCCTGGAAATGGGCTTCCAGAACGTTATGAGCGTCAATGTGCCCGTCTATACCTTCCACACCACCGGGAGCGCGGAGGGCTCCGNCGCNCCCTACGGCTTTGCCGCCACCAGCGGCGAGCTGGACGACGCGGTGGAGGCTCTGGGCGAGGTCTTCCGGGATATGCTCCGCCTGGCGGAGATCGAAAAGACCTCCCAGCCTTTGGCCCAGGAGATCGAGAAGACCCGCCGCCGGGTCAACGCGCTGGAATATGTGAAGATCCCCCAGATGGAGGAGACCATCAAGTATATCACCATGAAGCTGGACGAAAATGAGCGCTCCAGCACCATTCGCCTGATGAAGGTGAAGGATATGCTCCTCAAGGAGGCCATCGAGGAGCGGCGGGAGGAGACCGAGGAGGCTATGCGAACCTTCGCTGATGCCGATCCCGGCCCCACGCAGGTGTAAAAGCACGAAAGAAAAACAGGTNATCCCATAAGGGATGACCTGTTTTTTTGGAGCGGGCAACGAGGCTCGAACTCGCTACCTCCACCTTGGCAAGGTGGCGCTCTACCAGATGAGCTATGCCC